>NZ_JAGXJL010000003.1:1678-2992 GCF_019091475.1 Streptomyces sp. GbtcB6 | reverse complement strand
GCAATGACACGACTTCGGCGGTACGCTTGAGCCCCGCTACATTGTCGGCGCGGAATCACTAGACCAGTGAGCTATTACGCACTCTTTCAAGGGTGGCTGCTTCTAAGCCAACCTCCTGGTTGTCTCTGCGACTCCACATCCTTTCCCACTTAGCGTACGCTTAGGGGCCTTAGTCGATGCTCTGGGCTGTTTCCCTCTCGACCATGGAGCTTATCCCCCACAGTCTCACTGCCGCGCTCTCACTTACCGGCATTCGGAGTTTGGCTAAGGTCAGTAACCCGGTAGGGCCCATCGCCTATCCAGTGCTCTACCTCCGGCAAGAAACACACGACGCTGCACCTAAATGCATTTCGGGGAGAACCAGCTATCACGGAGTTTGATTGGCCTTTCACCCCTAACCACAGGTCATCCCCCAGGTTTTCAACCCTGGTGGGTTCGGTCCTCCACGAAGTCTTACCTCCGCTTCAACCTGCCCATGGCTAGATCACTCCGCTTCGGGTCTTGAGCGTGCTACTAAAACGCCCTCTTCGGACTCGCTTTCGCTACGGCTACCCCACACGGGTTAACCTCGCAACACACCGCAAACTCGCAGGCTCATTCTTCAAAAGGCACGCAGTCACACCACAAGGATGCTCCCACGGCTTGTAGGCACACGGTTTCAGGTACTATTTCACTCCGCTCCCGCGGTACTTTTCACCATTCCCTCACGGTACTATCCGCTATCGGTCACCAGGGAATATTTAGGCTTAGCGGGTGGTCCCGCCAGATTCACACGGGATTTCTCGGGCCCCGTGCTACTTGGGTGTCTCTCAAACGAGCCGCTGATGTTTCGACTACGGGGGTCTTACCCTCTACGCCGGACCTTTCGCATGTCCTTCGCCTACATCAACGGTTTCTGACTCGTCCTGCCGCCGGCAGACGACAGAAGAGAGATCCCACAACCCCGCATACGCAACCCCTGCCGGGTCTCACACGTATACGGTTTGGCCTCATCCGGTTTCGCTCGCCACTACTCCCGGAATCACGGTTGTTTTCTCTTCCTGAGGGTACTGAGATGTTTCACTTCCCCTCGTTCCCTCCACACTGCCTATGTGTTCAGCAGCGGGTGACAGCCCATGACGACTGCCGGGTTTCCCCATTCGGAAACCCCCGGATCAAAGCCTGGTTGACGACTCCCCGGGGACTATCGTGGCCTCCCACGTCCTTCATCGGTTCCTGGTGCCAAGGCATCCACCGTGCGCCCTTAAAAACTTGGCCACAGATGCTCGCGTCCACTGTGCAGTTCTCAAACAACGACCAGCCACCCATCACCCC
>NZ_JAGXJL010000292.1:0-270 GCF_019091475.1 Streptomyces sp. GbtcB6 | reverse complement strand
ACCTGTCTGATCGACTAATTCATAGTAAGCTACATCCTTATACGAGAAGATCCCTAAGTTAAAGAAATTGAACTCGGCTAAGGCAACAAGTTCTTTTGTCCCTACGATAGCTGCTTTCAAATCGTCTTTTTCATCAACGACGACTACTTGCTCAGTAAATAAAGCTTGTACACCAACAGGGACTGACTTCGTTGGCTTTTCTTCAGGTAAAGTTTTGAGTTCTTCGCGTAACTCTAATAATTTCCCCTTAAATGTCAAAAATGTCTGCTC
>NZ_JAGXJL010000291.1:0-270 GCF_019091475.1 Streptomyces sp. GbtcB6 | reverse complement strand
ACAAATAGGGGAACTCTAGGAAATTGGCAGTGGTGAAAATTAATCGATCTTCTGCCATCTCTTGCTCCACAACTCTTTCTCTCAACCACCTCTCCTTCCCTGCTACTATACTTGCTTTGTTGATTGTTGCTCTTGCTTTATCTCTATACAAATTTTGCAACTTTGCTCTTTGTTTTGCAGAGCTTTTGCAACCTTGTTTCTTCATTCTGCAAAGCTTATGCACCTTCAATTCTCTATTTTGCAGAGCTTCTTTAGTGAATGTCCATTGTG
>NZ_JAGXJL010000290.1:0-270 GCF_019091475.1 Streptomyces sp. GbtcB6 | reverse complement strand
CAACTCTCAAGCTTTACTTAATGCTTAAAGAGCATCGTCATGTCTGTGAGTTATAATTGTTTAATTTAAATGATGTACCAAAAACACTTTACTTATGATTTTTCTCATTAAAGTATAATTACATCCATGTGAGCTATGTTAAAAGAAGAAAGAACACACTTTGATGTAGTAGTTGCATATTTTCTTTTTCATCCAAGCTTAGTTAAAAGTGATCCTGATTATGTTAATGCCCTATTCGAGTTTTAGCATAGGAGCCATACCTTACCGATG
>NZ_JAGXJL010000289.1:0-271 GCF_019091475.1 Streptomyces sp. GbtcB6 | reverse complement strand
GCCTGCTTGGCATCGGTGTACCGCTTGATTCCTGCCAAAAACAGATTAGATATTCTGATTGTATCAAGATACAATCGAAATCAATAAGGAAAAGGCAATAAACAAAGTTTCCCTAAAAAAGACAACTTTCCAAAAGAGAATTGCTTCTCTTTTAAGAAGTTTTCAACAAAGGAAAGTTCAGCTGAAAGTGCAACTTACCTAACAAGGAAAAGAGCAACTAAAAACCGAATTTATAAGGTAAGAATTCAGGTATGAATGCACAACAATCTTA
>NZ_JAGXJL010000288.1:0-272 GCF_019091475.1 Streptomyces sp. GbtcB6 | reverse complement strand
CCAATTGCCAGGTACAGATCGCCGAACTCGGCTTGCAGCGCCGCTTCGTCGAACTCCACGTATTCTTCGTCGCCCAGTTGGTCCGATCCCCATGCCCGCCAAAATACATCGCCCACGGGCAAGCCGTCTTCGTTGCGTAAGCGGCCTACATTGAAGATTAACCGTGCTTCGAACCGGTCGGTTTCTTCGTCGCGGGTAAACACTGCTTCCACGCTGTCCGGCTTGATTAAGCACAACGAGCGTTGGCGGCGGGCCAGCACGTCGGCGGGCGA
>NZ_JAGXJL010000287.1:0-272 GCF_019091475.1 Streptomyces sp. GbtcB6 | reverse complement strand
AATGACAACTCATTACACAGTCACAAAATATGGTAATTTTAATTAGTTAATACCTATTTTGTTCTCTTAAATGTATTTACTAATGTATATTTGTAGATTAACTATGTGTTAATATTATATTCTATTAAATGAATTTATGCTATGACTTTGTCTTGAGTATTATTATGCTTTCTTAATTGCATCTTATTAAAAATTGTCCCGGAATTATATTCAGTGTTGTAAATTAATTATTTTATTAAATTTTGTTACACGTGTTAAACATAATAATAACA
>NZ_JAGXJL010000286.1:0-272 GCF_019091475.1 Streptomyces sp. GbtcB6 | reverse complement strand
TCTTTCAATTTCAGCCTATTATCTTTCGTACTTCGGCTTATTATCGTTAGGCTTCGGCGGTTTTAATTTAAAGAGTATTATTAAATTTAATTAGAATATTAAGAGTATAAATATATTATATAAATAAGTAATTCAAATTAATTTACTCGAAGTTTATTAAAGATATTATTGAGGGTTAGAATAAGAAGAAGGTTACTAAAAGAAGAATATAGAAGCCTTCTTATAGTAGGAGAACCCCGAATTACAAGAAGCGTACGAATATTAATAAAGAA
>NZ_JAGXJL010000029.1:0-138271 GCF_019091475.1 Streptomyces sp. GbtcB6 | reverse complement strand
CGTCCGGGACGGAGCTGTAGAGCGGCTGGTAGGTGTTCTTGTAGACCTGCTGGGCGAGTTGGGACCGGTCGACGGTGTCCGCGACCGCCTGCCGGACGGCGAGGGCCTTCTTCGCGTCGGCGTTCTTCGTCCTGGTGCCGTAGGGCTGGCTCGCCAGGTCGAAGACGATGTAGCGGATGCCGTTGCCGGAGCCGGTGTGGACCTTGATGTCCTTCTGCTTGGCGAGGTCGTCCAGGTCGGTGGTGGTGAGCGTGCGGTAGACGGCGTCGATGGTCCCCTGCTGGACGTCGAGCTTCAGGTTGCCGGCGTCCGTGTAGTACTTCAGCTGGACGTTCTTGGTCTTCGGCGTGCCGAGCTGCCCCTTGTACTCCGCGTTGGCGGTGAAGGAGACCAGCGAGTTCTTGTCGTAGCTCTTGACGCCGTACGGTCCGTTCCACGGATTCGCCGCGACGATCGACTTGTCGTCGAGGATCTTGTCCGCGGGGAACACCTGCTCGTCCACGATGTAGCCGGCGGCCGTGGACAGCACCTGCGGGAACAGCGTGTCGTTGGCCGACTTGAGGGTGAAGACGACCGTGGTCGGGTCCGGGGCGGCGACCGAGGCGAGGTTGTACAGCAGTGACGACGGGCCGTTCTCGTCGGCGATCTTCAGGTCCCGGTCGAAGCTGAACTTGACGTCCGAGGACGTGAGTTCGTGGCCGTTGGCGAACTTCAGGCCCTTCTGGAGCGTGACCGTGTACTCCTTGGGCCCGGTCAGCCTGATCCCGGTGGCGAGGTCCGGGGAGACGTCTGCGGAGCCGTACTTCTGGCTCAGCAGAGTCGCGTAGACCTCGCCCTCGACGGTGCCGGAGCCCGCGTCCCACGCGCCCGCCGGGTCGAGGCTGGTGACCTGGTCGGTCGTACCGACGGTGATCGCCGAGCCGGAGCTCGCGGTGCTGCCGTCCTTGCTGCTGGTGCAGCCGGTCAGGGCCACCAGGAACGCGGTGCCGAGGGAGATCGCGCCGAGGCCGGGGCGAAGGGGTCTGTACGGCGTCGGGCCGGTGTGGAATGCCATCAGTGGTCTCTGCTTCCGCGTCGAGGGTGCACTGGACGGCCGAGGCGCAGGGCGTGCCACGGCGTGCGAGGTCAGGTGAGGGAACGGGTGAACGAAGGGGGAGCGAGGGTTACGGCGACGGGCGGCGGCAGCTCTGCCGGCCCGCGGCGGGCGGGATCAGCCCCGACACAGACAGCTGGACACCAGCTGCAGGTCGACATGGCGCCGGGAGCACAGCACCAGAGCTCTCGCCATGCCGTCCTCCCGGGTTCTGGCCCGCCTCGGGGCCGATGTGAGCGCACTTGCAGAAAGAAGAGATCCGCCGAGCCGTCACCTGGGGCACCCCACTGCGTCGAGGGTTGCCGTCCGGCCAGCCAGGGCTTGATCACCGGAACTCGTAGCTCGCGCACACCGTAGATCGGCTGTTCTCCCGGCGTCAACCTGCCCCGGAACGCCGGGAGCTGACGCAGCGCACGGTGGACGCGTCCCTCCCGGCTGATCCCTGGTCCGGCCGAGGAGACCACCGGCCCGGCACACACACGGTGCCGCTCGCCCCGTTCCGGATGAGCCGCCGCGCCGGCCGGTTCGACCAGGTCTGCCGCTCACCGCCACCCACGGCTCACGACCTCGTTCCCCGCGGACGTTCCTCCTCCAGGCCATCGACTCCCAGTGACGGGATGTCAGTGCTGCCGGCTGTGGGGGGTCTTCTCGCCGGCCTCGACGGCGAACGGCAGCCGGTTCTCGGCGGGAGCGACGGGGCAGACGGGCATGCCGCTGAACGCGCAGGGCAGGTTGAGCGCGCGGTTGAAGTCCAGTACGACGGTGCCGTCCTGGTCGGGTTCGGGGACCGAGAGTGAGCGGCAGGCGCCGTAGGTGGTGACGCCGCTGGTCGCGTCGGTGAAGACCACGACCATGCCGTAGGGAGAACTGGTGGGCGTCAGTGTGTGCTCACACCCGGCGTGGGTGAACGTGATGACGCCCGGCGAGGTGTAGGTGTACTTGTCGGTGCCCACCGTGTCGAGGTCGAGCGACTTCGGTGCGGTGTGGCGGTCGAGTCGGCCCTGCAGGACCCAGCCGGGGTCAGGCTCGAAGGTCGGCACGCCGCGGAACTCGGTGCGCTCCGGGGCCTGCGGGTCGTAGTTCACCAGCAGGTACTGGTCCCGGTAGGTGACTCCGATCTGCAGGTCGCCGGCGATGATCCGGGTGTCGTCCGGGGCGTCGCTGAGATCGAAGCCCCGGACGTCGGTGAACGACTCGCCGTCGTAGGACATCGTCTGCCCCTGCGGATCGACGTACAGCTTGGTGCCTTGCTGCCACCACAGCCCCGGCTGGCCGGGGAAGTGCTGCGGGTCCTCCTCGACCCAGTTGATGGATGCGGCAGCCAGCCAGCCGTGGGGCTGCGTCAGGAACTGCTCCCAGCCCGCGCGCCAGTCGCGCCACTCCTGGATGTACTGCGTGCTGCTGTCAGAGCTCTGCGCGGTCATAGTCTCTTCCCTTGCGGTGAATCGAACGGGATCAAGGTGCTGGTGGTCCGCAACGGCCCGCGCGTACGCACGAGCTTTCATCGGCCTCCCGGATCGGCAATTCGGTTTGCGGAAGCAGCAAGAGCGGGCCGTTCGCCGGACAGGCCGGGCGCCGTCTTACGCGGCCTCTTGCGGGTTGGTGCGTTTGGCGTTGATCAAGGCGAGCAGGATGATCAGGGCGAGTGTGAGGAGGCTGCCGCCCGCCATGAACGCGATGCGGTACCCGTGGAGGTAGGCGCCGTCCTGCACGGCGGCGGTGACGGGGTGGTGGGTGGCCAGGTAGCTGCTGAACGCCGCGACGTAGAGCGTGTTGAGCAACGCGGTTCCCAGCGCCCCGCCGACCTGCTGGGTGGCGTTGAGTACGGCGCTGGCCACGCCCGCGTCGTGCGGTGCGACGCCGTGCAGCGCGACGGTGGAGATCGGGACGAAGACCATGCCCAGGCCGATGCTCATCGCGATCTCGGCGGGCAGGACCCCGCCGAGCCAGGTCGAGCCGGGGTGCAGTGCCGACAGCATGAACAGGCCGGCAGCGCCCATGGCTGTTCCGGTGATCAGCAGCGGCTTCGGGCCGAGGCGGTCGAGCAGGCCCGAGACGAGCGTCGCGGTCACGATGATGCCTGCGCTGAACGGCAGGAAGCCGAGGGCGGCCGTGAGCGGGCCGTAGCCGAGGTTGATCTGGAAGAAGTACGTCAGGAACAGGAAGATGCCGAACATGCCGGCGAAGATGATCAACGAGGCGAGCAGTGCGCCGCCGCGGTTGCGGTCGAGCACCATGCGAAGGGACAGCAGGGGGTGGCTGGTGCGTGCCTCGCGGGCGACGAAGCCGGCCAGCAGTACCAGGGCGGTGGCGAGCAGGGTCAGTGTCGAGGGGGCGAGCCAGCCCACGCCGCTGCTCGCGGCCTGGGTGAAGCCGTACACCAGGGCGGTCAGCCCGCCGGTGGCGAGGAGCGCCCCGGGCACGTCGTAGCGCCGATCGCCTTGGGCCCTGCTCTCGCGTACGGCGTTCAGCGCGAGCACCGCCACGGCGATCGCGAGCGGGACGTTGACGAACAGGGTCCAGCGCCAGCTCGCGAACTCGGTGAGGATGCCGCCGAGGATCAGTCCGAGCGCGCCGCCGGCGCCCTGGACCGCGCCGTAGACGCTGAAGGCCTTCGCTCGCTCAGCGGCATGGGTGAAGGTGACCGCGAGCAGGGACAGGGCCGCCGGTGCGAGGACGGCGGCGAAGGCGCCTTGCAGGGCGCGGGCGCTGAAGAGCATCGCCTGGTCGACTGCGGCGGCGCCGAGTGCGGAGGCACCGGCGAAGCCGAGCAGCCCGATCAGGAACACGCGCTTGCGGCCGACGAAGTCGGCGATGCGGCCGCCGATCAGCAAGAGCCCGCCGAAGGGCAGCGTGTAGGCGGTGACGACCCACTGTCGGTTGTCGGGCGAGATGTGCAGATCGGTCTGCGCGTGTGGCAGTGCGATGGTCACGATGGATGAGTCGAGGACGATCATCAAGGTCGCGACGGAGATGAGGGCGAGGGCGAACCACCTGCGGGGGTCTGCGGCCAGTGGTTCCGGCTCGGCGGCGGGCCGGACGGGAGCCGGCGTGGCCGTGGTCGGATCGGGGGTGTGGGGCATGGCGATCTCTCATCGCTGGCGGTGGGTGGGCTGGCGGCGGTGCTCCGGGGACCGCGGGCGTTTGTCCGTGAGCGTGTGCGGCGCGGGCCGCTTGGCCTGCGCGGTGTCCGCTTCGGTCCCTTCGGGTCTTGGAGGGATCACTTCTGTGCGGCGAGCGCGTGGGCGGTGTCCTCGAGGGTCAGGTCGGCGTTGAGGGTGGCGGCCGCGGTGACGCCGGAGGCCGCGGACTGCATGACTCCGGCGGTCACGTCGAGGACGTTGCCGGCGACCCAGACGCCGGGGACGCCGGTGTAGCCGCTCGGCTCGGCCTGGGCCTGGCGGCCGATGCCCAGCGGGTGGTCGGTGAGCTTCGCGCCGAGGGGGCCGAGCAGGTCGGTGCGGGCCTCGAACCACGGGTTGACGGCGACGACCTCGCGCGGGTGGACCTCGCCCGAGGCGAGCCGGACGCCGGTGATGCGGTCGTCGTGGATCTCGATGGCCTCCACCTCGCCGCGCACGACCTTGATGCCGCGGGCGGCGAGTTGGGCCGACTGCTCTGGGCCGGGTTCGGGGGCGGTGTGCTGGAACAGGACCACGTCGGTGGTCCACTGACGCCACATCAACGCCTGCATGACGGCGGTGGGGCCGGTGCCCAGGACCGCCAGTGCTCCGTCGCGCAGCTCCCAGCCGAAGCAGTAGGGACAGTGCACGACGTCCCGTCCCCACCGCTCGTGGAGGCCGGGGATGTCCGGGTACCGGTCCACCAGGCCGGTGGCGACCAGGACCCGCCTGGCGCGGTAGCCGGCGCCGTCGCCCGTGGTCAGCTGGAATCGGCCGTCGTCGAGCCGGGTGACGGAGGCGACGGTGCCCCGGACGATGTGGCCGCCGTAGCTGCGAACCTCCTCGCGTCCCAGGCGGAGCATCTCCAGGGGGTTCTTGCCGTCGCGGGTCAGGTAGCCGTGCATGTGCGCGGCGGGCGCGTTGCGCGGGTGGCCGGCGTCGATCACGAGGACCGAGCGGCGGGCGCGGCCGAGGGTGAGTGCGGCGGCGAGGCCGGCGAGACCTCCGCCTGCCACGGCCACGTCGACAGAGGCGATGTCCTCGTTGGCCGAGGACTGGGGCTGGGGCTGGGGCTGGGTGAATGCTGGCTTGGTCATGCCGTCACTGTGCGATCGATCCCCGCCGAAGTGGAAATGTCTTTGCGGAAAACGCAAAATGGAGAGGTGAGAGAGAACTTTGACGCCGTCCTCGATGCGGTCGGGCCTCGGCTGCGTGCCATTCGCCGCCAGCACGGAACAACGTTGGAGCAGGTCGCCGAGCTGACAGGGATGTCGGTCAGCACACTCTCGCGGATCGAGTCGGGTCAGCGCCGTCCCACGCTCGAGGTGCTCCTGCCCCTCGCCCAGGCGTACCACCTGCCGCTGGACGAACTGGTCGGCGCACCGGCGACGGGCGACCCGCGCATTCACCCGCGCCCGGTGGCCAGGGACGGCGTGACGTGGGTGCCGCTGTCCCGCACCCCAGGCGGCCCCAACGCCTTCAAGCAGATCCTGCCCGTACCCGCGACAGTGCCCGAGCGGCTCGACCAGCGAACGCACGAGGGCCACGAATGGATCTACGTGCTGACCGGCACGCTGCGACTCGCCCTGGGTGACCAGGACTTCCAGCTGCACGCCGGCGAGGCTGCCGAGTTCGACACCAGAACGCCGCACGGCATGGCGAACGTCGGCGGCCGACCCCTGGAACTGCTGATCATCTTCAGCCTGCAGGGCGAACGAGTTCACATGCGTGCCCGCACCAGATGAGCTCGACCGGGTCGTCGACCATTCCAGGTCCTGCGTATCCGTATCCCGGATACAACCGGCGGTTGCGGCGCCCGGCATCCTGAACGGTCACCGCAGCCGCACGTTCGCGCCGCGGGCCCACCGCATGTGGCAGGTGCCCGAGGAACGTCCTGGCCGGATCGCGCGCCGGGGCATGTCCTGGCGACCAGCCGAGCCGGCCCCGCGAGGCGGACAGCACACCTGCGCGTCGACGCGTCCGCCTCGCGACGGCCCTGCCCACGCCGGTTCTCTGATGCAACATCAGGGGCGGTCCGTCCGGCGGGCGTTATGCGCCACCCCTACCACCTCGGCCGTGTTCTCCCGCCCCATTGTGTTGAGCCTTGCGCACCCTTACTGTTCGACTTTGCCCGAGTCTGTTTGGTGTTGATTGCTCAGTCGCTCTGGAGGCCGCGGTGCGGAGTGATCGGATCGGTTCAGAGGCTGCGAGCCCCGGTGGCCGTCGATGGTGGCGGCCCGTTCTCGCGGCGGCCGCGACCATCGCCCTGGCCGCGGGCATGATCGCGCCCGCCGCCGCGGCGCAGGACGCCGGCGAGCAGGCACCCGCCGCCGCGGCCACCGCCGCCCCACAGGCGCACACGGTGAGTCTGGACGGCTACTCGTTCCTCGTCGACGGCAAACGCACCTATCTCTGGTCCGGCGAGTTCCACTACTTCCGGCTGCCGAGCCAGGACCTGTGGCGCGACATCTTCCAGAAGATGAAGGCCGCCGGCTTCAACTCCACCTCGCTGTACTTCGACTGGGGATACCACTCGCCGAAGCCGGGTGTGTACGACTTCACCGGGGTGCGTGACGTCGACAAGCTGCTCGACATGGCCCAGGAGGCCGGCCTCTACGTCATCGCCCGCCCGGCGCCGTACATCAACGCGGAGGTCGAGGGCGGCGGCCTGCCCGGCTGGCTGACCACCAAGGCCGGCGACAACCGCAGCGACGACCCGCGGTTCCTGAAGTACGCCGACGAGTGGCTGACCCAGATCGACCGGATCATCGCCCGCCACCAGCTGACCAACGGCACCGGGTCGGTCATCGCCTACCAGGTCGAGAACGAGTACTACAACGGCTCGGCCGCCGGCCGCTCCTACATGCAGCATCTGGAGGACAAGGCCCGCGCCGACGGCATCACGGTGCCGCTGACCGGCAACAACAACGGCACCTTCAACTCCGGTACCGGCGCCCTGGACGTCGACGGCCCGGACTCCTACCCACAGGGCTTCAACTGCTCGAACCCCTCGAAGTGGAACGGCGTCCCCGACATCAGCTACGACCACCCGGCCGGAAAGCCCCTGTACTCACCGGAGTTCCAGGGCGGCGCCTTCGACCCCTGGGGCGGACCGGGCTACGACAAGTGCGCCCAGCTGATCAACGACCAGTTCGCCGACGTCTTCTACAAGCAGAACATCGCCGTCGGCGCGACCGCGCAGAGCTTCTACATGACCTACGGCGGCACCAACTGGGGCTGGCTGGGCATGCCGGAGAACTACACGTCGTACGACTACGGGGCCGCGATCCGGGAGACCCGCCAGCTCGACCCGAAGTACTACGAGGACAAGCTGATCGGGTACTTCACCCAGTCGGTCGCCCCGCTGACCGAGACCGAGGCGATCAGGGCCACCCCGCCGGACGACTCCGCGGTCGTCGACACCGCCCGGATGAACCCCGACACCAAGACCCAGTTCCACGTCCTGCGGCACGGCAACTCCACGTCCACCGCGGTCGACAAGACCCACATCGCACTGGACTTCAACGCCCAGCCGGCCGCGGACACCACCTACACCTGGGACGACCCCGACTCCGCGCTCCAGTACGCCGGTTCGTGGTCGCACGTGGCCAACACCAGCTACACCGGCGGCGACTACAAGCACACCGAGTCGTTCTCGAAGACGGCCGGTGACTCGCTCACCGTGCCCTTCGACGGCACCGCGATCCGCTGGATCGGCTCGAAGACGAGCAACCACGGCTACGCCGACGTCTACCTCGACGGCACCAAGGCGGCGACGGTCGACGACTCCGGCAGCGAGAACCAGGCGGTGCTCTTCCAGAAGACCGGCCTGGCGCCGGGCGCGCACACCCTGAAGATCGTCGTCGACGGGAGCCACGGCTCGGGGTCCACGGACAACTACGTGGCCGTCGACGCCATCGACGTACCGACGGGCGACTCCGCCACGCAGCCGACCTACCCGGTCGTGCCCCAGCAGCCCGGCACCGCGATCACGCTCGACGGCCGCGACTCGCACGTGATCGTGGCCAACTACCGGCTCGGGGACAGCCAGTTGCAGTACTCCACGTCGGAGATCATGACCAGTGCGACGATCGGGGACCGGGACGTCGCCGTGCTCTACGGCGACCAGGGCAGCGACGGCGAAACCGTCCTGCGCTACGCCACCGAGCCCACCGTGACCGCCACCGGCGGCACCGTCACGACCACCTGGGACGCGGCCACCGGAGACCTGCGGCTGAACTACAGCCACCAGGGCCTGATCCGCATCAGCATCAGCGGCGACGGGCAGCGGCCGCTCCTGCTGCTCGTCGGCGACAAGGCCACGGCGGAGACCTTCTGGCGCCAGGACACGGCCACCGGCCCGGTGCTCGTCCGCGGCACCCACCTGCTGCGCACGGCGACCAGCCTCGACGGGGGCCACGCCGTGGCACTCACCGGCGACAACGCCGACGACAAGAACTTCGAGGTGTTCACCGCCGCCGACCGCGTCACCTGGAACGGCCGGACAGTGCGCACCCAGGCCACCGACACGGCGAGCCGCACCGGGACGATCCCGGTGGCCGACCCGGTCGACCTGCCGGCACTCACGAACTGGAAGCACGCCGAGGAATCCCCCGAGTCGGCCCCCGGCTTCGACGACTCCAGCTGGCAGGTGGCCGACAGGACGACCACCAACAGCGTCTCCGGCAGCGACTCGCTGCCGGTGCTCTACGCGGACGACTACGGCTTCCACACCGGCAACACCTGGTACCGCGGCCGCTTCCGCGCCACCGGCAAGGAGACCGCCGTCCACCTGGTCTCGGACTCCGGCGGAAACGCGCAGGCGTTCTCCGCCTGGCTCAACGGGACCTTCCTGGGCAGCTCCACCACCGGCAGCGCCGACTTCACCTTCCCCGCCGGTTCGGTGAACTCCACCGGCGACAACGTCCTTTCCGTGCTCACCGTGAACATGGGACACGAGGAGGACTACAACTCGACCAACGGCAACAAGACCGCGCGCGGCCTGACCAGCGCCTCCCTCGTCGGGGCACCGCTGACCTCCGTGACCTGGCGGGTGCAGGGCGTACGCGGCGGCGAGGACCTCCAGGACACGGTGCGCGGCCCGCTCTCGACGGGCGGCCTGTACGGCGAGCGGGCCGGCTGGTCCCTCCCGGGCTACCCGGACCGGAACTGGAACCAGGTGTCCCTGCCGGCCACCGACACCCGCCCCGGCATCTCCTGGTACCGCACCGACGCCGACCTCGACCTGCCGCACGGCCAGGACACCTCGCTGGGGCTGACGTTCACCGACGACCCGTCCCGCAAGTACCGTGCCACGATCTTCGTGAACGGCTGGCAGGTCGGCAACTACGTCAACTACCTCGGCCCGCAGCACACTTTCCCCGTGCCCAACGGCATCCTCAACCCCAACGGCCACAACAGCATCGCCATCGCCGTGTGGAACCTGGACGGCAGCACCGGCGGGCTCGGCAAGGTCTCCCTCACCGACTACGGCAGCTACGCCTCGTCCCTGCGTGTCGCGCAGAACGACAGCCCCCGTTACGACGCCGAGAAGTACGCGATGCCGAAGCGTCCGGGAGCGGACGTCACCCTGGACGTGCCGGACACCGCGCAGTCCGCACAGGCCTTCACGGCCGAGGCCACGGTACGGGTGCCGAAGGACCGGCCGTCCGCCTCCCACCTGACGGCCTCGCTCTCCGCACCCGACGGCTGGAGTGTGACCGCCACCAGCCCTGCCACGGTCCGGCGCGTCCGGCCGGGCGGGTCGGCCACCTTCACCTGGCGGGTCCAACCGCCGGACGGGACACTGCCGTCCGCCTCGGCACTCACCGCCACGGTCGACTACCTGCAGAGCGGACGGCAGGCCACCGGCGGTGACGAGCGCATCGTCGGCGGGATACCGCCGGCCCCGCCGGCCGGCCAGAGCGCGGTGAGCGACCTGTCGTTCCTGTCGTCCACCAACGGGTGGGGTCCGGTGGAGCGCGACACCAGCGTCGGCGAACAGGCGGCCGGGGACGGCCGTCCGATCACCATCGCCGGCGTCGGGTACGCCAAGGGCCTGGGCACCAACTCGGTCAGCGACGTCGAGCTCTACCTCGCGGGCAACTGCTCCCGGTTGACGGCGCAGGTCGGCGTCGACGACGAGACCGGCGGCGCGGGCACGGTGACGTTCTCCGTGATCGCCGACGGCAGGACCCTGGTGACGACGCCGACGATCCGCGGCAAACAGGCCGCGGTGCCGATCGACGTCGACGTCAGCGGCGCCCAGGTGCTCGACCTCAAGGTCGGCGACGCGGGCGACGGCAACGGTAACGACCACGGCGACTGGGCGACACCGACACTGACGTGCGGCTAGCCGGATGACAGCTTCGGGTGCAATGTTCGCGGGCTTGAGGGCACTTGGCCGTGCCCGCTCTCCTGGCCGAGATGACCGTTTCAGAGTGGAGCGGGTGGCCGGACGGTTGTGCATGACGAAGTGCGACCTCGACCGGGTGGTGGAGAGCGGGGCAGGCGGTGCCGCCTTCCGCACGGGACCGTCCTGCTCGGTGAACCTCAGTCAGTACTGTTGTGACCAGCCGTTCTTTCGTGCGCGCCGCGCCCCGGGGCCGGGAAACCCCGGGAAGGGACGATGCGGATGATCTTCTTCCCCCCGCCGACAGTGTCCGGCCGCGGCAGCGGTGGACGGGTTGCGTGGGGGGAGGTTGACGCGTCCGGAGACACAAGGGGCGGGTCGTTCATGGGAGGTACTGTGATCGAGTGAATGTGTCGACTCGCGGCAGACGGCTGCGGCGCCGAGCCGCCACAGCAGCCTTCGTCTGCGCGATCACCCTGTTACCCGGCCCGAGTTACGCGACCCCGAGTGCACCCGATCCGCGGAACGACAAGTCGATCGAGGACATCCACGACGAGTTGAACGGCCTCTACCGCCAGGCGGAGGTGGCAACCGAGGCGTACGACACCGCCGACGTGAAGGCGGCCGAGCAGGAGAAGCGGCTGGCGTCGCTCCACAAGGACCTGGCCCGCACCGAGGACAGGCTGGGCGATCTGCGCGACCTCGTGGGTGCGGCCGCCCGCACGCAGTACCGCGGGGGCAATCTCGACTCCACAGGCATCCAGTTGCTGCTCGGCGACCACCCCGACCACGCCCTGGACGACGCGTCCCAGGCCCGCCAGGCCCTGCGCAACCTGGTCACGGTGTCCGCGATCCAGAAGAACGCCCGCGCGGAGCTGGGCCGGCAGACGGACGCCGCCGCCGAGAAGCTGCGGGAGCTGAAGAGTACCCGCGCGGAAAAGGCCGATGCGAAACGGAAGGTCGAGAAGAAGATCGCCGAGGCCGAGCGGATCGAGGCCGGGCTCAAGAAGGAACAGACCCGCAAACTGGCCCAGTTGGAGAAGGAAGAGGCGCAGGAGGCCAAGTCCAGGTGGACGGGCCCCGGTTCCGGCGGCGGCACCTCGACCGGGACCGGCTCGGGCGGCGGCCGGACGAAGGCGAGCGGACCAGCGGCGAAAGCCGTCGCCTTCGCGCTGGCCCAGATCGGCAAACCGTACGTGTGGGGCGCCGTGGGCCCCTCGTCGTACGACTGCTCGGGGCTGACCTCCACGGCGTGGGCGGCGGCCGGGCACCCCATACCCCGCACCTCACAGGCGCAGTGGCAGGGACTGACCCGGGTCGGCCTGGCCTCCGTGCAGCCCGGAGACCTGATCATCTACTACGACGCCACGCACGTGGGCATGTACATAGGGGACGGAGAGATCGTCCACGCCCCGCGGCCCGGACGCACGGTCACGACCGCCCCGGCCGCCTCCATGCCCATCCTCGGTGTCGTCCGACCCGGAGTCTGAGCGGATGACCTACTCACTGACCCCCCGTGACGAGGGAAACCTGCCCGCGGTGAGCGCACCTCCGCTGATCCGGCTCGACGCCTATGTGGCCGAGGACGGGTCGACGGTGGTCAACGGCCATCTGCTGGAGATGGGCGGCACGCAGCCCCCCAACGAGGCGATCCTCGACGCGATCGCCATGTTCGCCCGCACCCTGGGCGCCCCGGTGGCGGCCACCGTCATCGACCGCAGCGTGCTGCAGGTGGCGCGCCTGCGCGTGTACCCCGACGGCTCCAGCCGGACCATCGCCGACGAGGAGGACCTGCCGCCCGGGCGGGAGCGTACCGCCGCGGAGGAGGAGGCGTTCCCTCCGCTCGCCCGCGTCGAACGCATCATCCAGCACGCGCAGCGCGGGGAACTGCACGCCGCGTCCGTCCTCGCCGGCGCGCTGCGGGAGCACCTGACGCTGCGCAGGGGCGCGGAGGACGAACTGGCTCTGGAGGCACGGGCGATCGAGGCGTACCTCGCGTACCAGCGCGGCGACTACATGCTCTCCACCGTCCTCGCGCTGACCGTCGCGCGCATCCGCTGCCGCACCGACCTGAACCGGGCGGCGCCCGAGGTGGCCCGTGCCACCGCGGCGTGGCAGCGGCTGACGGACGAGGGTCAGGTGGCCACCCGGGGGCAGGAGCTGCTGCACATGTGGGAGCACCTGTCCGCGGAGGGCCACCTGCGGGAACCGGCCCACCAGGCCATGGCCAAGGCTGTCCGGAGCCGGCTCGCCCGGGGTGACCGTGCCGTACCGGCCCCGGCCGCGGCCCCGGCCCTGACGGCGGGCCGGGGGCCGGTCGCCCCCGAGGACGAGCCCCTCAGGCCCACCCGACGGGGGCTGCGACGTTTCACCCGGAGGCCGGGCCGGCCCGCCGAGTGAACGCCCTGGCGCGCCTTCTCGGTCTAGGTCCAGCTCGGCGACGGCCCCCCGGGCTCTCCGTAGGGCACGGGCCGGCCGGCGGCGGCATCGAGGAGAACGCGTTCCCCGAGCGGCTTGCGCAGCTCCACCTTGACGTCCTGCATGAGCATCTGGTCGGTGCAGGAACCGCTCTTGGCTCCCGCGACGGAGGCGTACAGCACGACGCTCTCCTCCGTCTCCAACGCCCTGACGACGGGGCCGTCGTCGCAGGCCCCGTGTGTGGCCTGCACCGTGACGGACCCGTCGGCAGCCGCCGTCCCGGTAATCCTGGGGATACTCCAGAGGCCGCCGGCAGAGCCCTGCGAAACCCCTGCGATCGGTGACCGGGGAAGCTTCGACGGGGTGACGGCGACCCGTTTGAGCGGGGTGTCGTAGCCCTCCAGCGTGAACAGCCAGGCGGGAACGGTGGCCGTTCCCCGGCTCGTGGTGATGGTCGCCGTGCCGAGCTTCGCTCCCGTCACGGTCAGCCGGGGGCCCGCGCTGTCGTTGAGGGCGAACGAGTGGTAGGCCTGCTCCGCTCCCCACAGCGGCCTGGGCAGTGTGTCCCCGCTCGGCCAGCCGACCTTCCCCTCCGCGGCGGTGGCGGCGGGCAGATGGCCCCGCAGCGTGAAGTTCCCGGTCTTGTAGGCATGTTCGTCCGCCTGACTGTGCCAACCGGACTCCGGTATCCGTACCGCGTCGGCCATGGGGTAGTACCCCTGGCTCCAGGCGGTGGCCGCCGTGGATCCCCGCCAGGCGTCGGCCACTTGACGGGCCCGCTCCCGCTGCCGCGCCGACCGGGATGCGCCGTCGTCGTCGGCTCGCGAGCCGCTGTCGCAGCCGGCAAGGAGGCAGGCGCCCAGCGAGGGCGCGAGAAGCAGGCGGACGAGGTGCTGCGCTCGTATGGTCATGACGTTCCCCCGGAATGCGTCCGACGGAGGATCACCGCGATCCCCTCCGGAGGCACGGCGTGCAGGGGCTGTTCGATTCCTGGCGCCGGCCCCGTGTCCACACCTATGACGCGCAAGGGCGCGTTGACGTTCGCCCGCTGCCGTCGTGCCCGGAGCGCGCCGGACCTGCCGCGTCAGGGCCGCTCAGTACGCGTGGTGTACCTGCCAGAACGCCCAGGCCTGGCAGGGGCTGCCGTAGGTGGTGTTCATGTAGTTGAGGCCCCACTTGATCTGGGTGGCCGGGTTGGTCTGCCAGTCGGAGGCGACGGAGGCCATCTTGTTGCCGGGCAGGGCCTGGACGAGGCCGTAGGCGCCGGAGGAGGGGTTGACCGCGAGGTAGTTCCAGGTGGACTCGTGATCCACGATGTTGCTGAAGCACTGGAACTGACCGCTGCCCACGATCTCCGCGGCGATCGCCTTGAGCTGCGCCACGGTGTAGGAGCTCTGCACGGGGAAGCTGGCGGTGGGGTCGCCGGCCGCGGCCTTGGCCTCTTCGCGCTTCTTGGCCTCGGCCTTCCTGGCCTCCGCTGCCTTGGCCGCCGCCGCCCGCGCGGCCTGCTCGGCGTCCTTCCGGGCGCTCACGTCCGCCTGTACGGCCATGGCGTCGGCCTGCTGCGTCAGCGACGCGGTCTGGACATGCGCCTGCTGGCCCGTGGGCAGGTCCGCGAGGAGGGTGGCATCGGTCGCGGTCGCCTCCGCGTCGTTGTTCTGCGCGCTGCTGCCCGAGGCGACACCGACGACACTTCCGACAGCGGTGACCGCGGTGGCCGACGCCACTGCGATTCCCCGGACCGATATGCGGCTCACGCGCTTCTCTTCCTCTTCGCCAGGGCCACCGTGTGCGGCGGTCGACGGAAGCATCCGGCTTGTTGGGTACGGCGGTTGGAACACTCTTGCGTGCCGGTCCGTCCGGCGCAATGCCGTAGCGGGTGCGGATCCTCACACCCCCGCCGAGCCGACGCCGGCCCTGGGCGCCGGCGTCCGAGTACCACCTGCCTGACCAGCGACGCACGCAAGCGTGAATGAATGATCCTGAAATTCATTGACTTTTGGTTGGGTGAGCCAGAGGATTCCCGGGGTGACCCACCACGCGTACGGCCCCGGTGGCCTGTCCGAGACCCTGGACGAGTCCGCACACCGCTGTCTGGTCGCGGGATTCGACGGTACGACGGCCGTCCCCGACACGCTGAAACGGCTCGTCGACCGTGGTCTGGGCGGCGTCATCCTCTTCACCCGCAATATCCGCGACGCCGGTCAGGTCCGCGAACTCACGGACACGCTCAGGGAGTTGCGGCCCGATCTGCTGGTGGCCATCGACAACGAGGGCGGCGGCATCGGCCACCTGGTCGGCGCCGGAGCCCCCGAGGTGCCCGGCTCCCGGGCCCTGGGCGCCGCCGACGATCCCGCCCTCACGGCCGCCTGCGCCGACGCCCTCGCCGGGCACCTGGCCACGCTCGGCATCACCGTCTCCTACGCACCGGTCGCCGACCTCCAGCACTGCCCCGAGAACCCGATCGTCCGCACCCGCGCCTTCGGCGCCGACCCCGACCTGGTCTCCCGCCATCTGCGCGCCTGGATCGCCGCCACCGAGGCACGCTCGATCGCCTCCTGCGCCAAGCACTTCCCCGGCCACGGCGGCACGGTCACCGACAGCCACCACGAGACGGCGGTCGACCCGCGGCCGTACGCCGAACTCGATCTCGCCCCCTTCCGGGCCGCGATCGACGCCGGCGTGCCGATGGTCATGAGCGCCCATGTGGTCTTCCCGGCCCTCGACCCCGACCGCCCCGCCACCCTCAGCCCGCGCATCCTCGGCGACCTGCTGCGCGGCGAACTCGGCTTCGACGGCGTGCTGGTGAGCGACGCGCTGGAGATGAAGGCCATCGCCGACCGCTACGGAGAGGCCGCCGCCGCCCGGATCGCGCTCGCCGCCGGAGCCGATCAGGTCGTCGTCGCCGTACCGCACCTGGAGACCACCCTCGCCTGCCGCGACGCCGTCCTGGACGGGCTGCGCTCCGGAGAACTGGCCCGGGAGCGGGTCGAGGAGGCGGCGGCCCGGGTACGACGGCTCGCACGCCGGTACGCCACCCCGCCCGCGCCCGCCGCGGTGGCCCCCTGGGACGAGGGCGCTGGGCTGATGGCCGCACGACGGGCCGTCCGGAGCCGTGGTGCGCTGCCCCCGCCCGTGCCGGGCGCATACGTCGTCGACCTGTTCCCGCCGCCGCATCCCGCCCTGAACTGGGGCGGGGAGGACCTGCTCACCGAAGTGCGGACGCTGGACCCGGCGGCCATCGGGACGGCGCTGACAAGCGAGCCCGGCCGGGCCGTCGTGGCCGAGGTGCTGCGGGCGGCACAGGGGCGGCCGCTCGTGGTCGCCGTCTGCGACGCCGGACTGCATCCCTGGCAGCGGCGGGTGCGCGAGGCGCTGCTGGCCGCCCGGCCGGACGCGGTACCGGTCTCGACCGGGCTCCCGGACGGCGAGGCGCTGTGCGCGTACGGGCGGGGGCGGGTCAACCTCCGTGCGGTGGCGGAGGTGCTGTCCGGCGTCGGTCCTACGGCCGGATCAGCTCCTTGATGCCCCGGGCCGCCAGACAGTGGTCGTCCGCGGCCCGCTCCGCGAGGACGATCGCCGGCCTGGCGCCCTCCGCACGCAAGCTCGTCCACGCCTCGAAGAAGGCGCCGCCCGGACCCGAGACCGCGCGGGTGGCCGGGGTGCAGTCCAGGACCAGCGCGGTCTCCCGGGGCGTCGCCGTACGCCGGTCGCGCAGCTGTGCCACGGTCTCCGCGAGCGCGTGGGCGATCGGTTTCGGACGGCCCGCCGAGTCGAACAGGCCCAGGGTGTATTCGAGTTCGGGGAAATCGGCGAGGGCCCGGTCCACGTCGTGGGAGCACCACCAGGTGACGCCCCACAGCTGTGTGCAGTCCGCCGCGTTGAGCAGGGTCGCGCGGGCGAAGTCCGGGGCGTCGGCGGCCGGGATGTGCGGCTCGGGCGCGCCGGTCTCCTGGACCCAGACCGGGCGGGCGGGGTCGACGGCGTAGGCCTTGGCGAGTTCGGTGCCGTACTCGGCGAGGTGCCGCACCTGGGGGGAGCGGGGGCCGTAGCGGCGGGCGCAGTCGCCGGAGAACACCCAGGGGTGCACGGTGGTCAGGTCGCCCCTGCGGGCCGACGCCTCCGGGGTGAACGGGTGGTCGTCGCCGTACCAGGCCGCGTCGTACGCGGAGTGGGTGACCAGCCCGACGCCGTCGCCCAGCCCCTCCCGTGCCGCCGCCAGCAGCGTGTCCAGGTAGTGGTCCACCTCGGCGACCGTCACCGGGTTGTGCTCGACCAGGTTGTTGAGCTCGTTGCCGAGTTGGAGGCCGATGAGGTTGGGGCGGCCGGTCAGGGCTCGGCCGAGGGTGTGCAGCAGGGTGGCCTGGGCCGCCACGGCGTCGGGGTCGGTGAAGACGTTGCGGTGGTGCCAACCGCGCGTCCACTCCGGGTAGAAGTCGAAACTCGACAGGTGGCCCTGGATGCCGTCCACGAGGACGTCGAGGCCGAACTCGGCGGCCAGGTCGACCAGTTGGACGAGCTGCGCCACGGCGGCGGAGCGGACCAGGGTGCGGTTGGGCTGGAGCAGCGGCCACAGGTGGAAGACGCGGATGTGGTCGAGGCCCAGCCCGGCGATCTGTGCCAGGTCCTCGCGGACGTGATCCGGATCGACGTCGTGCCATGCGTGGAACCAGCCCCGACGTGGGGTGTAGTTGACGCCGAAGCGGAGTTCGGGGACGGGTGGGGGCGTACTGATGGCGTCCTCCTCGGGGACTCGGACACTCCTCGGACCTCGGCTGCTCGGATCTTGTGTGCGGCGAATGTATCAACCACCATGGATGACAATGAATAGTGATTTGAACCCGAGATCTGGATGGGTCGTCGGGATCGACGCCGGCGGCACCCGGACCCGGGCCGTCCTCGCGGACGCCGCTGACGGGCGCACTCTGGGGGAGGGCGTGGCCGGGCCGGGCAATGCGCTGACCGTCCCGGGGCCGGAACTCACCGATCACCTGGCCGAGGCGCTCGCGTCGGCCGTGCCGGAGGCGGGACGCACGCGAGTCGCCGCTGTGGTCGGTGGCTTCGCGGGGGCCGCCCGCGCTCCCGAGGCGGAGCCGGGGCGGGTGCGGGCGCGGGCCGCCCTCACCGCCGCGCTGACCCGGCTCGGCATCGGCACCGAGGCGGTCGAGGTCTACAGCGACATCGAGGCGGCCTTCGCCGGGGCGCCCGGGCAGCCGGCCGACGGACTCGCCCTGGTGGCCGGCACCGGTGCGGTCGCCGCCCGGATCGAGGGGCGTGTACTGGGCGCCACCTCCGGCGGGGACGGCTGGCTGCTCGGGGACGACGGCGGCGGGTTCTGGATCGGGCGCGAGGCGGCACGGGCGGCCCTGCGCGCCGCGGACGGCAGGGGCGAACCGACGGCACTGACGGCGGCGGTCGGACGGGCCCTGGGAGTTCCGGCGAGCGTGCTGCCCCCGGCGGATGGCGGGCTCTGGGCGCCTGCGCAGCGGGCCGCCTACCGGGCGTGTCTCCTGCCCGCCGTGATGGACCGCCCGCCGGTCCGGCTCGCCGATCTCGCGCCCCTGGTGCCGAGTGCGGCGGCGGAGAAGGACGCGGTCGCCGCGGCCGTCCTCCAGGAGGCGGCCACTCATCTCGCCACGACCCTGGCCGCACTGGGGCCGCACAGGGGCGAAGTTTTGGTCGTCACGGGCGGACTGGTTGCTCCGGACGGCCCGTTGCTCGCCCCGCTCACCGAACGACTCTCCCCCCTCGACCTCACGACCACCCCGGTGACGGACGGCCGTGCGGGCGCCGTGGCGCTGGCGCGGCTCCTCGCCATCGGCCGCCGACCTGCGGAGGCCCCGTGACCACGCCCACCTACCGCATCCCCACCGCCCCCCTCGACGACCGGGTCGCCGACCTCCTCTCCCGGATGACCCTGCGGGAGAAGGCCGGCCAGCTCAACCAGCGCATGTACGGCTGGCACGCCTACCGCCGCACCCCCGACGGCCGCTTCGAACTCACCGACGCCCTGCGCGCCGAGACCGACCGCTGCGCCGGACTCGGCGCCCTCTACGGCCTGATGCGCGCCGACGCCTGGTCCGGCGTCGACCACGGCACCGGTCCCGGTGCCGACGACAGCGCCGAACTCGCCGACCTGGTCCAGCGGCACGTCCTGGGCAGCAGCCGCCTCGGCATCCCCGCCCTGTTCGTCGAGGAGGTCCCGCACGGACACATGGCCCTCGACGGCACGGTCCTGCCGGTCAACCTCGCCGTCGGCGCCACCTGGGACCCCGGCCTGTACGAGCGGGCCGCCGCCCATGCCGCCGCCGAACTCCGCGCCCGCGGCGGGCATCTGGCCCTCGTCTCGGCCCTCGACATCGCCCGCGACCCCCGCTGGGGCCGCACCGAGGAGTGCTTCGCGGAGGACCCGTACCTCGCCGCGCGGCTCACGGAAGCCCTCGTCCACGGCATGCAGGGCGACCGGACCGAGTTCTTCGCCGCCGACAAGGCGCCCGTGGTCCTCAAGCACTTCGCCGGGCAGGGCGCCACCGTCGGCGGCCGCAACTCCGCCGAGTCCGAACTGGGCCTCCGCGAACTCCACGAGATCCACCTCCCCGCCGCCCGCGCCGGCGTGCGCGCCGGAGCCGCCGCCGTCATGGCCGCGTACAACGAGGTCGACGGGATGCCCTGCTCGGGCAACCGGGCGCTGCTCACCGGGATCCTGCGGGAGAGCTGGGGATTCGACGGGCTGGTGATGGCCGACGGCCTCGCCGTGGACCGGCTGGCCCGGATCACCGGCGACACGCTCTCCGCGGGAGCCCTCGCCCTCGACTCCGGCGTGGACCTGAGCCTCTGGGACGAGGGGTTCACGCATCTGGAGGAGGCGGTCCGGCGGGGACTGGTCGCGGAGTCCGTTCTCGACGCCGCCGTCGCCCGGGTGCTGCGGCTGAAGTTCCGCCTCGGCCTCTTCGAGCAGCCGTACACCCGGCGGGTCCCGCTGCCGGACGGCGGCCGGGAGCTGAGCACCGCACTCGCGCGGCGCTGCGTCACCCTCCTCCACAACAACGCGGGGGTCCTGCCGGCAGGACCCGGAGTCCGCCGTATCGCCGTCCTCGGCACCCATGCGTCGACCACCGCCCATCAGCTCGGCGACTACACCGCGCCCCAACCCCCGGGCGCGGGAAGCACCGTCCTGGACGCGCTGTGCCGACTCGCCCCGCCCGGCGTCGAGATCCACCAGGGGGAGGGCCCGGCCGACCTCGCCGTCCTGGCGCTCGGCGGCAGCAGCGCACGTACGCCCGGCACCGGGTTCGACGCCAACGGAGCGGCACGTACCGCCGCGCCGCAGACGACCTGCGGTGAAGGCGTCGACCTCGCCGGACTGCGGCTCCCGGCCGACCAGCGGGCCCTGTTCGAGGCGGTCACCGCGGCCGGCACGCCCACCGCCGTCGTCCTGGTCCAGGGCCGCCCGCACGCCGTCCCCGACATGGCCGACCGGGCCGGGGCACTGCTCACGGCCTGGTACCCGGGCCCCTGGGGCGGCGACGCGATCGCCGAGGTCCTGCTCGGCCGCACCGAACCCGCAGGCCGCCTCCCCGTCTCCGTCCCCCGGTCGGCGGCCCAACTCCCCGTCTACTACAACCACAAGGACACCGAGTACGGCGGCTACGTCGACGAGAGCGCCGAGCCGCTCTACTCCTTCGGGCACGGCCTGTCGTACACGCGTCTCGCGTTCGGGACACCCCGCCTCTCGGGGCGGACCGTCGAGGTCGACGTCACCAACACCGGGGAACGGCACGGGCGTACCGTCGTCCAGCTGTACGTCCGCAGGCTGCGCCCCGCCACCTGGCCGCGCACCCTCGAACTGCGCGCGTTCGAGGGTGTCGAGCTCGCCCCGGGGGAGAGCCGTACGGTCGTCCTGCACCCGGCGGTCGACGAAGCCGCCGAGATCAGGGTCGGCGCCTGCGCGCGCGAGGCGCTCACCGCGACCCCGCTCGTCGTGGATCAGAGCTTCACGGCCCCGGCCGAGACACCCTTGTAGAACCACCGCTGCGTGATCACGAACAGCACCAGCACCGGGACGATGGAGATCACCGACCCGGCCATGACCACCCGCTGGTCGTATCCGAACGACGAGCTCTGCAGCCGCGACAGACCCAGCGTCAGCGTCATGTGGTTCTCCGAGCGCAGCACGATCAGCGGCCACAGGAAGTCGTCCCAGGCGCTGATGAACGTGTTGACGACGACCACCATGACCGCGCCCCAGGCGGAGGGGAGATACAGGTGCCGGAAGCGCTGCCACTCGCCCGCGCCGTCGAGCATCGCCGAGTCCTCGATCTCGCGCGGGACGGCGAGGAACGCGCCGCGCATCAGCAGGACGTTGATGGCGCCCACGAACCCGGGCAGCCACACGCCCGCCAGGTTGTCGACCAGCCCCAGGTCGCGGATGCTCAGGAACAGCGACACCATGATCGACTCGAAGGGGAACATCATCGAGGCGACCAGCACCACCCAGACCGCCTTGCGGCCCTTCCAGCCGGGCTTGGAGAGCATGTAGCCGGCCGTGGTGGCGAACACCAGCTGACTGGTGACGGAGAGGGCGACCACGATCAGGCTGTTCCTGATGTAGGTGGCCACCGGCACCTGCTCGAACACCTCCCGGTAGGCGCGCAGCGTCGGGTGGTGCGGGAGCAGGCTCGCGTCCGCGCCGAAGACGTCTTCCCCCGTGCCCTTGAGGGAGGCGAGGAACTGCCAGAGCAGGGGGCCCACGGTGAGGCCGAGGACGAGCAGCAACAGCAGGTAGCGGAGGACGAGTTCACGGGGGCGGCCGTACTCCCGCCAGCGGGGCGGCAGGGGCCGGTCGACGGCGGTCGTCATGCCTCGTCCTCCTTGGTCAGGCGCTGCGCCAGCAGGGTCAGGCCGAGCGTCAGTGCGAACAGGGCGACACTGACCGCCGAGCCGTAGCCGGCGTTGCCGGTGAGCGGGTCCAGGCCGACGTCCCGGATGTAGAACGGCAGGGTGCGGTCGGCGCCGCCCGGGCCGCCGGTGGAGCTGCCCAGCATGTAGATCTCGGTGAAGACGCGCAGCGAGCCGATGCCGGTGAGGGTGCCGACCAGCATCATGGCCTGCCGTACACCCGGCACGGTGATGTGCCAGAAGCGGCGGACCGCGCCGGCGCCGTCCATCGCGGCGGCCTCGTGCAGCTCTTTCGGTACGTTGCCGAGGGCGGCCAGGTAGAAGACCATGTACCAGCCGAGGCCCTTCCACAGCGTCAGGCCCATCGCACAGAGCAGGATCAGCCAGGAGTCGGACAGGAACGGGATCGCCGACCTGATCAAGTGGGCCTTCCGCAGCCAGGTGTTGACCAGTCCGTCGTCGGCGAGCAGCCACTGCCAGCTCAGCCCCACGACCACGCTGGAGGCGAGCACCGGGGTGTAGAAGGCGGAGCGGAAGAAACCGATGCCGGGGAGGTTCTTCTCCACCAGGACCGCCAGCATCAGCGGGAGCAGCACCATCAAGGGGACGACGATCAGCGCGTACAGGACGCTGTTGCGGGTCGCCCGCCAGAAGTCCGAATCGCCCAGCATCCGGGTGTAGTTGTCCAGGCCGACGAAGCCCGCGGCGCCGCCGAGCGGCTTGGCGTCGGTGAACGAGAGCAGCAGGGTGTTGAGGAAGGGGAACACGCCGAAGACGACGGCACAGCCGATCGCGGGCGCCGTCCACAGCCATGGCAGCCACCAACGGCGGTACAGCGCGGCCCCGTTGGCGCCCGGTGCGGGGCCGGGCAGCAGCCGGCGCAGGCGGCCGGGGGTCGTGCCCGGGGCGGCGGCGGTCCGCTCCGCCCCGGGCACCGGCACCGGACGAGCGGTCTCGGTCGCCACGCTCAACCCGCCTGCTTCAGCAGCTCGTTCGCCTTGGCCTGGGCGTCCTTGACGGCCTGCACGGGACTCTTCTTGCCCTGCATGGCCAGCTGTACCTGGGCCACGATCGCGTTCTGCACGGCGGGAGACAGGTTGGTCTGGTAGGCGGTGGCCGTCTTCAGCTGCTCGGCGACCAGCCTGCGGGCCTCGGAGAAGGGGTCGTCGCCGGAGACCTTCTGGAAGAACGGATCGTCCAGCGAAGCCGTGGTCGTCGGGAAGACGACCACGTTCGGGTCCTTGCACCAGGCGGTCTGGTTCTCGGCGTCGGTCAGGAACTCGGCGAACGCGAGCGCCACGGGCGCGTGATCGCTGGTCGCGGCGACGGATATGTACTGCGGGGCGCCGGTGGTGTGGCCGAGCGCGTCGAAGGGCTGCTGGCCGACGCCCGTCTTCGCGTACACCGACGGGCTGTTCTGCTTCACGAACCGCACGAAGCTCGGGTTCGTCGAGCCGTACGCCACCTTGCCCTGGCTGTACAGCGTGGACGGGTCGTTGCTGGAGGACAGCGAGTCCTTCGGCATCGCGCCCTCCTTGTACAGCTTCGCCATCC
Source organism: Streptomyces sp. GbtcB6 (assembly GCF_019091475.1). Classification (NCBI taxonomy): domain Bacteria; kingdom Bacillati; phylum Actinomycetota; class Actinomycetes; order Kitasatosporales; family Streptomycetaceae; genus Streptomyces; species Streptomyces sp. GbtcB6. The sequence continues at coordinate 114,834 of NZ_JAGXJL010000029.1, read as the reverse complement.
AGGCGACCCACTGCACAGTCCTCGGATCATTGGCGAAGACCGCGGACCTGCCGTCGGCGGAGAGCGCCTTGATGTTCATCTGGTCCCAGTCGGCCGGGATCCGCCACACCGGGTTCGCCATCGTCGCGTAGTACGCGCCCTTGGCCGCCTTGGCGACCTTCTCGTAGTCGGCGAAGAGGCCGAAGACGCTGCTCGGCGACTTCGAGGTGTCCACGCCGGCCTTCTTGAGCAGGTCCGTGTTGTAGGTCAGCACGATGCCGCCGGTGTACCAGGGGAGCACGGTGTGCACGGTCGCCCCCGAGGCGTCCGTCATGGTGCTGGACTTCCAGAACGCGGGGACGAACGGCTTCGCCACGTCCGGGTCCTTGACGCCCAGGTTCAGCAGGTACCCCGCCTTCGTGAGGGCCGTCGCCGTCTCGGAGTTGAGGTTGATGACGTCCGGCAGGGTGCAGGCCTGGGCGTCGGCGACCGTGCGGGTGGTGAACGTGTTGTCGCCGGGGTCGTCGATCCACTTGACCGTGGCACCGGGGTGGGCCTTCTCGAAGTCCTTGATCACTCCGTTGAAGAACGATCCGAAGTCCTTCTTCAGGTTCGTGGTCTGGAAGGTGATCTGGCCCTTGACGTCCCCGGTGAGCTTTCCGGAACCGACGTTCCCCCGATCCACCTTGCAGCCGCCGGCTGTCGCGCCCCCGCCGCCGGAACCGCCCGACAGGCCGCAGCCCGCGGCGGTCAGGGCGAGGACGAGGACGCCCGCCATGGATCCGGTCAGTCTCTTCGCACGCATGGTTGCCCTCCTGCGGCCACTTCCGGATGGTTCAAATCACCAACTCGAACTCTGATTGATGAAAAGGTGGACCAGAATTCATCGGAGGTCAATGGTTCGCGTGTTTCGTTTCGGTTCCGTGCGCCGACGGACGGGCTCAGTGCCGGTGCTCGTGGTCCGGATGCGCCGGGTCGCCGGGGTGCTCGTGCCCGGCCGGGTACGCGACGCCGGCCCGGGCCAGGTCCAGCCAGTCGAAGAAGGCCTGGCGTCCCCGTGCCCGCCGCAACTCCCGTGCCACGTCCTCCCGTACGCGCTCGTACGGCTGGAAGTCCCCGGCCGCCGCCGTCGCGAAGGCGTCGACACCGCGCCGCAGCGCGTCCTTGGTGAGGAACCGGTCCCGGTTGCGGACGTAGTAGTCCCGCACCGCCTCCTCAGGCACCCGCTGTTCGGCCTCCAGGGCGGCCAGCAGGGCGCGGGCGGCGGGGGAGTGGGCGAGGGCCACCGCGACGATGCTGCCCAGGTCGGCGACATCCGTTCCGGACACGGCCAGGACGCGCTCGGGGGAGATCTCCCGGGGCGGTTCCAGGCCGCGCTCCACGCAGGCCCGCCGGGCGAGTTCGTCGGTGACGACGACCTGCGTCGCCCACCGCCTGCGCTGCCGCTCGGCCCGGCCGAGCGCCTCCGGACGGGCTCCCGCCGGGTCCCGGGCGGGAACGGCCGCCAGCAGCGTCTCCACCCGTTCCACCGGCACGGATTCCCCGTCCACCACAGCCGCGTGCTCGCTCACGGCGTCACCTCCAGTACGACCGCCTCGGTGTAGGCGACGCACCCGTGCCAGCCGGCCTTCGCCAGCAGCCAGTACGCCCCGGGCTCCACCGCCGAGGCATCCACCTCGATCCCGCACTCCAGTGCCTCCCCGGCGGCCACGGTGAACCCCTGGCAGCCCGGGGAGACCCCGGCCCAGGTTCCCCACGACGACACCGCCCACAGGGTGCCGTCGACCGGCCCCCGGGTCGGGTTCCGCAGCACGACCGGGACCGTCACCCGTTCACCCCTGCGTACGTGGATCCGCTCGACTCCGAGGCGGGCCAGGAGAGTCGGCCCGGTCCGCCCGTCCGGCTCGCCCTCGGGCACGGCACCCGGCACATCGACGGCGACCACGTCCTCGTACGCCTGCCCGTCGCGGGTCAGCCGCGCCCCCAGCCAGTACCGGCCGGGTGGGGTGTCCGGAGGCGGGGTGAGCGTGACCTCGGTGAGGGTGAAGCCGCCGGGGCCCAACGCGTAGGGCAGGCGGGCGGGTTCGGCGGTCCAGCCGGGCGGGTGTCTGAGGTCGACCGTGCCCGTGGCCGAGGCGTCGGTGAGCTCGGAGGAGATCCGCAGCGTCACCGTGACCGGTCCGGAGGCGGTGAGCGCGGCCGGCGAGAGATGAACGACGACCGGGAGGTTGCCGCGGGGCGCGGGCCCGGAGTTGTGCAGCCAGTAGCGGGTGGCGACCGGCTGGGCGGGCTCGTGCGCGGCGACCCCGGGACCCGGCGCGGGCGGCGCGCCCCCGGGAGTCGCCCGTACGGTGGCCACCTCGAAGCCGGTGAGATCGAGGTCCAGCGCACCGCCGTCGGGGACCAGCGGCTCCCCGGGCCTCTCCAGCACGTCCGCCCGAGCGCCCGCCGTCCACGGCCGGGGCCCGGTGACCCGGGCCCGCACCGGCCGCCCGTCCACCTCGTGCAGCCGTACGACGACCCCGCTCGCCGGATCCGCGGCCGCCACGCTGCCGCGCGCGAGCGGCGCTCCGCTCGGCTTGAACGCATCGAGCAGCACCCGGCCCTCGGGTTCGAGGGAGAGGAGGGTCACCGTGCGCGGCAGGCTGCCCGGTGCGTCGTCGGGTTGCCGGACGCGTGCCGTGAGCGGGTGGTTGAAGGCGTGCCCTGCCTGCGGCAGCCCCAACTCCCGCCAGTCGCCCGCACCCGCGACCACGGCGTACTCGAACGTGTGCGACCAGCGCTGGAGTTGAAAGCCGGACCCGTCGGGTGCGGTGCGGCGGGGCGGGTCCACCCAGATGCCGGAGGGCCAGCCGGTGCAGGACCGCATCAGGGACATGTACAGGTCGCCGGAGGCGGTGACCACGCAGCCGGGCGTGCCCCGGTTGAGGACGGCGAAGCTGCGCCCGTCCCAGGCGTCACCCGGCGGCAGCGCCTCGCCGCGCCCCGCCGCCGTGGTCCGTACGACCGCGTCGTCCAGGTCGGCGACCAGAGCGTCGACCGCCTTCGCGTCGTCGTCGGCGCCGGCCACGATCAGCAGGGGGAGCTGCTCCAGTTCGCGGAGATCGGCGCCGGGCACCCACTCCTCGCGCAACGACGCCCGCGGCGCCACCCAGACGGTCGCGAGGCCGCCCTCGGCCAGCTGCCGGTCCACCTCCCGGGCCGCCGCCGGATCCCAGCTCAGCGCCTCGGCGACCACGGCGTTGCGGTCCGGGGTGCCCACGGCGATCCGGAGGTCGGGCAGGTTGGAGTCCACCTCCAGGTCGCCGTAGCGGGGACCGCCCGCGACCGTCGACGTGGCCGTGACACCCGCCCGCACCAGGGCCGCCGCGAGCGGGGTGCCCAGCTCGCCGGCGGAGTCCCAGTCGGCATGGATGAGTTCGGCGACCCCGACGGCCCGCTGCCCGAGCAGCCGGCCGGTGTCGTCGTGCACGGCGATCCGGGCCGTGGAGCCCAGCCCGAACCAGGTGTCGGCCGGATTGTCGAGGGTCCACGGGAACCGCTCGCTGTCCACCTCCACGAACCCGAAGCCACGCCCGATCACCGCGTCCGCGACCTCGTGCACCGGCAGCCCGCCCCGCACGTCCGAGGGCCAGCGCACCCGGATCAGCCGGTCGGCGCCGTCGTACCCGTCGATGCTCGTCGTCACGTCGAGCCGGTCGACGCCCGTCCAGAGGGTCAGCCGCTGCGTGTACCGGAAGAGTCCGAGGTCACCGCGGACGGTGATCCGCGATCCGGCGGGGGAGTGCTCGACCTCGACGTCCGCGGTGACGTCCCGGCTCCGGGCGGCGGTCGTGCCGGTCGGGGTGAGATGCCAGGGCCCTTCGCCGAACCGCGGATGCCGGGGGTACTCCTCCTGCACGACCAGCTCGTTGCCGATCTCACCGGCGCGCAGCAACTCCCGCCCGCCCTCGGCGAGTCGGCGCAGCCCGCGGACCCCGCCACCGCGCGCCGGATCGACCGTGACCTCGTAGAACTCGTTGCGGATGGTGAGCCCTTCGCCCGGCGCCCACCCGGGCACCGAACCGTCCGCCAGCGAAAGGGCCTTGAGGCCCGTCCCCGGCACGTCGGGTACGACGACCCGGAGCCGGCCGTCCTCCCGGACGGCGGGCAGCGGCAGGCCCGTGAGGTCCAGCGGGACCAGGCCGCCCGGGTCGTCGACCGTGAGCACGTCCCGGCGTCGCCAGGTGGCGGAGTTGAAGACGACCAGGTCCGGGGCGCCGCCGGGCAGCGGGACGACCTCGCGGGCCAGCGCGTCGGTGGCGTCGGCGTGCACCGTCTCGGCCAGGTCGTACAACTCCCGCCAGCCGGTGAGGAGATCGATGTACACCTGGTCCGACTCCGAGCCGGTGATGGCGTCGTGATGGGCGCCGTAGACCAGTTGCCGCCAGGCCTTGTCGAGGGCCGCGTCCGGGTATGGGTGCCCGGTGACGAGGGAGGCGAGGGTCGCCCAGGCCTCGGCGTCGGCGAGCAGCGTCTCGCCGTACCGCTGGGCCTGCTTGGTGTCGATGTAGGAGACGTCCTTGCCGGTGTAGACCGGGTTCATGTCCCGGGTCTGCGGCGAGGCCGTGCGGCCCTCCGTCGCCAACTCGGCGCGCACGGCGGCGAAGAAGTCGCGGGGGATGCCGCTGACGAAGCGCGGCCAGACGTACCGCTCGTTCCAGTCACGGTGGATGCCCGTCACCCAGCGGCACGGCGGCGCGTAGTCACCGCCGACCGGCAGCAGCACGTTCCTGGTGAGCGCGACCTTCTTCAGCCCCTGGAACAGCCGGAACGCGGCCGCCTCCGCCTCGGGCAGGGAGGGCGCGTTGTCGATCGCCCAGCCGGCGCCGTAGTGGTTGACCATGTAGGCGGTGAGCAGCCCGCGCCCCGAGGGCGCGATCCAGTTGAACTCGGCCGGGAACTGCATCCGCCCGGGATCGCGCGGCTCCTCGCCGAAGACGGAGAGCGTCGGCCCCCACTGGTGGAACGGCCCGCGCGCCCAGGAACTGGAGGTGATCCCGGCGTCCGCCATCAGCCCGGGGAACTGCGGATCGTGCCCGAACGCGTCCAGCTGCCAGGCGGTTTCCGGTGCCGCGCCCATGATCCGGCGCTGGAACCCGTCCCCGTACAGGGCGTTGCGTACGGTGGCCTCCGCGCCGGTGAGGTTGGTGTTGGGCTCGTTGTAGGTGCCGCCCATGACCTCGACGCGTCCGGAGCGGATCAGCTGGCGCAGGAAGGCCCGCTCCTCGGGGAAGGCGTCCCAGTAGGGCTTGAGATAGTCCACCTCCGCGAGCACGAAGGTGTACAGGGGGTCGCGCCGGGCGAGGTCGCAGTGGGCGCGCACCAGGCTCATCCCGGACTGGCCGCGTGAGTCGAAGGTACGGGCGGGCAGACCGCTGGAGGCCGGGTCGTCGGCGGTGTCCCAGGTCTCGGTGTAGGCGGCCTGGGTGTTCCACCAGACGGGGTCGTAGTGGAAGTGGCTGACCATGAACATGGTCCAGCTGGGCTCGGCGGCCGTGAACTCGGCCGCGTGGTGCAGGAGTCGGCCCGCACCCGCGTCCTCGACGGTCACCGTGATGCTGCGCCGGTCGCCGGGCGCGAGCCGCTCGGCGGACACGGAGACCTCCGCGCGTACGGTTCCGTCCTCGCCGGCGGTCGCCCGGTGCTCGCCGACGCTGCGCACCCCCGGCCCCTCGACGGTCAGCAGCACCGGGCGGCCCGGGATGTGCTCGGCCCGGACGACGACCACTTGCAGTGGTTTCTCAGGAGTGCCGGTGAAGAGCTCGGTCGACTCGACAGAGGTCACACGCATGGGGCTCCTACGAGTGCTCGGCGGAGCCCCATCCTGGCATCGAGGGGTGGTTCAATCAACCACGAGTGTGAGTCATTGATGGTTCATCCATGCAGGGAGAGGGGTGGCTCAGCGCGACCGCCGGGGCTTCGCCGTGTGCTGCCCGGCGATGTGGTCGGTCAACGCCAGTGAGGCGCTGGCCCGTTGGTAGGAGAGCTGGGCGACCCGGACGTACAGGCAGTCGATGAGGACCAGCACCGAGTGGCGGGCGCCGATGATGCCGGTGGGGAAGCTGGTCTCCGAGGTGGAGGAGATGAGCCGGATGTCGGCGGTGCGGGCGAGCGGGGAACGCGGGTCGGCGGTGAGGGCGATCGTCGTCGCACCGCGCTCCTTGGCCGTCTCGAACGGCTCGGTCGTCTCGCGGGTCGCCCCGGAGTGGGAGATGCCGATCGCGACGTCGGCGGGGGTGAGCAGGGCGGCCGAGGTGGCCGCGGCATGCACCTCGGTCCAGCCGCGCACCGAACAGCCGATCCGGAACAGCCGGGTCTCGGTCTCCTGCGCCACCGCGCCGCTGCCGCCCACGCCGTAGACGTCGATCCTGCGGGCGCGGGCCATGGCCTGCGCGGCCCGCTCGACCGCGTCCAGATCGATCCGGTCCAGGGTCTGCTGGACGGCCCGCAGGTCCGCGGTGCCGACCACCTTCACCACCCGCTCCAGGCTGTCATCCGGGGAGATGTCCGGACCGATCTCGGCCGTGCCCCAGTCGGAGACCTCGCCGCGGCCCCGTTCCTGGGCGAGCGCGATCAGCAGGTGCTGGTAGGAGTCGAGGCCCACGGCCCGGCAGAACCGGGTCACGGTCGCCTGGGAGGTGCCGGTGCGGCGGCCCAGCTCCGCGGCCGAACAGTGGGTGACGGCGGCCGGATCCTCCAGGATCAGCTCGCCGACCTTCCGCAGGGAGCCGGCCAGGCGCGGCAGCTCGGTCCGGATGAGTGTGGTGACGTCGGTCGAGGGCATGAGGAGAAGGTATCAGCCACCCTTTGGGCGGTCTGTTGAATACCAGGACCGGAAGGACGCGGCATTGCACAGCGTATGGCGCGCGTGATTTATTGATTCATCGATAGTGATGTAGATGGGGTGGTTCAATCCATCCGGCCGTTCCCGGCAGTGGGGAGTGCGAACGTGTCCGTCGAGTCCGCCAACGAGTCCGGCACCGGCCCGGTGAGCTCCGAACGCTTCGCCCGCGAGGGCCTCGACGCCCTCCATCGCCTCACCGAGTCCGCACGCGCCGACGTCACCCGGGCCGCCGCACTGATCGCCGACTGCGTCCGCGCCGACGGGGTCGTCCAGGCCTTCGGCACCGGCCACTCCCAGGCCATGGTCCTCGAGGTCGCCGGCCGCGCGGGCGGCCTGGTGCCCACCAACCGGATCAGCATCGCCGACCTCGTCCTCTACGGCGGCGAGCACCCGAGCGTCCTCGACGACCCGCTCCTGGAACGCGAGCCCGGCGTCGCGGCCCGTCTCTACGACCTGGCCGCCCCGCACCCCCAGGACCTCTTCGTCGTCATCTCCAACTCCGGGGTGAACAACGTGATAGTGGAGATGGCCCTGCACGCCAGGGAACACGGACACCGCCTTCTCGCCCTCACCTCCCTCGCCCACACCCGGGCGGTCCCGGCCGGCCACCCGAGCGGCAAGAAGCTCGCCGACCTGGCCGACGTGGTCCTCGACAACGCGGCCCCGCGCGGCGACGCCCTCCTCGGACTCCCGGGCGGCGGCGCGGTCTGCGCGCTGTCCACGCTGACCGGGGTCATGCTCGTGCAGATGGCGGTGGCCGAGGCGGCCGGCCTCCTCCTCACCTCCGGCGACCGCCCCCCGGTCTACGTCTCGGCCAACGTGCCCGGCGGCTTCGAGGGCAACCTGGAACTGGAGAAGCGGTACGCCGGACGGATCCGGCGCACCGCGAGCTGAGGGGACGTCAGCCGACCGGCGGGCGACGGCCGTTCCAGGGGAGCGCGAGTTCCAGGGCGCGGGACACCTGGAGCAGCAGGTCCTCCCGCCAGGGCGCGGCGACGAGCTGGACGCCGACCGGCAGCCCGGTGGCCTCGTCGTGGTGGACGGGGAGCGAGACCGCCGGCTGGCCGGTCACGTTGAACACCGAGGTGAACACCCCCATCGGATAGCTGTTCAGCAGGGCGGCCAGGGGATGGTCCTCGGTACCGGCCCGCCAGGCGCCGACGCGAGGCGGGAGACAGGCCATCGTCGGCGTGACCAGCAGGTCGAAACTGTCGACGAAGCCCTCGACGATGCGCCGCGACAGGTGCTGGGCCCGCTGCACCGCCTCCACATAGGACCACGAGTCCACCGACCGCGCCGCCTCGCGCAGCGCACGGTTGTGCGGCTCGACCCGCTCCGGGTCCGCGAGGTCGATCCCGGCGGCGCCGACGTTCCAGATGGTCGTGAACGCGGCGATCAACTCGTCCGTCGGCGGCAGCGGCAGGGCGGTGTCCACGACATGGTGTCCCGCCGACTCCAGCGCCCGGAGCGTGACCTCGACGGCCGTCACACACGCCGGGTCCACGCCGATCCCGCCGACGGGCGAGTCGGTGAGCACCCCGATCCGCAGCCCGGCCGGCGCCCCGGCCGCCGTCGCCGCGGTGAACGAGCCGCGCGGGGACGGCGGCGACCACCAGACGCCCGGATCGTGGCGGGCGAGCACGTCGAGGGCGGCCGCGGTGTCCGCCACCGTCCGGGTGACCACACCGCTGACACCGAGGCCCTCCACGACGACGGTCGCGTTGCCGACCAGGCCACGGGTGGGCTTGAGACCCACAAGTCCGGTGCAGGAAGCGGGGATACGGATCGATCCGCCGCCGTCCTCGGCGTGCGCGATCGGCGCCATCCCGGCGGCGACGGCCACGCCCGCCCCGCTGGACGATCCGCCCGGCGTACGGTCCGGGTCCCAAGGGTTGCGCGAGATGCCCAGGGCCTCGCTCTCGGTGAAGGGCAGGGCGCCGAACTCCGAGGTGGTGGTCTTGCCGAGGAGTACGAACCCCGCGTCCACGAACCGTCGTACGACCGGGTCCGAGACCGGGGCCGGCGCCCGCCCGGCGCCCGCGGACCCGTGGGTGGTCGGCCAACCGGCCACGTCCGCAAGGTCCTTGACCGGCAGCGGGACACCGTGGAAGGGCGGTAGGTCGTCGGGCGACGCGGCCCGCACCACCTGGTCGGCCGCCACGGCGGCGGCCTTGCGGACGTCGTCGTCGGCCCGGTGGCAGAAGGCGTTCAGCCGGGGGTCCAGCTCGTCCATCCGCCGCAGACAGATCTCGGCCACCTCGACGGGGCTGATCTCCTTCCGTCGTACGGCCGCGGCGAGTTCGACGGCCGGCGTGAACGAGTCGAACGAATCGATGGGCTCAATCGGCTCAATCGGCGAGCGCATCACGAGCGGTCCTTTCCGGTCCGGGGCACTTGCGGGAACGCCGTCAGTCTCGGCCCGCCCGCACCGCTCCGTATTGGACGAATGTTCCGTACGCTGGCGCCATGCGATCCGCCCTGGCGGCTCCGAGCGCCGCACAGATCTGGGACATCGCCACCCCGGCGCGGCCCGGCCTGCTGCCGGGCGTCAGCATGGCCGGGTTCCGCGCGCGCACCAGGGATCCCATCGACCTGAGCGTGGTCCCGTATCCGGCCGTCACGGTGGCCGTCGACCTCGGCGACCGGCCGCTCGCCGTCGACGACCCCGGCGGCCGGCGGCACCACGGCAGCATCGTCGCCGGACTCGCGGCCGGCGGCCTGCGCGGGCACGGCCGTGCCATCGAGTGCCTGCAGATACGGCTGTCACCGCTGTTCGCCCACGCCGTGTTCGGCGACTGCACGGAACTCGGCGGCACCGTCGTCGCCCTCGCCGACCTCTGGGGCCCGGACGCCGTACGCACCCAGGAACAGCTGCGCGCCGCCCGGTCCTGGCCGGACCGGTTCGCGATCGCCGAGGCCGCACTCGCCCGCCGGTACCAGGCCGGCCGTGCCGTCGACCCCGAAGTCGCCTTCGTCTGGCGGGAGATGGTGACACACCTGGGCGGGGTCCGGGTCGAGCCGCTGGCGGCCGAGGCCGGATGGAGCCGCAAGCGCCTGTGGTCCCGCTTCCGCTCCCAGACCGGCCTCACCCCCAAACGCGCGGCCCAGCTGATCCGCTTCGACCACGCGGCCCACCGCCTCGCCGCCGGACACGGCGCCGCGCGGGTGGCGGCGGAGATCGGCTACGTCGACCAGTCCCACCTGCACCGGGACGTCAGGGCCTTCGCCGGGGTGACGCCGGCAGCGGTGTCCCACGCGCCGTGGCTGGCGGTCGACGACGTCGCATGGGCCGCGCCGGCCTACCTGTCGGGAACACCGCTGCGAGCCGCCGGGCGGTGACGGCGCAGCTCCCCGCCCCCCGGTGGCCGGGACCGACTCCGCCGGACGTGCCGTGCGCAGCCGGACGTGTCATGTTCCGCGGGAGGCGCCGTGTTCCGCCGGACGTGCCGTGTTCCGCGGGAGGTGCCGTGCCCAGTCGGTCCGGCCGGTGCCGTGTTCAGCCGGCGGGCGTCTTCCGCAGTCGGCGGTGGCGTGTCCTCGCCTGCGCCCTGGCGGCCTCGGACAGGCCGGGCTGGAGGCGGCGGGCGGCGTCCACGTGGTCGTCGGTCCAGATGATCCGGACCGCGACCGGGGTGGGCCGGCCCCGGCCGTCGCTGAGTTCGGTGCGGACGGACTCCACGAGCCGCGTGGCCCCCTCGGGCCGGAGCGGAACGGCGTCGGGGACGGGACAACGGCCCCCGAGGCTCGCGGCGAAGTCGTGGTACCAGCCGGTGACCAGGGCCGCCGACCCGAGGACGGCGCGGTGGGCGTCGGCCCGGACCGCCTGGACGCGGGCCACGTCCTCGCCCTGCCACAGGGAGACGACGGCGTCGGCGGCCAGCCGCAGCCCGACGACGCCGTTGACGAGGGTGTTGGCGCAGGACAGCGACAGCGGCTTGGCGCCGCGTTCGGCGAGGTAGTTGCGGAACGCGTCGTCGAGGCGGCGGGCGGCGGCCGCCGCCACCCGGCCCTGCGGATCGGGGTCGACGGGGTGGCGGTGGCCGAGGGCGTGGTGCACGGCGTCCCCGAGGTAACGGGCGCTGTCGTCGTACGCCTCGGCGAGTGCCTTGTGGACGGCGCCCTGGGCGCCGCGCGGCCAGAAGAACACGGCCACGAGGACGCTGACCGCGCACCCCAGCGCGATGTCCTGGATGCGCAGCAGGACGATGTGCCAGTTGGGGTCGTGGCCGATGTTGAAGAGCACCACGAGCGTGACGGTGAACGCGGCCTGCCCGGCGGCGAAGGAGACGGCGGCGGGCGCGATCCCGGCGAACAGGACGGCCACGGGGAGCACGAACCACAGCCCGGTGCCGTGGTGGCCGATCAGATGCAGCAGCCCGGCGCCGATCACGGACCCGGCCACCGTGCCGAGGACGGCGCGGGCGGCGTTCTGCCCGGTGCTGAGCGCGTTGGACCGCAGCACGGACAGGGTGCCCAGGAGTACCCAGAAGGAGTGCCCCACGCCGGTCACCCCGGCCAGGAACACGGCGATGCCGAGGCCGGCGGCGCCGCGCAGGCTGTTGTGCAGCCACACCGAGTCGGGCCTGAGATGGGCGACGGCCCGTTCCCGGGCGGAGGCGAGGGGCGCGGCCAGTGCGCCCGGCTCACGGCCGAGGAGCCGCTCGGGCCAGCTGCGCTGCCAGGCGGTGGCCGCCATGTCGACGTTGTCGGCGATCTGCAGCACGGCGAAGCCGAGCTCCTGGGCGCGGAAGGACACGTCCAGCGTGGCGATGAACCCGAAGACCTCCGCCGGACTGTTCCCGCCGGGATGCTCGGCGGGCACCCGGACGGTGGAGCTGTGCTCCATCCCGGCCAGGACCGCCCGCAGCTCCTTCTCGCGGGCCCGCAGCGCACCGGTGTCCCCGTTGAGGTCCGTGAGCAGGTCGCAGGCCGCCTCCAGGACGTGGGCGGCGGCGCGGCGCACGGTGTACGCGGCCGGATCGCAGGTCGGAGGCTCGTCGGTGTAGTCGGACCGGTCGACGAGGACCGCGCACAGCCAGGTCAGCTCGTCCACCAGCCGGACCAGGGCACGTGAGGTCGCGGACAGGCCGGTGGGGCGGTACGTCGTGGCGTCGAAGACCCCGCGCAGGTCCGCGCCGGTCCGCGCGGTCTGCTCCGCCCCCACCCGGCAGTGCTCGGCATCGGCCCCCGGCCCGTCCGGTCCCGGCAGGGCCGCGCGGATCCGCAGGTACCCGGCGGCGGCACGGCACACGGCGGCCGCCGGGGCGCTGAGCGGGTCGGCGACGGGACGCGGCCACAACAGGGCGACGGCCGGCAGCGCCACCGCCGCCGCGAGGCCCGCACCGGCGAGGCGCTCGGGCAGCTGCGACAGCGGTACCGGGGCGCTGACCGGCAGCACGAAGGCCAGCAGGAGCGCCGTCGAGCTGCCGGCCAGGACCGAGCTCACCACGCCGGCGAAGAGGACCACGAAACCGATCACGACCGTGGCCGCCACGGCGAGCCAGATCTCCCGCCCCGCCAGCGTCCCGGCGCAGATCAGCACCAGCCACGCCACCGCGAGCGCCGCCTGTGCCCGCAGCCGCTCCACCATCGGCCCGGAGTAGTCCACCAGCAGCAGCATCGAGAACGAGCCGAACGCGGCATAGCTCGCCATCGTCGGCGAGTGCAGCACCTCGGTGCACAGCGCGAACAGGGCGGGCATCACCAGCGCCGTACGCCCGGCCCGCCGGGTCGCCGCGAGATCCGGGTCCTTGCCGCGCAACCACGTCACCCAGCGTGGCGCCCGCCCCGACATGTCCACCTCCCGCCGGCCCCGGAGCAGCCGGCCCCACCGCCGTACCGCCCACACCACCCATATGCGGCCACCACCGCCCCGCCCGCAACATTTACCGGGGCCGCACGACACCCGGACGACCTGGCAGGACCGCTCAGCGCACCGGGAAGCCGAACGAATACCCCTGTTCCTTCAGCCACGGCAGCACCTCGCGCAGAGCGGCAACCGTCTCGGAGCGGTCGCCGCCGGCGTCGTGGAAGAGGATGGTCGGCCCGTTGGGCATCTCCTCCTTGACGGTGGTGACGATGGCGGTCGTGCCCGGGCGTTCGAAGTCCTTCGAGTCGACGTTCCAGCCCAGCGGGCGCATGCCGTGGGAGGCGGCGAGCTTGCGGCTGTACGGGGTGAACGCGCCGCCCGGGGCGCGGTAGTAGAGCGGCCGTACGCCCCCGGACGCCTCGGTGATCATGCGCTCGGCGTCGAGGATCTGCTGGGACTGGTAGGCCTCGGACTTGGTGTCCATGGTCACGTCGTGGGAGACCGTGTGGTCGCACAGCCGGTGCCCGGCCGCCACCACCGCCCTGACCAGGTCCGGGTGCGCCTTCGCCTGCGGTCCGATCATGCAGAAGGTGGCCTTCACGCCGTACTCCTTGAGCACCTGGAGCACCTCGGGGGTCCAGACCGGATCCGGCCCGTCGTCGATGGTGATGTTCACGCCCCTGGCGCCCCGATCCGAGGCGTGTGCGATCCCCATCGGCACCGGGGCCGCCTTCGGAGCGCTGTGGTGCACCGAAGTCCCGGCTTCCACGCGCTCGTCGACGGGACCGGCCTGCGCGGTCCACAGCGAGGCGGCCACGGTCACGGCCGTGACCCCGAGCGCCGCCGCGACCACCTGGCCGTACCATCCCCGTCCGCCGTGCCGCGCCATGTCCGCCCCGTTCCCTGTCGTTTCGTCGACCTCGTGCACCCGTCAGGACGGAAGACGGCGGGCACCGGATCCATCCGTTACCGATCACGGACAATTCCGCGAGAGTTCTGCGACAGGCTCCCTGCGAGACCTTTAACGCCGGGAACGGCAATCGGTGTTGGCGGTCACCCCGCTTTGTGCCAAGACCCAGGTGATCAGGAGTCGTACATGGGGATGCGCGGCTTGTTCGACCGCTTGCGCACCAGCGGTGCGAGTGTCCTGTGGATGATGAAGTACTCGGCGACGACCGCGCACACGAGGATCGACGCCCAGACGCTCGTGGTGTAGATGTCGTGGAAGGTCAGCGAGGGGAACGGGCCCTGCAGGACCAGGCCGAGACCGAGGAAGGCGCGGAGCACGACCGCGGCGAAGCTCAGCGCGTAGTTGCGGATCAGCCAGATCCGGTGGAGCTGGATCTGGCCCTGCCGGATGGCGCGGAAACCCTGGAAGAGGGTGTACAGCCAGGCGGTGGACAACAGGTAGAACGCGACCTGCACGGAAATGCCGGAGACGGAGAACGTGGCGGCCACGAAGGCCGCGAGCGCGGCGACCACCACGCTGCCCATGTACACATAGCCGAGCGTCCGGTGCAGGGCCGGGCGGCCGGCCAGCAGCCTGTTCACGAACTGGAACGGCCCGATCAGCAACAGCAGGCTCGCGGGCAGGGCGTGCACCACGATCGTCAGGTAGTGCACCGCGACATCCGGGTTGAGCGGGATCCGGCTCGCCGACGCGTCGCCGGTGAGGTAGGTGGCGCCCGAGAACACGGCGATGCCGGCGGCGGAGACCGCGAGCGCGGCCCAGGCGATCCGCCGCCTGCCGCTACGGGAAACGGGAAAGGTCATCACAAGCTCCTGCTCGACCGGGTGGATGCAGCGAGCTTCCCGTGCCGCCGGCCGCGGCCGCGTCGGTGAGAACTACGTAGATCAGCCGCCTACGCGACGCTCAGAGAGGGAGTTCGCGCAGCTGGCGGCGGGAGGAGATGCCGAGCTTGCGGTAGCTGTTGCGCAGGTGCGTGTCGATCGTGCGCGGGCTGAGGAACAGCGCGGCGGCGACCTCCTTGGACGTGGCGCCGCCGGCGACCTTCCCCACGATCAGCCGCTCCTGGGCGGTGAGCAGGTCGAGCGGGTTCGCCCCGTCCCGGCGCGGGCGTTGCCCGGTGGCGACCAGTTCACGGGCCGCCCGCTCGGCGAACGCGGTCGCGCCGACCGCGGTCAGCGTCTCGTGCGCCGCCCGCAGTTCGACGCGGGCGTCGGCGCGGCGGCCGGCCCGGCGCAGCCACTCGCCGTACAGCAGGCGGGTACGGCCGTAGTGCGCTCGCACCCCGGTCCTTGCGAAGAGGTCGACCGCTTCCCGGTAGCGGGCGTCGGTGGCCTCCGCGCCGGGATCGAGCAGCGCCTGCGCGAGCCGGTACCTTGCCTCGGCCCAGGCGGTCCGGCCGGTGCGCGCCAGGGCTTCGAGACGGGCCATGACCGCGGCGCACTCCTTTGGCCGTCCGGCGCGGACGGCCGCCTCGACGAATTCCGGGTCGAGGCCCCACACCACATAGGAACCCTCCTCCTCCTGGGTCCGGGAGGCGAGTCCGGTTTCGAGGGCGGCGGAGTAGTCGGCGAGCCCGTTGCACAGCACCGCCGTCGCGTACAGTTCGCCGACCGCCTCGTCGCGGCCGATGCGCCGGCGCATCGTGGCCCGCAGCTCGCCGACCCGATCGGCGTCACCGCGCCAGCCGGCCAGGATCAGTTCGGCGAAGGAGAGGCTGACGGTGCCCGCCGCCTCGTCGATCGCACGGGCTTCCGCAAGGCTCGCGGCCGCCTCCTCGTAGCGGCCGAAGACCGTCCGGGCGATCGCGTGGACACGCAGGGCCTGGGGCAGCACGGCGAAGGCGCCCTGTTCCCGGGCCAGCTCCACCTGCCGGGCGGAGAGCACCTCGGCGGAGTCGTCGTCGCCCAGATCGAGGGCCATCAGACAGGCGAGCTCCATCCACCACGGGCTGGCGGCGGTGCGGAACGCGGCCACCGCCCGCCGCATCGTGGGCACCGCTTCCTCGACCGGTGCCAGGACCTGGTCGAGCAGCGCGTCCAGCAGCAGGTCGACCGGGCGGGACTCGTCCTGCCGCCGCGGTGCCTGCTCGCGGATGCGCGTGCCGAGCTGCCGCAGTCGTCCCGGCAGCCGGTCGACGAACATCGACGAGGAGAAGGCCTCCAGGTAGGTCTCTCTGGCCCGGTCGGGCGGGAGGCCCACCGCGGCGTCGACGAGCGCGACGGTCGCTTCCGGGCTGCGGGCCACGTGGAATTCGATCAGGGCCCGCTGCAGCCGGGCGTCGGCGCGGTCCGCCGGTGCCAGCGGACGGCGCTCGGCCTGTGCGAGCAGTTCACGGGCCCGGGCGGGCGCGCCGGAATCCAGCCTCGCCCGGGCCGCGGCGAGCATCCGCTCACCCTGGCGGACGGGATCGGGTGTGAGCTGCGCCGCGCGTTCGAGGAACGCCGCGGCCGCGGCCAGACCGCTGCGCCGTTGCGCCCGCCCGGCGGAGCCGACCAGCTCCGCGGCGACCGCCTCGTCGGTGTCGACCACCGAGTGTGCCCGGTGCCAGGCGCGGCGGTCGGGGCCGGTCTCCGCGACGGTGGCCTCGGCGAGTGCGGCATGGACCCGCCGGCGTGTACCGGGGGTGGCCGAGCGGTAGGCGCCCGAGCGCACCAGCGGGTGGCGGAAGCGCAGCCGGGGCCCGAGGCTGACCAGTCCCTCGTCCTCCGCGGCGGTCAGCTCGGCCGGGTCCAGGGCGAGCAGACGCGCGGCGCGGCCCACCAGGCCGAGGTCACCGACCGGTTCCGCGGCGGCGAGCACCACCAGCGAGCGGGCCGCGGAGGGCAGTGCGCGCACCTGTCGGGCGAACCGGGCCTCCAGCGCGTCCACCACGTTGGCCCGCGGCCCGTCGTCGCTCCCGGCGGGCAGGCCCAACGGCCCGGTCCGGTGGCCGAGTTCCAGCAGGGCCAGGGGGTTCCCGCCGGCCTCGGCGAGGATCCGTTCGAGCACCTCGCCGTCCAGGTCCGTGCGGGCGGCCGAACGCAGCAGCGTCCTGGCTTCCGCGTCGCCGAGGCCCGGCAACGGCAGGCGCGGCAGATCCGTGAACCCGGGCTCGGCGGACGGGCTCCGCTCGACCGACCGGTCCCGGTCGACGGACGGACTCCGCTCGGCGAGCAGCACCGCGATCCGCTCGGCGGCGACCCGCCGCGCGACGAAGCCCAGCACCTGCCGGGTCCCCGCGTCGACCCACTGGACGTCGTCCACCACGCAGCACACGGGCCGGTCCCTGGCGAGCTCGTGCAGCAACCCCAGCACGGCCAGGCCGATCGTCAGCGGATCCGGGGTCGTCCCGCCGCCGAGGCCGAACACCGACTCCAGCGCCAGCCGCTGCACCGCGGGCAGGCCGTCGCGATGCCCGATCACCGACGTGCAGAGCTGGTGCAGCGCGGCGTACGGAAGGTCCCGCTCGAACTCGGTACCGGCGGCGCGCAGCACCAGCCATCCGTCGAGGCCGCCGACCGCGGCGTCGACGAGCGCGGACTTGCCCATCCCCGCTTCGCCGGCCACCACCAGCGCCCCACCGCGCCCGTCCGCCGTCGCGCGGACCAGGTCGTCGAGCGCGCGCAGCTCGTTCTTCCGGGCGACGAAGACCATGGCGTCGGCTCCCCTCCCCGGGCGGTGACGAACGCTGTCACTCTAACGGGGGTGCAGGGGGGCAACGGTCTCGGCCGATGGAAGGAGCCGACGGCGGGCGGGGCGCGCGGTGACTGCCGCGCTTGTGCAGCCGCGCTCTGCGTGGTTTTTGCAGCCCTTGCCGACGTGCTCCCGACTGCCGGGCGCGGCCGAACAGGACAGGCTGGGCTGTAGAGCGTGCGTTGTGCGCGTGCTCGACGCACGCCGTTCGCACACCGCGGGTCGGCGTGAGCCGTTCCGGCCGGGGGTGGGGGAGTGGCTCACGCCGAATGCGAGTGCGCGTCCGTGGTGCCCGGCCTGTCAGCCGAAGACGGTGTCGGCCGGAAGACCGGACTGAAGCAGGACGTCCTGCATGTTGTAGTAGTCGTCGTTGGTAAGGATCTTGTTTCCGCGCAGCTGAAGGACGGTGGCGACCGGTACGGAGAACGGCTTGGGTGCGTTGAGCAGCTGTCCGCTGAACGTCCAGCTGATCGACACCTGGTCGCGCCCGGCGAACGCGTCGGTGACCTCGATCTTGGCGTTCTGGACGAAGTACTTGGTGTTGCTGAACCACTCCGCCATCCCGTCCCGGCCGGTGTAGGTCCTCCCGAAGGCGTGGTCGGTGTACCGGGAGCCGTCCTTGACGAACAGGGCGGCGAAGCACCGCGGGTCGTTGCCGTTCCACGCGGTCGCCCAGTTGACGGCAACGGCCGGAAGCCGGTGGTGGCTCGACAGGTCGACCGCCGTCATGGTCGCCGCGGAGGCCGGCTGAGCCGAACTCGACGCGGCCGGCCCGACCGCTCCGGCGATGCCGAACGCGGCAAGAGCCGCGACGGTGGTGACGCTGCGACGATTGATGGTCATGGTTTCTCCAAGAACGGTGATGCGCTCGCGTGCTGGTCGGCTGACAGTCCCGTGGCGGGGCGGCCGTCCGCGTCGGCGAAAACCACGTAGATCCACGCCTACGCAGTCAGGGGCCGGCCGGGGAAACGCCGAGCCGGCAGTCACCCACCTGTGGACGACCGACGAACGGTCGCACCGGCACCGACGTCACCGGCGAGCCGGCCTTCCGCAGCCATGGGGCCCATCGGCGGCGATCACGGAAATAGGGATCCTATGATCCGGAGCGCGCGCTGTCCGAAAAACTCTGTGGTAATTCAGAGAAAGGGCGGGAAGCCGGCCGGAGGCGGCTGCGAGCAGTACCGTATCGTGCGTCATATCGGATTCGTCCGAGCGGATTTAGCAAAGTGGCGACAAGGCCTTCCCTCAGTGAAATCAGCCCAGCCCGACCGTGGCTAAATTTCGCTGGTGGCCGACTTTCGATCCCGCGGAAATCGATGCGAGAGCGCTTTCATGGATTTCTCATTCTTCTCGGTGATAGTCATCGCGCAGCCGCTGACCAGAAAACCCGGAGACTCGAGAAATGAGAGGTGCAACCTAGTGTCCGAAACCGGCATGGGTGAAAGCACGGCACAAGAAGGGCACGCGGCGGAGGTCCGGTCGGCGGAAGCGGACCGCCGTACCTTCATGCGCAGGGTCTTCCTGGCCGGCGGTGCCGCCGCGTTCACCGCCATGGGCGGAGCCGGCGCGGTGGCGTTCGCCGACGACGGCTCCACCGCCAGTCCCTCGGCCGCGGCCGACGACAGCGCCGGCCCGTCCCCCAGCGCGAGCCCCACCGGCGGAGGCGGGGGCGGAGGCGGCGGCATCCTCGGCACGCAGACCATCACCGAGGACTTCTACGGCCTGACCACCGACGGCGGACAGATCGACGACCTCTTCACGCTCCACTCCAAGGGGGTCGACACCGCACCCGTCGTCGCGGCCGCCCAGGCGTTCCTGGCCGGGCTCACCGACGCCCAGAAGGCGAAGACGCAGTTCTCGCTGCGCTCCACCGAGTGGCGGACCTGGAGCAATCTCGACCCAGGGGAGTTCAAGCGGCAGGGCGTGTCGCTGGCCGACCTGACGGACGACCAGAACGCGCTGGGCACCGCCCTGATGACGGCGGCGCTGAGCGCCGACGGCCTGGAGACCACCGAGAGGATCCGCCGTCTCAACAACGCGGCCGGCGTCCTGCTCGGCAAGGCCGACGTCTTCAACGACGAACTCTTCTACTGGACCGTGATGGGCACGCCCTCGGCCACCGCCCCCTGGGGTTTCCAGTTCGACGGCCACCACCTGGTCGTCAACTACTTCGTGCTCGGCGACCAGGTCGTGATGAGCCCCTGCTTCTGGGGCTCGGAGCCGACGAAGATGGAGATCGACGGCGAGACCGTCTCGGTCTGCCAGGAGGAGGTCGAGGCGAGCCTGGCGTTCATCCAGTCGCTCACCGAGGCCCAGCAGGCCACCGCGATCATCAAGGCCACGAAGGCGAACGAGGACATGAAGGCCGGTGCCTTCGCCGACAACGCGGTCGTCGCCTACGCCGGCATCCGTGCCACCGAACTCACCCCGGCCCAGCAACACAAGCTCCTCGCGGTCGCCGAGGCGTTCGTGAACCGGGCCAAGGCCGACGTGGCCAAGGTGCGCATGGCCGAGATCCGCGGCCACCTCGCGGACACCTACGCGGCCTGGATGGGCGGCACCGGCGACGACGACCCCTTCTACATGCGCGTCCACAGCCCGGTCGTCTGGATCGAGGTCGACTGCCAGGCGGCGGGGCCGCTGGGCGGCGCCTACGGCAAGACGCGCGGTGACGGCCCCACCCAGCTGCACATCCACTCCGTCATCCGCACCCCCAACGGCAACGACTACGGCAGGGAACTGCTCCGCCGGCACTACCTGACGTCACCGCACCACCACTGAGCCACGCCATCGAAGGGCCTGCTCCCGTTCCGCCGTTACCCGGAGCAGGCCCTTCGATGGCTTCGTCGGCAGCGGAGCCTCAACCGGTGTGCAGAGCCTCCCTGATGGAGTCGACGGCAAGGTGCCGTGCGACGTTCGTGGCGTTCGTGTCGCGCAGGCTGTCGAGCATCATGAAGTCGTGCACCATCCCCTGGACACGCACGGCGGTGACCGGGACGTCTGCCTCCCGCAGATGCGACGCATAGGCCTCGCCCTCGTCGCGCAGCACATCGGCCTCGTCGGTGATCACCAGGGCCGGCGGCAGCCCCCTGAGGTCCTCGACGGAAGCCTGGAGCGGGGCCGCGTAGCGCTCGTGGCGTTGGGCTTCGTCGGTCGTGTACTGGTCCCAGAACCAGATCATGCCGTCCCGGGTGAGGTAGTAGCCGTCGGCGAACTGCCGGTAGGAGGGCGTGTCGAAGTCGGCGTTCGTGACCGGGTAGAGCAGGATCTGCGCGGCGAGATCGATGTCGCCGCGGTCCTTGGCCATCTGGGCGAGGACCGCCGACATGTTGCCGCCCACCGAGTCACCGCAGACGACCATCCGGGACGGGTCGAGGCCGTACTCGGTGCCGTGCGTCACGACCCACCGGGCGACGGCGTAGTTCTGCTCGATCTGGGTCGGGTACTTGGCCTCGGGCGCCCGGTCGTACACGGGGAACACGACCGCTGCCCGCGCCCCGGCGGCCAGCTCCCGGACGAGACGGTCGTGGGTGTTCTCGTCACCGAAGACCCACCCGGCGCCATGGATGTAGAAGATCACCGGCAGCGGCCCGTTGATGCCCTCGGGCTTGACGACATGGGCGCGTACGGTGCCCCACTCGCCGGCGTCGACGTCGATCCAGCTCTCGTCGATGGGTGGTTTGGCCACCCCCTTGCCCGTCTGCAGACCGGCGAGGATGTCACGCCCCTGCGGGGGCGGTACCTCGTAGATCCGCGGGTGGGATGCGGTGGCGTCGGCGAGTTCGCGGGCTGCGGGCTCCAGGTAGGGGGTGGGCGGCGGGGGCAGATCCTTCATGACGAACCTCCAGAAAGTGCCGATGCCGCGGCGGTGGGGTTCGGCCGGCCGCTCGTCTGCGCAGGTCACCACCTGCTGAGCGGGGCACCGCGGGTGCGTCGGCGGCGAGGCCGGGCGGCGGCATCGCCTTCCAGCCTGACACCGGACGGCGGAGGCGGCATCACGTGGCCCGCGCCGTACGGTAGCCCCGGCGCTACGGGCTGTGGCGGCAACTGGACAAAGGGCCCAGGCGCTGGCCAGTATGGGCCACACGGATCCGGTGACTGGACCCATCCGTGGCAGAGAGCAGCGGAAGCCGCCCCTTACGAGCATCCCGGGGTTGACCATTGGACGAGCTGTTCGGGCGGGACGAGGAACGCGGCCGGCTGACGGCGGCGCTCGACGACGCCCGGCGCGGGATGAGCGGCGTCCTGGTCCTGAGGGGCGGGCCGGGAAGCGGCAAGAGCACCCTGCTCGACCACCTCGAGGCAGACGCGGCCGCCGACTTCGAGATCACGCGCTTCGACGCCGTGGAGTCCGAGGCCGAACTGGGCTTCGCCGCCCTGCACCAGCTGCTCAGGCCGCATCTGTCCCAGCTGCCCAAGCTGCCCGACCCGCAACGTGCCGCCCTCGGCCAGGTCTTCGGACTCGAGGAGCGGACCAGCCCGCCCGACCGGTTCCTGGTCGCCCTCGCGTCGCTGGGGCTGGTGGACGCCCGCGCCGACGACCGGCCCCTGCTGTGCCTGGTGGACGACGCCCACTGGCTGGACGAGGAGTCAGCCGCGGTGCTCGCCTTCGTGGCCCGGCGGCTGCACGCCGACGCGATCACCATGGTCTTCGCCGCCCGCACCCGCCCCGACCGGGTCGACCACCTGGCCGGACTCCCCGAACTGGCCGTGACCGGCCTGGACACGGACGCGGCCGGGCGGCTGCTGGAATCGGTGGTCCCCGGCGCCCTCGACCCCGGCGTCCGTGACCGGGTCATCACCTCGACCGGCGGCAACCCCCTCGCCCTCGTCGAAGCGGCCCGGGAACTGAGCGCCGACCAGCTCAGCGGCGAGGCGTCGCTGCCCGAACCGATGCCGCTCGGCAGCGCCCTGGAACGCGTCTACCTGCGCGAGGCGCTGGCGCTGCCGCCGCAGACCCGCACCCTCCTGCTCACCTCGGCCGCCGATCCCACCAGCGATCCGAACGTGCTGTGGCGGGCCGGCCCCGCGCTCGGCTGCGACGCCGGCGCCGCCGCGGCGGCCGAGGAGCGCAGCCTCCTCTCCATCCGTGAGACCGTCAGATTCCGTCACCCGCTGATCCGTTCGGCCGTCTACTACGGCGCCCCCCTCGCCCAGCGCGCCCGGGTGCACGCCGTCCTCGCCGAGGTCGCGGCGGATCTCGGCGAGGTCGACCTGCGCGCCTGGCACCTCGCGGCGGCCGCCACCGATCCCGACGACGTCGTCGCGGCGGAACTCGACCGCGCCGCCGTACGCACCCGCGACCGCGGTGACTGGACCGGCAGCTCGTCGCTGCTGGCCCGCTCCGCGGCCCTGACCCCGGACCCGCCCGCCCGGGCCCGGCGCCTGCTGGCGGCGGCCGAGGCGAGTGCCGTGGCCGGCTCCCCGGCCCGGGCACAGGCGCTGCTCGACGAAGCGGCCGCCTACCGCGACGACCGGCGCTACAACGGCCTGGTCCAGCGCGTCCAGGCACGGATCCACCGGCTCACGGGCGCACCGGCGGCCGCGACGTACGCCCTGCTGACCGCGGCCCGGGAGCTGGGCCCCGTCGACATCAGGCTCGCCCGCGACATCCTCGTGGAGGCGCTCGTCCAGGCGCAGATCAGCGGCTCGCTGGCACCACCGGGGGCGACGCGCCGCAGCGTCGCCGAGACGGTCCGCTCGCTGCCACTGCCCGCCGGGATGCGGGCCACCACGGGCGACGTGGTGCTGGAGGCCGACACCGCCGTACACCTCGAAGGCCTGGCCGGTGCGGGTCCGAGGCTCCGGCAGGCCGTGGCGGCGGTGCGGCAGGAGGAGTCGACCGCGCCGGAGCTGTTCCAGCTGCTGGCCGCGGCCTGCTCGCACGCCACCGTCCTCGGCGACGACGTCACCCTGCACGAGCTCGCCTGGCGGCTGCACGCCGAAGCCGGCCGGCAGGGCGCCGCCATACCCATGGCCCTGGCCCTCAGCCACACCGCCCTCTCGGAGCTGATCGCCGGCCGCCTCGACGAGTCCGAGCGCCTCTTCGACCAGCGGGCGGCGCTGGAGGAGGCCCGCGGCTCCGAGCTGTATCTCGGCGCCCTGCTCATCGCCGCCTGGCGCGGCCGGTTCGAGGAGGCCGGCGCGCTGGCCGAGGCGGTACGCGAGCACGCCGCCCGCACCGGACAGGGGTACCAGCTGGTCTTCCTCGACTACGCCCGGTGCGTGGTCGAACTGAGCCAGAGCCGGTACGAGGAGGCGTACCTGAGCCTGGCGGGCCAGATCGGGGAACTCTGCCAGGCGAAGTTCGCCCTCGTCGACATGGTCGAGGCGGCGACCCGCAGCGGCCGGCAGGACGAGGCGCTGGGCCTGCTGGAACTCCTGACCCGGCTCGCCGAGCGCACCCCTGTCCCGGGCCTGCTCGGCGACCTCGCCCGCGCGCGGGCCCTGACCACCGCCGAGCCGTCGGCGGCCGAGAAACTGTACGTCCAGGCCATCCGGCACCACCAGGACGTCCGCGGCCCGCTGCGTCGGGCCCGCAGCCACCAGCTCTACGGCGAATGGCTGCGCCGGGAGCGCCGGACCAGGGACGCCCGGCACGAACTGCGCACCGCCCACGAGCTCTTCGACGCCATGGGCGCCCAGGGCTTCGCCGCCAGGACGGCACAGGAACTCTCCGCGGCCGGCGATTCCCTCCCGGCCGGTGCGCACGTGCCGAGCGGCGGCGGCGAACTCACCCCGCAGGAGGCCCGGGTCGCCCGGCTCGCCGCGGGCGGCGCCACCAACGGGGAGATCGCCGCCCAGCTCTTCCTCAGCGTGCACACGGTCGACTACCACCTGCGCAAGGTGTTCCGGAAACTCGACGTCCACTCTCGCCGGGAACTCGCCGCCCGTCGCGACCGGCTCACCTCGACGTAGTCCGGAATCCGGTCCACCGTTCGCGATGATCATATGGAGATATGCGGAAGTCCTCAGGTGAACCTGGCTCCGGGCTCCACGCGCCCCGAAACTGTGAACAGTCAGTCGGTGGCGGCCTGTTCCAGCAGCGTGTGCGCCCAGAGCCCGAGGGAGCAGTCATGAGATCGCGCCTCCAGTGGATCCACGGCCGCGGAGAGCACGCCGTCGTCGCACGCAAACAGGCGTACGCGGCCGAGATCCTGGTCAAGTTCCTCGTCCTGGTCGGCCTGGTGTACATGCCGGTTCTGGTCTTCCACTGGGGCGGGTGGATCCCGTTCGCCGCGGCCGCCGGCTACCTGCTCTGGGAACTGGGCCGCGTCACCAGCGCACTGGGCGAGCTTGCCGACCTCTGGAACGAGCGGCACGCACAGCAGCGCGAGGAGCCGGTGCGAAGCGACGCCCTCAAGTGACCCGACACGCGGTCACCCGGGTTCAGCCGGTCCGGTCGACCTCGTGGACCAGCTCGATCGCCCGCCCCAGCGTGGTGAGCCGGTCCTCCAGGGTCTCGCCGGCCGGGTAGAGGCGGACGGTGTCGACGCCGGCGTCCCGCCAGACCGCGAGGCGCTCGCGCACCATGGCCTCCGTGCCGATCAGCGTCGTACCGAGCACCATCTCGTCGGTCACCAGACCGGCCGCGCCGTCCCGGTCGCCGGCCTGCCAGCGTTCGCGCACCTCGGCGGCGACCTCGGCCCAGCCCTGGCGGCTGTAGGCGCTGTTGTAGAAGTTGGTGGACGCCGAGCCCATCCCGCCGAGGCTGAAGGCCAGTTCCTTCCTGCGCCCGGCGACCATCGCGCCCAGCGCCTCCTCGTCGGCCGCGAAGGCGACCTCGGCCCCCTGGCAGACGTCCAGGTCCGCGCGGGTACGACCGCTGCGGGCCAGGCCCTCGTCGAGGTGGGCGAAGTAGGCGTCGGCGGCGCCCTCGGGCACGAAGCTGGTGCCCAGCCAGCCGTCGGCGGCCTCGCCGGTCAGCCGCAGCATGGCCGGGGAGAGCGCGGCGAGGTAGACGGGAATGTCGTGCTCTGCGCGCATCGACAGCCGCATCGGGACGGCCTCACCGCCCGGCAGCGGCAGTGTGAACTCCGCGCCGGAGTAGGAGAGCCGACCGCCGCCGACCACTCGCCGTACGATCTCCACCGTCTCGCGCATGCGCCGCAGCGGCCGGGCGAAGGAGACGCCGTGCAGCCCTTCGATCACCTGCGGGCCGGAGGCACCGAGGCCGAGCAGGAAACGCCCGCCGGACAGGTTGGAGAGGGTGATGGCCGTCTGGGCCACGGCCGTCGGGGTCCGGGTGCCGAGCTGTATGACGCCGGAGCCGAGCAGCATCCGGTCGGTGAGCGCCGCGTAGTAGCCGAGCGCGGAGGGCGCGTCGGAGCCCCAGGCCTCGGCGACCCAGCAGACGTCCAGGCCCAGCTTCTCGGCCTCGACCACGAAGTCGCCCTGCTGGGACCAGTGTTCGCCGCCCGAGGCCTCGATCGTGGTGGCCGTCCGCATCACGCCTCCGCCCGCTTCTTGATCTGCGCGAGGGTGGCGGTGATGCCACGCTCGAACTCCCGCAGCCGTACGAACACGATCTTCTGCTCCTTGTCCGGCATCCGGTCGATGGCGACCGACAGCCCGGAACGCCCTGGCCCCAGCTGCATCCACTGCGACAGTTCGGTCCCGCCGTCCTTCGGGGCGAGCCGGAACCGCCAGACCGCGGACGGGTCGGCGGGATCCTCTACCGCCCAGGCGAACACCGACTCCGGCTCGCACTCGATCACATGCGAGGTGGTCTCCCACTTCCCGAACGCCTCGTGCTCACTGCGGCCGACGAACCTGGCCCCGACCGCAGGAGCGGCGGCCCCGTCCAGCCAGGCGACGGACCGGAGCTCCTCGCTCATCTCCGGCATCAGCTCGATGTCACTGACCAGGGCCCACACCGTGGCCGGTGAGGCGTCGATCCAGGTCCGCACCTCGATCGTGGGTTTGTCCGCGTAGCGCGCGCCCGTCCACTCCAAGACCGTCGGCCTCCTTGCCGTCCAGGTGTCTGACCTCCAGGGTTGCTAGATGAGACTCTCCCTGTCAAGAGGGAGCGCGGGTGCGCGGTCACGCGGTGCTCAGTCGGTGCCGAACCGCCGGCGGATGTCCGGCCGCTGCCTGAGCCGCTCGGGATATCCGGGCCCCATCCGCATCGAGGTCTCCTCGGACCTGAGCGGCGTACGGCACTGGGAACAGACGACCTCGGCGGTGGTGTCGTGGTCGCAGGCCTCGTGGTGGAAGACCACGGGCACGCCCCGCTCCCCGGCCAGCCAGCGGTCGCCCCACGCGGACATCGCCGCGAGCACCGCGAACAGGTCCCGCCCCTTCTCCGTGAGGACGTAGTCGTAGCGCGGCGGCTCGGCCTCGTACAGCCGCTTCTCCAGGATCCGCTCGTCCACCAGGTGGCGCAGCCGGTCGGTCAACGTGTTGCGGGCGATGCCCAGTTCCTGCTGGAACTCGTCGAAGCGACGGATCCCGTAGAACGCCTCCCGCACCACCAGCGGCGTCCAGTGGTCACCCAGCAGATCGACGGTCCGTGCGATGGAGCACGGCCACTTGGCGAACGACGTCCGTTTCATGGCTCCACGATAGCGAGTCTCATGATGAAACCCAGCTGACTGTTGCGTTTTGCGGGGCTGTGCGACCGGACGCGGTCCCGGCTCGTAGTCATCGGCCCGCCCGCACCACGAACCCCACGGGATGTGAGCGGCCCGCGCAGGCCGCAGCATGAAGCGGGGGGGCCGGGCCGTCCGCCGGGTGGCCGTGAACCGTGAATCGAGGTGTCCGACCATGAAGGTCGAGGGACCGGTCGCGCTGGTGACCGGAGCGAACCGGGGGATCGGGCTGGCGTTCTGCCGCGCCCTGCTGGCCCGGGGCGCGGCCAAGGTGTACGCGGGCGTACGGCGGCCGGAGGACTTCACCGAGCCGGGTCCCGAACCGCTCCGCCTCGACGTCACCGACGCCGAGCAGATCGCGGCCGCCGCGCGGACGGCGTCCGACGTGACCATCGTGATCAACAACGCGGGCATCCAGGCCGGGCCGGGCCTGCTGGAGGGCTCCCTGGACGGCGCGCGGCAGGAGCTGGAGGTGAACTATCTGGGCACCTGGGCTGTCTCGCGGGCCTTCGCGCCGGTGCTCGCCGCCAACGGCGGGGGTGCTCTGGTGAACATGCTCTCCGTGGCGTCGTGGCGTTCGACCAAGCGGTTCCCCAGCTATGCCGCGTCGAAGGCGGCGCAGTGGTCGGTGACGAACGCGTTGCGGGTCGCCCTGCGGGAGCAGGGGACGCTGGTCGTCGGCGTGCATGTCGGCTGGGTGGACACCGACGCCACCGTGGGGGTCGACGAGCCGAAGACGGATGCGGCCGAGGTGGCCGCGCAGACGATGGACGCGATCGCCCGCGACGAGTCCGAGGTCCTCGTCGACGAGACGGCCCGCCGGGTACGCGCCGCGTTGTCCGGCCCGCTCGATCTCATCTACCCGACCGCCTGATCGCGCGACCTGATCGTGCGACGGTGGAGTCAGCAGATCGACTCGACACAACGGTGAGGTGGAGCCATGCAGACCGACTTCGACGTCGTCGTCCTGGGAGCCGGGCCGGGCGGTTATGTGGCCGCGATCCGCGCCGCCCAGCTGGGCCTGCGCACGGCCATCGTGGAGGGCCGCTTCTGGGGCGGCGTCTGTCTGAACATCGGCTGCATCCCGGCGAAGGCGCTGCTGCGCAACGCCGAGGTCGCCCAGCTGATCCTGCACGACGCGGAGAAGTTCGGCGTGAAGATCAGCGGAGAGGTGGGCCTGGACTACCGCGCCGCCTACGAGCGCAGCCGGGTGGTGGCCGACGGGCGCGTCAAGGGCGTCGGCTACCTCATGCGCAAGAACCAGATCGAGCAGTTCGAGGGGCAGGGCACCTTCCTCGACCCCCACACCCTGCAGGTACGCATGAAGGACGGCGAGACGAGGCTCTCCTTCCGCTCCTGCATCATCGCCACCGGCTCGACCGTGAAGCTGCTGCCCGGAACGTCGCTGGGCAGGCGCGTTGTCACCTACGAGGAGCAGATCCTCTCCGACAGCCTCCCGTCGAGCATGGTCATCGCGGGTGCCGGGGCCATCGGCGTCGAATTCGCCTATCTGCTGCGGTCGTACGGCGTCGAGGTCACGCTGGTGGAGTTCCTGGACCGGATCGCCCCGCTGGAGGATGAGGAGGTCTCGGCCGAGCTGACCAGGCGCTTCAAGCGGCAGGGCATCCGGGTCCTGACCTCCACCGCCGTGCAGTCCATCGAGGAGACGGCGGACAACGTCCGAGTCACGGTCAGGTCCGGTGACTCGGAGCAGGTCCTGGAGGCGGAGAAGGTCCTGCAGGCCACCGGCTTCCAGCCGCGGACGGCCGGCTACGGGCTGAACAGCACCGGGGTACGGCTCACCGAGCGCGGTGCCATCGACATCGACGGGTACTGCCGCACCAGCCAGCCGCACATCTACGCCATCGGCGACGTCACGGCGAAGCTGATGCTCGCGCACACCGCCGAGGCGATGGGCATCGTCGCCGCGGAGAGCATCGCCGGCGCGGAGACCATGGAACTGGACTACCGCATGATCCCGCGCGCGACGTTCTGCCAGCCGCAGATCGCCAGCTTCGGCTGGACCGAGGCCGAGGCCCGCGCCCAGGGCTTCGACGTGCGCGTGGCGAAGTTCCCCTTCACGGCCAACGCGAAGGCGCACGGCTTCGGTGACACGGTCGGGTTCGTGAAACTCGTGAGCGACGCCCGGTACGGCGAACTGATCGGCGGCCACATGATCGGACCGGACGTGACGGAGCTCCTGCCCGAGCTGACGCTCGCCCAGAAATGGGACCTCACAGTGCATGAGCTCGCCCGGAACGTGCACGCCCACCCGACGCTGAGCGAGGCGGTCCAGGACGCCCTGCACGGGCTTGCCGGACACATGATCAACCTCTGACGGGCCCACCCGGCCCCCTGGCCTACGCATCCCACGCGCCCGGACTACGCACATCACGGGATCTCCCACGCTCCGGCGCCGGACACGATCGATGTGAAGAGTTCGACGCGAGACAAAGCGAGGATCCACCGCATGCCCATGATCGACGTGTACGCCGCCAAGGGGCTCATCAAGGACCGCAAGGCTCTCGCCCAGGATCTCGCTCAGGCGATCATGCGCTGGGAGAAGGTACCGGTCATCCCGTTCTTCACGGAGAACACCGCCGCGTTCGTCCACGAGCTGGACGCCGACGGGTTCTCCACCGCGGGCGGCGGCAACGACCACGTGCGCATCGCCGTCACCACCAACGCGGGCGCGCTCGACAGGGAGCAGCAGCTCGGCCTGGTCAAGGAGCTCTCGGAACTGGTGGCCGCCGCCGCGGGCGACCCCTCCCTCGCCGAGCGCACCTGGGTCGCCCTGACCGAGGCGGTTCCCGGCGGCTGGGGCATCGGGGGGCACGCCTACACCAACGAGGAAATCGTCCAGCACGTACGCGAGTTGCTGGGCAAGGCCTGACACTCCGGGGGTGCCCGTGCCGTCGTACGACGGCACGGGCACCCCCGCTCCACGAGCGGGGCCCGGGGCCTACGGACGGACGTAGGGCCGGGTCAGGATCTCCATGTTGTGGCCGTCCGGGTCCTCGAAGTAGGCGCCGCGACCGCCGAACAAGCCGTTCGTTCGGCCGGGTTGGGTGTGCTGCGGGTCGGCGTAGTAGGTGACCCCGGCCGTCTCCAGACGGCTGATCATGCCGTCGAACCGCTCCTCGGGGACGAGGAAGGCGTAGTGCTGCGACTGGATCGGCTCGTCGCGCTTCTCGTAGTAGTCGAGTGTCACGCCGTTGCCGAGGTCCATGGGCAGGAACGGCCCCAGCGGGGCGCCGACCTCCAGGCCCAGGATCGTGGCGAGGAACCCGGCGGAGAAGTGCCGGTCGCTGGCGTACACGGCGGTGTGGTTGAGCTGGACGGCTGCCGACGGCAGCTCGGACACGTGCGGGTATGGCTGGTCAGGGGACATCGGTGTGGTCTCTCCGGTCTCGGGACATCCGCTGGGACGGGCGCCGCATACGGGCGCCGGGGCGAGGACGCGGAGATGGCGGCGGGCCTCTTGCACGCCTCGGGCTCACGCCGAGGCCGGGAACCTCACTCGTGCATGGCCCATGGCCGACCCGGCAGTCACCCGGCCGACTTTAGTGACCGTCACGAGCCGGGGGCAACGCCTTTGTCCGCTGCGCCGGACGACTGCGGGCGCCGAGCGGTCCGGCGGAAGATCTCGGGGGCGGATTCGGTTCCGATGGCGGTCGTACTATGACTTGACCGCCCAGAAGCCGCCCCGAGGAGTCACCGTGGCCCGCCCCCGTACCGCCGCCCGGACCGTGGAGCACCCCGAGCTGTCGGAGGTCTCGCTCCAGCAGGTGCTGGAGGCGCTGGTGGACCCGGTGCGCCGGATGGTGGTGTCGCAGCTGGTCCGCGCGGGGGAGGACCTGAGCTGCGGGACGTTTGTCGCGCCCGTGTCGCTCTCGACGCTCACGCACCACTTCACGGTGCTGCGCGAGGCCGGCGTGATCCGGCAGTACTACGTCGGGACGACGAAGATGAACACGCTGCGCACCGACGAGATAGAGCTGCGGTTTCCGGGCCTGCTCTCCGCGGTGCTGGCCGCCGCGGCCGTGGAGGCGGAAGCGGACGCGGTCCGAGACGGCCGGTGACCTTATTTCGATCGCGCTCAAAATTTGACGGCCATCGAACCTTGGGGCAAGGTGAGCGGAGGCGCCGGGCCGACCCGGCGCGTCTCCTCCCCGATCCCTGCCCCTAGGACGGATGCGCCATGGCAAGACTCGTTCAGTTCGACCGGACCGGCGGACCCGAGGTCCTCACCCTCCGTGATGTCGAGGTCGGCGCGCCCGGCGCGGGGGAGGTCCGGATCCGCGTCGACGCGATCGGTCTGAACCGCGCCGAGATCATGTTCCGCGAGGGCGCCTACTTCTACGACCCGGTCTACCCCTCCCTGCTCGGCTACGAGGCCGCCGGTGTGGTCGAGGCGGTCGGCGAGGGCGTGGACGGCCTCTCGGAGGGCGACCCGGTGGCGGTCGTACCGCAGTTCCTGCAGACCGACTACGGCACCTACGGCGACCATGTCATCGTCCCGGCCTCGGCGGTCGTGCCCCGCCCCGCCGAGGTCGACCCCGTGCGGGCGGCGGCCGTGTGGATGGCCTACATCACCGCCTACGGACCCCTCGCCGAGAGCGGCCAGGTGCGGCCCGGTGACCATGTCCTGATCACCGCGGCCTCCAGCAGTGTCGGACTCGCCGCCATCCAGATCGCCCGCCATGTCGGCGCGATCCCGATCGCCACCACGCGCGGCCCCGGCAAGAAGCAGCGCCTCCTGGACGCGGGCGCGGCCCACGTGATCGTCACCGACGAGGAGGACCTGCCCGCCCGGATCAAGGAGATCACCGGCGGCGAGGGCGTCCGCCTGGCCTTCGACCCCGTCGCGGGACCCGGCGTGGAGACCCTCGCCCAGGGGATCGCCCCGGGCGGCTTCCTGGTGGTCTACGGCGCCCTCGACCCGCGCCCCACCCCGCTGCCCAACGCCCAGTCCTTCCCGGCGCTGACCAGCAGCACGTACACCCTCTTCGAGATCACCACGGACCCCGAGCGGCTGCGTCGCGCGGTCGCGTTCGTCAACGCGGGCCTCAGTTCGGGTTCCTTCGACCCCGTCGTCGACCGCACCTTCGACCTCGCGGACATCGTCGAGGCGCACCGTTACATGGCGGCCAACGAGCAGGTCGGCAAGATCGTCGTCACCGTCACCCACGAGGGCGCGGCGTCCTGAGCCCGGAGCCGCGAGCGGGGCGTTGACATGCCGGCCGTCAGCGCTCCGCGCGTGCCGCCATCCGGGCGGCGGCGTCGTGGATGAGCCGCGCGTGCAGTTCGAACAGGGCCACCAGGTCGACGGAGTCGCCCTTGACCTCCCGGTGCACGAACAGGCCGTCGGCGCCGGCCACGGCATAGGTGGTCAGGGTGTCCACGACGTCCTCGGCCAAGGTCGGGAACAGGGTGGCGACGATCTCGGCGATGCGCTGGTGGGCGGTCTCGCGGACCTGGAGGAAGACCGTACGGCCGCGGGGCTCGGTGGGGCGGCGTTCCAGCGCGAGCATCAGGCCGAGGCGCAGGAAGTCCGGTGCGGCGACGAGGGACCTGGCCACGTTCGCGGCCATCATGGTGACCCGTTCCAGCGGGGTGCCGGCGTCCTCGTCGGGCAGTTCGACGGCCCTGAGCCAGGTTTCGAAGCTGCGCTCGATGACGGCGGCGATCAGGTCGTCCTTGTCCTTGAAGTGCCAGTAGATCGAGCTGGCGGGCAGTCCGCACTTGGCGCTGACGGCCGCGATGGAGGTGCCGTCGTAGCCGCGCTCGCCGGCGATCTCCACGGTGGCGTCGAGGATGCGCTGCCGCGACTCCACCCCGTTCGCACGCTTCCTGCGCGTCGTCTGCGGCCCGGTCATCTCTGCGCCTCTCGGGGACGGGATCGCGGCGGCCCCGGTGGCGGGCCGCCTCTGCAGTGAGCACTTTAATTGGAACATCCCCTACAGCAGCAACCGCCTGCCGGGGTCCGGCCACCGATCGTCCCGGCCGGACCGGCATTCGGCGGGCCGGGAAGCCGGAGCCGTGTCGTCCACGCGGTCCGGGGCTCCCCGCGGCCGAGTGTCAGCCGTGGCCCAGGCGGGCCTCCATGGCCGCCACCAGCCGTCGCAGCGCCTGGGTCACCCACTCGCGGTCCTCGCCCAGGCCGTCCAGCAGGCCGATCTCGACGGAGAGCTGCCGGGGGAAGAGGTCGTCGACCGCCTTCGCGCCGGCCTCGGTGATGGTGACCAGGGCGGCGCGCCGGTCGGCGGGGTTGGGGGTACGGGTGATGTAACCGCGCTGTTCCAGCCTGCCGAGGGTCTTGCTGACCCCCGCGCGGGAGAGGCCCAGCCGCTCGGCGAGGCTCCGGGCGATGAACGGCTCGGTCGCGTGCCGCAGGGGGATCAGCATGTCGACCTCCGGCGCGGTGAGCGGAGCGCCCGCGTAAAGGGGTTCGACGGAGCGGTTGAGCAGTCCGGTGGCGTGCTTGAGCAGCCCGACCAGCTCCATGGGGGAGGTGTCCAGGCCGGGGTTGTGCGCTGCCCACTGGGCGCCGACGTCTGCGGCGGACGGAGTGGACGGGGCGGAGGGGTTGGGGGAGGGCATGCGGCTCGTCTTCTCGCTCTCCATGTTTGTTAGCTAGTGAACTATCAGCTACCTTTATTTTCATGGTAGCTCCGTCATCCTCGCGCAACCGCGACGACGCCGTCCCCGACACCGCCGGACCTGCGCCTTCGGGTCGTACGGTCACCGCCCTCATCGCCGTGCTCGGTGCGCTGACCGCCGTCGCCCCGCTCGCCACGGACATGTACGTTCCCGGTTTTCCCGCGCTGGGGAAGGCGCTCGGTGCGAGCAGCTCGGCCGTGCAGCTGACGATGACCGCGTTCCTGGCCGGACTCGTCGTCGGCCAGCTGGTCATCGGCCCGCTCAGCGACGGCCTCGGCCGGCGCCGGCTGCTCATGGCCGGGTCGGCCGGATTCGTCCTCTGCTCCGTCGCCTGCGCCGCCGCCCCGGACATCGCCGCCCTGACCGGTGCCCGCTTCCTGCAGGGTGTGGCGGGCGCGGCAGACATGGTGCTGGCCAGGGCCGTCCTCACCGACCGCTTCCACGGACCCGAACTGCCGCGCTACTTCGCGGTGCTGTCACAGGTGATCGGCGTGGCGCCGATCGCCGCGCCGGTGCTCGGCGGGGTCGTCCTCGCCGTCTCCACCTGGCGGGCGGTCTTCGCCGTGCTGGCCGTGCTCGGTGTGCTGCTCCTGCTCGCCGTCGTACGGGCGGTGCCCGAGTCGCTGCCGCCGGAGCGGCGTCACGGCGGCGGACTCGCCGGGACCTTCCGGGCCATGGGTGCGCTGCTCGCCGGTCGCGCGTTCATGGGATACGTCCTGGTGGTCGCCCTCGTCTCGGCCGCGATGTTCGCCTACATCAGCGGCTCCAGCTTCGTCTTCGAGAACCTGCACGGCGTGTCGTCGACCACGTACTCCCTCATCTTCGCCACCAACGCCGTCGCCATGCTGGCCGCCGGGGCCTCCTTCGCTCGCCTGGCCGGGCGCGGCACCCGCCTGAACACCCTCCTCTCGGCCGGGGTCGGGATCGCCCTGCTGGGCGCGCTGGCGCAGGTCCTGCTGGTGGTGACCGTGGGCGAGACCCTCGCGGGCACCTGGACCACCCTGTTCGTGACCGCCGGTGGCATCGGCCTGGTCTTCCCGAGCGCCATGAGCATCGGCCAGGCGGTCGGCCGCACGGCTCCGGGCGCGGCGTCCGCGCTCCTGGGCGGCTTCCAGTTCCTGTTCGGGGCCCTGACCGCACCGCTGGTGGGCGTGTTCGGGGAGGACAGCTCCCGGCCGATGGCGCTCATCATGCTGAGCGCGCTGGTGGCGGCGGGGCTGGCGCTGGTGGGGCTGGCCCGGCCCTGGGAGGGATGCGGGGAGCCGGTGCCGACGGCGTAGCGGCAGGAGGCCCTTGTCGCCTACGTCCTCCCCCGCCCGCTCTCAGGGCCCGGAGGCGCGGGACCGGTCCGCCGGTCCCGCGGCGGTTCACCCGGCGGGCAGGTCGGTCAGGAAGCGGGCCCCGGAGGTGTAGGCGGGATCGTGCGAGACCTCGCCACCGACGGCCCGGGCCAGGCGCCTGGCGAGCGGCAGTCCGAGGCCCGCGCCGTCGTGCCCGTCCTCGGGATCGGCCCGGCGACCGGGCTGGAAGAGGTCGCCCACGAACGCCTCCGGCACGCCGGGACCGTCGTCGGTGACGCTGATCCGCACACCGCCGGGCACCGGTCGCGCGGACACGGTCACCGTGGAGCGCGCGTACCGGACCGCGTTCGTCAGGAGCGGGCTGACGATGCGTTCCAGAAGGGCCGGCCGGACGCCCGCCGCCAGCTCCGGAACTGTCGCGTCCACGACGGCCTCCACCTGCTCCGGCGTCCCGAGGCGGTCGACCAGCCGGTACAGGACCGGCACGACGGCCGTGGCGCCGGGGGCCGTGGCGGTGGTGTGGGCTCCCTCACGGGCGTCGTCCAGCAGGGTGTCGCAGATGGTGCGCATGGCCTGGGCGGCCTCGGCGATCACCTCGTGCGTGGCGCGGGTCTCGGCGGCGGAGCGCGGCCGGGCCCGCCACCAGTCCAGCTCGATGATGATCCGGGTGAGCGGGGTGCGCAGTTCGTGGGACAGCTCCCCGGTCAGCTGCCGCTCGTGCCGCAGCACGGTACGGATGCGGTCCAGCAGCGAGTCCAACGAGGAGCCCAGGCGCGCGAGTTCGGCCGGATGGTGGGCCGCGCCGAAGCGTTGGTCGGAGCCCACGGCGCTCCACTCGGTGGCCTGGTCGGTCATGGTGCGCACCGGACGCAGCGCCCGCCCGACGGCGAGGCGGGTCAGCGCGTAGGTGCACGCGAGCATGACGGAGTCCAGGACCAGGGAACCCAGCAGCACGGCGGCCGCCGAGTTGCGGTACGGGGCGAGGTCCAGGGCGGTGACGACCGTCGCCGTGCTGCGGCTCCCGGCCATGGACCGCGCGCACAGCCGGACCGATCGGGGATTCCCGGCCGCCACGGTCGAACAGACGCCGTCTCCCCGTGCGGCGAGCCGCGCGGCGGCCTCGGTCAGTGTGCTGTCGGCGGCGGTGGACGGGGGCTTCTCCAGCAGACGTGTCCCCGTGTAGATCCAGACGTTGGCGTCCAGGAGCCGGTCGTTGACGGTCTCCAGGACCCGTACCCGCGGGCCGCTGGTGTCCACGGTGGTGGCGACGGCGTCCGCACGGCTGCGCAGCTCCGCGTCCGCCTGATGCTGCAGATGCCGGTCCAGCACGGTGTTGAACGCCACGGTCAGGACGGTCATCAGGAGGGCCGCGGTGGTCAGTGCCACGAGTGAGAGCCGGCCGCGCAGCGTGCGGGGGGCCAGGTGCCGCAGGAATCCTTTCATGACAGCCGGTGGCCGATCCCGCGCGCCGTTCCCAGGCTCAGGTCGCTGCCAGCCTCGCGGAGCTTGCGGCGCAGCCGGCTCAGGTACTGGTCCAGTGTGTTGTCGCTGACCTGGGCGCCGTCCGGCCAGGCGGCCCTGACCAGGTCGCGGCGGCTCACGATGCCGCCTCCCGCGGCCACCAGGTTGGCCAGCAGGCGGAACTCCGTCGGGGACAGCTCGACCTGGGCCTCGCCGACGCTCGCGCTGTGCCGGGTCGCGTCCAGGACCAGGTCTCCGGCCGCGGACACCGCCGGCGGGGCGGCCCGTTTGAGCGTCGCCCGCAGCCGCGCGACGAGTTCGGCGAGGTGGAACGGCTTGGGAAGGTAGTCGTCGGCCCCCGCGGAGAACCCGGACAGCCGGTCGGTGAGGTGGTGGCGGGCTGTCAGGAAGATGATCGGGGCCGCGAAGCCGTTGGCACGCATCGCCTGGCACACGTCCCGCCCGTCCGCGTCCGGCAGTCCGACGTCCAGTACCACCGCGCCGATGGCGTCGTTGGTCAGCCGCAGGGCAGTGGCACCGTCGGCGGCGGGCACGGGCTCGAACCCCTCGTCGGCCAGCCCGCGGCGCAGCACGTCACGCAGGGCGTGGTCGTCCTCAACGACCAGGATCTTGTGACGCATGGCCCTCCGTCGGAGCGACGGCCGTACGGCCCGAGTCCGGGACGAACGAGGCGGGCAGCGGCCCGGGCCTCCGTCCACCGGCACGGGCCGAGCCGTCCGGTCGTGGCCCGTCGGCCACCGAAGACGCCGGTGAACCGGCGGGTACGCCGGGACGGACGCGGGCGGTACCCGCCGGCGGGACGCGGTACCCGATGGCGACGCCGGGCCGGACGGCCCGGGCCCGGACGATCACCCGCGTCCCTCCTCGGACGCGGCGGCCCGCCTCCCCCGGTACACCTCGGCGAGCACGGGGATCAGCGACACGAGCACGATCAGTGCCACCAGCGGCAGCAGGTACCGGTCGACATTCGGGATCGACGAGCCCAGCGCGTATCCCGCGAGGGTGAGGCCGAGACTCCACACGAGTCCGCCGACGACCTGCCACTGGGTGAACGTCCGTACCGGCACCTCCAGTGCGCCCGCCATCGGATTGAGCACCGTCCGCACCACCGGCACGAAACGGGCCAGCACGATGGCCTTCGCGTGGCCGTACCGCTCGAGGAACTCCTCGGCGCGCTTCACACCTTCGTGCAGGCGCCGGGAGCGGCTGCGTGACAGCAGTGCTCCGCCGGCTTTCCGTCCGAGCAGGTATCCGAACTGCGCCCCGGCCAGCGCACCCACGGCCGCCGCCACGAGCAGCGGTCCCAGGGACAGGTGCAGACTCCCCTGCGCCGAGCCGGTGCACAGCAGGCCGGCGGTGAACAGCAGGGAGTCGCCCGGCAGGAAGAACCCGACCAGCAGTCCCGTCTCGGCGAACATCACCGCTCCGACGCCGAGCACGCCGAAGGTCGCCAGCAGCGAATGGGCGTCGAGTACGTTCACGGCCAGCTGTGACGTCGCGAGGATCGGAGTGGTCATGAACGGGGCCCTTTCCGGCGGACGGCTTCACATGGACACCTGGGCGACTACATCATTGTAGACACTGCGGGAAACTCTAGACGATCGCCGGACCCGTTCGTCCCCTCGCCGCTTCGGGGCGGCCGAGGGAACAGTTCGCCGTGCGCAGGCCGCCACGCAATGTAGTGGAAGTCTCCCGGCCGTGGACGATGACCGCCGGCCCGGGCTCCTCGGCCGGAGGTGACGTCAAACCGCTGTGCGGCAGCCGTGCGGCACGCGAACGCGCCTCCTTATCACCTGCTCAGCCACCCTGACCAGGGACTTTGTCGAGGCGGTCAGGTTGCGTTCAGGTTGGGCGGGTGGACTGGAAACTCATGCACCAGAGGCACCAAAGCATTGGCAAAGACATCTGTGGTGCCGGGAGCCGAGCGTGTCATCGTGCCGCTCATGACCACGGAGCACCTCCTCGACGACCGTTCCCGCGTTCCCCTCCGCACCATGGCGAACAAGGTGCCGGAAGTGACCGCCTACTTCTGGATCATCAAGGTGCTCACCACCGGGATGGGGGAAACCGCCTCGGACCTGCTGGCCCGGGTCCTCGGTCCGATACCCGCCGTCGGCCTCGGGGGCCTCGCCCTCGCTGCCTCCCTGGCCGTGCAGTTCGCCGTCCGCCGGTACATCGCCTGGGTGTACTGGACCGCCGTCGTCATGGTCAGCGTGTTCGGCACCATGGCGGCCGACGTCCTGCACGTCGGTCTCGGCGTGCCCTACACGCTGTCCACCCCGTTCTTCGTCATCGTGCTGACCGCGGTCTTCGCCCTCTGGTACGCCGTCGAGCGGACCCTGTCCATCCACGGCATCCGCACCCGCCGCCGTGAGATCTTCTACTGGGCTGCCGTCCTCGCCACGTTCGCCCTCGGCACCGCCGCCGGCGACCTGACCGCCACCGCCGGCCTCGGCTACCTCGGCTCGGCGGTCCTCTTCGCCGCCGCGATCTGCGTCCCCGCGATCGCCCACCGCGGCGGTGCCCTGAAGGCCGT
The DNA here is from genome assembly GCF_019091475.1 of Streptomyces sp. GbtcB6. Classification (NCBI taxonomy): domain Bacteria; kingdom Bacillati; phylum Actinomycetota; class Actinomycetes; order Kitasatosporales; family Streptomycetaceae; genus Streptomyces; species Streptomyces sp. GbtcB6. Next base: position 75,946 of record NZ_JAGXJL010000029.1, on the reverse strand, counting down.
ACCCGCCTTCTGGACGGCCTACGTCATCACCCGCCCCCTCGGCGCCTCGCTCGCCGACTGGATGGCGGTCGGCCACAGCCGGGGCGGGCTCGCCCTGGGGCTGGCACCGGTGACCCTCGCCTGGACGGTCGCCATCGCCGGCTTCGTCGGCTACCTGGCCGTCTCCCGCCGGGACACCACCGGCCCCGCGGCGGCCTGAGAAGCACCGACGCCCCGGCCTCCGGGCGCCGATGTTCCCGCGACTCGTCGGACCGCATCGATACCATTGCGGGAACGGCGAGTTGGGGGAGTCCTGAGTGGAACCGTTGGTGGGAATGGTGCTCTCGGCTGTCGGCACGGTCGCATCCGGCGCCCTGTCAGGGGCAGGCGGCGAGGCAGGCAGGCGAACCTCCGAGCGGCTCTACGACCTGCTCAGCAGGGGTCGGGCCGGGGCCGCCGGGACGGGCACCGGGGCCGCCGGCGGCGATTCGGCCGCACCTTCCCTCCCGGTCACCCCGGACCAGCAGGCGGCCGCCGCTTCGCGCCTGCTGGAGTACGCGCGTACCTCGCCGGAGTTCTCCCGCGAGGTGACGGAATGGGTCCGGGAATCCGCCTGGCTGGCGCCGCGCAGCGTGCCGGCCGTGGCACCCGGCGCCTCCCGGCCGCAGATGCTCCCACCGGGCACGGCGGCCTTCACCGACCGCGAGGACGTGCTCGCCTGGATCACGGAGCTGCTGGACGGCGGGGACCGCGCACCGGACGCGCCCCCGGTCGCCGTCCTCACCGGGCCGGGCGGCATCGGCAAGACCGCCACCGCCGTCCGGAGCGCGATCGAGCTGCTCGATCGGTTCCCCGACGGTGCCCTCTTCGCCGACCTGGAGGGCGCGTCGGCCACCACGGCCCTCCCGCCCTCCGACGTGCTCGCACGATTCCTGGAGCGGCTCGGCGTGCCGCCCGCCATGGTGCCGGGGGACGAGGCGCGGCAGCGCGACCTGTACCGCGACTGCACGGCCGGCCGGCGCCTGATCGTCGTACTGGACAACGCCCATGACGACGCGCAGGTGATCCCCCTGCTGCCGGCCTCGCCGGAGTCGCTGGTCCTGGTGACGAGCAGGCATCGGCTCGGGCGTCTGGTCGCCGGTCACGGAGCCCGGCCGTGCGCGCTCGGGCCGCTGTCGACGGAGGATTCCGTCACCCTGATCAGGCGGGTCGCCGGCAGCGACCGGCCGTCCGCGTCGGACGCCGTCGTCCGGGCCGTCGCGGAGGGCACCGGTGGCATTCCCCTCGCCGTGTGCACCACAGGGGCGGGCCTCGCCTTACGGGAGCACCTGACCTGGGAGCGTGTCGCACAGCAGCTGTCCGGGCGGAACCACGGCGACGGAGACCAGGAAGGCACCGCCACGGGTGAACCGGCCCCCGACGCCCCGGGCGACCCCGTCCGTCTCGTCCATGACGTCGCGTACCGCGAACTGACCCCCGAGAGCGCCGCGTTGTACCGGGCGATCGCGGTGTGGCCCTGGCCGACCGTGACCGTCCCGATCGCGGCCCACGCCGCGGGGATCGGCGCCGACGAGGCACGGACGCTGCTGGAGCAGCTGGCCGGGGTGCACCTGCTGGAGGAGGTCGCGGAGGAACGCTACCGGTTCCACGACGTGACCCGAGCCCACGCCCGCGGACTCGCGGCCGCCGAGGACGGCCACGGCCGCATGGCGGCCGCGGTCCGCCGGGTGGCGGTCGCGCAGCTGCGCTTCGCGGCGGGTGCTGACTTCAGGGTGATGCCGCTGCGATGGCGGCTCGGCCCCGCATACCGGGGACTCGCCCATCCGGAACACCGCGACCCGGCGGACGGCAGGCGCGCACTGGCGGAACTGCGGCGTGAACGGGAGAACCTCGCGGCCGTCGTCCGAGCCGCCGCGCACCACGAACTCCACGACCTCGTCTGGCAGTTGTGCGAGGCCATGTGGGGCCTGCACCTGATGCTCGGCTTCCACGCGCAGTGGATCGACACGCACCTGCTCGGCGTCGAGGCCGCCCGCCGCAGCGTCGAGGCGGAATTCGGCGACCCGCGTGCCGTGGGCCGGATGTGGACCCAACTCGCCTTCGGCTACATGGGGGAGGGGCGGGCGGACGATGCCGCCGCCGCGCTGGCGAACGCCCGGGCCGCGGACCGGGCCTGCGGCCACCACCGGGGCGAGGCCACCGCCGTCGAGGTTCTCGGGCTGCTCCATCTCAAACGGTGGGAGTTCCCCGCGGCCCAGCGGTGCTTCGAGGAGGCCCAGGGGATCCTGCGCCGTATCGGCCCGGGCGAGGACGGCCGGGAGGACCTGCCGCGTGCCACGGCCCTGCTGGAACACCACATCGGCCGTGCCCTGACCAAACAGCGGCGCTTCGACGAGGCCGTCGTCCGGCTGAACGACGCCCTCGCGCGGTTCCGCCGCCTGCCGGACGGCGGCGACCCCTACAACGCCGCGCGCGTGTACATGAGTCTGGGCGACGCCCACCTGGACGCGGGGGATGCCCAGCAGGCGCGCGTGTGCCTGGACGAGGCCGTCAAGGCCATGACCGAGGCGGGTGCCGGGCTGCAACTCGCCGATGCCCTCGACGTGAGGTCCCAGTGCCATCGCCGCCTGGGCCATGGGGCGGAAGAGGCCGCGGACCTCAGGGCCGCCGCCGCGTGCTATGAGGAGCACGGCGACCGGCTCGGCCTGGACAGAGTGCGGTCGCGGCTGGCCGACGCGGAGACCCGGGTCGCCGGCTCATGAGGTGGCCGGAGCCGCTGTCCCTACGGTGACCAGGTGTGTCGCGGAACCGGTGCGTACCGTGATCCCGGGCATGGCCCGGGCCAGGTCGCGGCCGCTCGCGAGCCACGCGTAGAGCGCCGAGGCGTAGACGGCGGGGTCGCACAGATCGGGGCGGCCGTCGGGGGCGGCGGCCGCGGACAGCCGCAGGAGATCCCCCTCGCGGGTCCGTACGACACACCGGTCCGGCCCGTCGACATAGGCGGCCAGTCCGCAGTACGGGTAACGGCTGAGCGCCTCCGCCGTCCAGGCGGCGGGAGGGCCCAGCCGCGGGTCGTCGGCGGGGGCGCGCCGCACCACGATGTCGGCGATGCGCAGTCGACCGCGGTCCCGGGTCTCCTCGTCCACCAGCGTGTGCGCGGACTCGGCCGCCACGGCCGCCTCTTCCGACGGGTCGGGCTCGCCGTCGGCCGCGGCGTACCGGCTGAGGGTGACCTCCGGCGGATCGGCACCGATCCCGCCGACGAGCACGCGCACCGGCGTGGTGCGGCGAGCGGGCCGGCAGGGCGGCAGCGGCAGTGGGTCGAGCAGCGCCGGATGCCCCGGCTCCGGCATCCCCATGAGGTCGTAGAACAGGCGACGCAGGAGAACGGCCGACTCCTCGGGGGCCGAACTCGTCTGCTCCGCCAGCTCCTTGTACCGGGTGGCGTCATGTGCGGCGATCACCCGGTCGATCTGGGTGCGCAGACCGCTCCGGGGAGACAGACGGGGAGCGGTGCGGCCGAGTGCGGCCACCGGCGAGAGCGGGTCGAGGTCCTCTTCGGGGAATGCCCCGAGCAGGACGGGTGTGCCAATGGAGGCTGCGTAGTAGGTGACGCTCGAGTGGTCGCCGAGGACGCAGTCGGCGGCGATCAGGGCCTGTCGCCAGCCGTCGAGGGGAGGGATGGCGTCGAGGCCGGCCTGCTGTGCGTTGCTGAGCCAGGCCCGCACCTGACCCGGACCGTGGCCGTACCAGATGTTCGGATGCAGGATCGCGACCGTCCGGTACTCGTCGGCGGGCAGTTCCGCCGTCAGGCGGGACAGCAGCCAGGGCAGCAGGTCATCCGTCTCGGTGTCTCCGGCTCCGCCGAACAGCGAGCGCGGTGCCCAGGTCGAACTGACGAGGATCAGGCGCTGACCGGGTCCCACGCCCAGGGCGCGCCGGAAGCGCGCGCGTTCGGGGAGGGCGGCGAGGATGCGGTCGTAGCAGGGGTCCCCCGCGAGTACGGCGGTGGGCACCGCCTCCGGGCAGGCCGAGCGCAGCCGCTCCAGCTGTTCGGGGTGCGAGAGGACGGTGGCGGTCGCGAGCGGACGCCCGTTCTCCAGAAGCCATTCCGGCGAGAGGCCGAAGACCGGCGCCTGGGCCAGGCGCCCGGTATCCGGTATCCGGTATCCGGTATCCGGTATCCGGTATCCGGTATCCGGTATCGCCAGCCTCTTATTGTATCCAACGCCATGCGACAGGACGGCCAACTTGCCCTGGAGTGCCGCCAGTTCACCGCCGTAGCTCGCGGCGATCACCAGGTCGAACTCCGTGTCCTTGGCCTGTTCCCAGGGGAGGACCGGCAGTTCCGCCGCGGCCAGCAACTCGGGCACCCCCGCCAGAAAGGGGGAGGACTCTGTGCAGGTGGCGAACAACTGCACCCGGATGTCGCTGTGGAACAGCGGGAGTACGTCCAGCAGACGCGTCGCCGACGTCACGTTGTGTACGACGAGCAGGACACGTCGGCAGCCTGTCCGGGTGATCCACCGCTCCGCGTCCTCGCCGACCGGCACCCGCAATCGGACAGCCCCACTCATCACAGCTGCATGGTACCGAGGGCCCCGACGAGCGGTCCGGACGCCGCCGCTCAGCTGCAAGTGAGGCGGCCGGCCGCTGCCTTGGCCGTGAGGATGCGGTGCACGGAGGCGGCGACCTTGGTGCGGAAGGTGGCGTCCTTCGCCATCTGGGCCTGCACCCCCTGCACCATCGCCGGCACGGTCGACGCCTTGACCGTCAGGACCATGTCGCCGCCGGCGCCGATGAACTGCACCGCCCGCTGCGCCGGAGTGTAGGCACGTACCGCGACGGCCTGGCCGAGGTCGTCGGAGATGACGACTCCCTTGAAGCCGAACTTGGTACGCAGCAGCGAGTTGATGACGGTCGGCGAGAACGCCGCCAGGTGCTTCGAGTCGATCTTGGTGTACTTCGCCGACGAGATCATCACGAACGGCGCACCTGCCTTGATGCCGCTCTGGAACGGCTGGAGGCTCGAACTGGAGGCGGTGGTCACCGAGTCGACGACGTTCGCGGTGGTGTCGGTGTTGCCGATCACCTGGCCCAGCCCGGGGAAGTGCTTGAAGGTGGTCATCACTCCGGCAGCGCGGAAGCCCGCGGCGAAGGCACCGGTGTGCGAGGTCACGACGGCGGGGGTGTGGCCGTACTCGCGGTAGAAGTGGCCGATGGGAGCGTTGCGGGTACCGAGGCTCGCGGGCACCACGTCGGCGACCGGGGCGAGATTGAGGTCCAGGCCCGCCGCCTTGAGCTGCTGCGCCCAGGTTCCGGCGCGACTGCGCAGGGTCGTCGTGCTCCACGTGCCCTGGGTCAGGGCGTTGGGCATGACGGAGAAGCCGGGACCGCTGAGCACCTGGACCTGGCCGCCCTCCTGGTCGGTGGAGACCAGCAGTCCGACCCGTCGCCCGCCGACCGTGTCGGCCTGCGTGCGGATCCCGTCGACCACCTTCCTCGTCGCGGTGGTCCCGGCGGAACTGCGCCCGGTGAGCATGACGGACCCGACATGGTAGGTCCGCAGCGTCTGCAGATCCGTGGTGCTCGGGTGCGTCGCGGCGACCCCGCCCATGAACAGCTGCCCGACGCGCTGTGCCTGGGTCATTCCCGCATAGACCGTGTCGGCGCAGCCCGCCGCTGCAGCGGCGGGCAGGCGGGGGGCGGTCTCGGCCGCGGCCGGTACGGTGCACACACCGGCGGCGAGCACGGTGGTGACGAGTCCAACAGTGGTGCGCCGGGCAGCGGAGCCGCCGCGCGCGCGCCGACGAACAGGTGTCCCCACGATGCGCTCCTGACTCAAACGGGTGCACGCCACGAAGACCACCGGGCCGACGGACAACATCGGACCGCATGGCCCGCGACCGGTTCATTCGCACAACACGTTACGCCGAACGGGTGCTGTCGGCACCCGGGCGGAGCCGTTGTCCCGGGCCGCGAGGGCGACCCGGGACAATGGCTCCGGAGCGGGCGGGAGAGGGTCAGGGGATGAGCCGCCACTGGTCGATGTAGCCGACGTCGATCGCGGCGTGGTCCTGGACGCGGAGTTTCCAGGTGCCGGTCAGGGGCTGTGCGGAGGCGTCGACGGTGAACGTCTGGTCGACGTTGTCGGCGGAGCCGCCACTGCGGTTCAGGAGCGAGTAGACCGTTCCGTTGGGGCCGACCAGGTCGACCGTCAGGTCACCCCGGTAGGTGTGGATGATCTTCACGTAGACCTGGGTGGTCGTCGAGGCGTTACCGGTGCGGTCGGTGACGGTGATCGGGGACTCCACCGCGGAGCTGTTGTCGGGGATGTCGACGCGGGTGGCGCTGGCGTAGACGTAGGCCACCTCCCACGAGAAGCTCACGGTGCTGCTCGCGCCGGTGCCGTCGGTGACCGTGATGGTGACGTCGCTGGTGCCGAGGGTGGTCGGGGTGCCGGAGATCAGGCCCGTGTCACTGATCGTCAGTCCGTCCGGCAGACCGGTCGCCGTGTAGGTCAGGCCCGCGCCGGAGTTGGTGGTGTACGCGTCCGTCTGGAGGGACACCGCCTGCCCGATGCCGCTGATCTGGTCGGTGATCGGTGCCACGTTGACGCCCAGCGCGATCCGGTTGCCCACGTTGATCGCCGCCCACGCGTCGGCCACCGCGAGGTAGGAGGGGCTGTAGGCGCCGAAGAGGTCGGCCGCCGCCTGGAGCGTGGCCGTACGCGCGCCGGCGTAGTTCGTGCTCGACGTCATGTAGGTGGTGAGCGCCCGGTACCAGACGCGCTGGGCGTTGTCGATGCCGATGCCGGCCACCGGCCGGCCGTCGTAGGTGGGGCTGTCGTAGGCGACCCCGTTCACGGTCTTCGCTCCGCTGCCCTCGGAGAGCAGGTAGAAGAAGTGGTTGGCGGGGCCCGAGGAGTAGTGGACGTCGAGGCCGCCCAGTGAGGAGCTCCAGTTGTCGCTGGACGCGCCGTCCTTGGAGGGCTTGTCCATGTAGCGCAGCGGGGTGCCGTTCCCGTTGATGTTGATCTTCTCGCCGACCAGGTAGTCCGGGACGTCGGCCGGCAGGTTCTCGTAGAACTCGACGGCGGCGGCGAAGATGTCGGACGTGGCCTCGTTGAGACCGCCCGACTCGCCGGAGTAGGTGAGGCCCGCGGTGGCCGCGGTGACACCGTGGCTCATCTCGTGGGCGGCCACGTCGAGCGCGGTGAGCGGGTGGGTGTTGCCCGAACCGTCGCCGTACGTCATGCAGAAGCAGGCGTCCTGCCAGAAGGCGTTGACGTAGTTGTTGCCGTAGTGGGCGCGGCTGTAGGCGGCGACGCCGTCGTTGCGTATGCCGTTGCGGCCGAAGACGTTCTTGTAGTAGTCCCAGGTGGCCGCCGCACCGAAGGCGACGTCCACGCCCGCGGTCTGCCGGTTGGCCGGGGTGCCGTCGCCCCAGACATCGTTGTCGTCGGTGAAGAGCGTGCCGGTGCCGGAGGTGCCCTGGTTCAGGTCGTAGGTGCGGTGTCCGGCGCGGTCGCCGTCGACGAGCTGGTACGTCGAGCCGGAGAGCGTGGTGCTGAGGGGCACGGTGCCGTTGAACTGGCCGGTGCCGGTGCCGGTTTCGACGCCCTGGTACCTGAAGATCTGTTTCCCGGAGTCCGCGTCGGTGATCACGTGGAGCTCGTTGGGGGTGCCGTCGTCCTGGAAGCCGCCGACCACGGACTCCCAGGCCAGGGCGGGCTTGCCGGAGGCGGCCCAGACGACCAGACGCGGGGCGCCGTCGATCGCGGGCTGCTCGGCGCCGGCCTTCGCGGCGGTGGTGAGCGCCTTGGCCTTCGCCGTCGCCGCGGAGATCTTCGCCTTGGTGGACGGGACCGCGAGGGCCGCCTTCGTGGCCCGCGACACCGTGAGGCGGCCGCCGCTGTCGTGGACGATCAGGTCGCCGCCCAGGACGGGAAGGCCTGCGTAGGTGCGTTCGTAGCGGGTGTGCGTCGTACCGTCGGCGTCCTGGGCCACGTCCTTGACGAGCAGCTTCTCGCCGGCGCCGAGGCCAAGGGTCCTCGCGGTGTCAGGGGCGTGCGTCGCGGCGCTCTTGAGCAGCGCCGTACGCCTCGCCGGCGAGAGCGAGGCGGGGGCCGCGCCGGCGTCGGGGGTGGCCAGGATCTTGGCGGGGGCGTGACCGTCGGATGCGGCCATGGCGGTGCCGTGCTGGATTCCGGCCACGAGCATGGCACTTGCGGCGGTCAGCGCCAGGGCGACGCTGTGTCTGGTGCGATGCTGATGACGGTCCTGCCGGAACATGCGTTCTCCTTCTGTGGGGTGGTCGGGCCTGGTGGGGCCCGGGAGAGCGGGTCGGCCTGGTGAGGCCGTCCGGCGGCGCGCGGGTGGGTGGCACGGTTCGAGGGGGGGGCAGGTCCTCGCTGCCGTGCGGGGTGAAGACAGGGGTCGGACACGGGAGTTGTGTGGGACAACCTGTGAGTAGACGGTGAACTTTCGGAGAGCAGATTGACACCCGGGAACCACGAATGTCATGAGCGCATCAGAACAACGGCTTGAACTGGCGGTTGCGAGCGGCTGGTTCGAGCGCCTGAACAGTGCTTTTCGGCCGCTGCTCCAGCCCGTCCGCGTGCTAGCGGGGCCCGTCGAGTCGGATCGCCCGCGGTGTGACGGCCTAGCCGTCGGCCTCCGTGTCATAGCGCTCGCGCGCCTCGTGGACCTGCTCGATGTGGGTCTCCGCCCAGTCCTTCACGCCCGCCAGGAGCAGGGAGAGGCTGTCGCCGAGGGGGGTGAGTTCGTAGTCCACGCGGACGGGGACGGACGGGGTGACCGTGCGGGCGAGGATGCCGTCGCGTTCCAGTGAGCGCAGGGTCTGGGTGAGCATCTTGGGGCTGACGCCGGCGATCTTGCGGGCGAGCTCGCTGTAGCGCATCGGGCCGGGGGACAGCGCGCAGACGACGAGGCTGACCCACTTGTCGCTGATCCGGTCGAGGAGCTGGTTGGTGGGGCAGGACCGGATGAACGCGTCGTACTCCACGCGCGCCTGCTCGCGCCGCTGGGCCGCCGTCGTCGTCGGCATCGCTCACCTCTTGGGGACCTAGGCACCTTCAGGTAACTACTTACCGGAGGAGAGTAGCTCTTCCTAGGGTTGCAGACAGCTGAGGAGAGACCGAAGCGAGAGCGTCGTACGGGGAGCAGGCCGTCATGCGTGCAGCAGTGGTGAACAGGTTCGGCGGGCCCGAGGTCGTGGAGGTGGTGGAGAGCGAGCGGCCCGAGCCGGGCCCGCGCCAGGTGCGGATCAAAGTCGCGGCGGCCGCGCTGAACCCCGTGGACGCGGGCGTGCGGGCCGGGTTCTTCGGCGGTGCGGGCAAGCGGATCGGGCTCGGCTGGGACGTCGCCGGGACCGTGGACGCGGCCGGCGCCGCCACCGCCTGGGGCGTCGGCGACCAGGTGGTGGCACTGGACCCCGGCATGGTGCGGCCGCTCGGCACCCACGCCGAGTACGTCGTGGTGGAGGCGGACGCGACGGCCACAGCACCGGCCACGGTGGACGCGGCGCACGCGGCGACGCTGCCGCTGAACGGGCTGACCGCCGTGCAGGCCCTGGACCTGCTGGAGTTGACCGAGGGGCAGTCCCTCCTGGTCACCGGTGCGGCGGGCGCGGTCGGCGGCTTCGCCGTCCAACTGGCCACCCACCGGGGGGTGTCGGTGACCGCACTGGCCCGCGAGGCCGACGAGGAGCTCGTACGGGCGCTGGGAGCAGCGCACTTCACGGCCGGCGGAGTCGAGGCGGGGAGCTTCGACGCCGTACTGGACGCGGCGGTTCTCGGCGCGGCGGCCCTGGAGTGGGTGCGCGACGGGGGCGGCTACGTCGGCGTCCGGCCCGGAGCCGAACCGGCGCCGGTGCGCGGGATACGGACGACCGCCGTCGCCGTGACCGCCGACGGGGCACGCCTCGCGGAACTGGCGGGACTCGTGGACGAGGGCGTGCTGACGCTCCGGGTGGCCGAGACATTCCCCCTGGAAGAGGCCGCCAAGGCACACGCCCGCCTCGCGGAGGGCGGGGTGCGGGGGCGGCTGGTGCTGGCCCCCTGAAGGCTCGTCGGTGCTGGAACTTCCGCAGGTCAGGGCGTTGCTTGAGCTGTCATCCGGTCAACTGCGGCAAAAAGGCGTCACTCGCTCCAGCCGCAGTTCTGACGCTCCGTCAAGTCGGCCCGCGCAGGCGGACCGACCGGTCACCTGAGCGTCCCGGCCCCGCGGAAACGAGTGCTTGCCCGGCCGCCGCGAGGTATCGGCGGCCGGGTCTTCGGTGTCCGCCCGGTGGTGTGGCCACGACCGGCCTTCCGGCGGAGTTCCGGCGTACCGTACGGTGCGGATGAAGGACCGCTCCGGCCGAGCCGGGGCGGGGCGGGGCGGGGAAGGAAGCATGAGCGAGCAGTCCAGCGGTCACGGCACTCTTGCGGACATCGGGACGCCGACCGGCGAGATGGTGGTGGTCGAGGACCTGCGCCGCACTTACGGCAGCGGCGACACCGCCGTCCACGCCCTGCGAGGTGTCTCCTTCAACGTGCCGCGCGGCGAACTCGTCGCCCTCAGAGGCCGTTCCGGCTCCGGCAAGACCACCGTGCTCAACCTGGTCGGCGGCCTCGACACTCCGGACGGCGGCCGGATCATCCTGGACGGTACCGACCTGGCCGGGCTCGGCGACGACGACCTGCTGGCGCTGCGCCGCGACCGTATCGGCTTCGTCTTCCAGTCCTTCGGCCTCATCCCGATTCTGACCGCCGCCGAGAACGTCGGGGTCCCGTTGCGCCTGCGGAAGGTCCCGGCCCGCGAGCGCGAAGCCCGCGTCGGCCTTCTGCTCTCCCTGGTCGGCCTCTCCGACCACGCCGACCAGCGTCCCGGCGAGCTGTCCGGCGGCCAGCAGCAGCGGGTCGCGATCGCCCGCGCGCTCGCCAACAACCCCGCTCTGATCATCGCCGACGAACCCACTGGCCAGCTCGACGCCGACACCGGCCTCACCGTGATGGACCTGCTGCGCGCCGTCGTCCGCAGCGAATCCGTCACCGCCCTCGTCGCCACCCACGACACGCAACTCCTCGCGCTGGCCGACCGCGTGCTCGAACTCCGCGACGGCCGCATCGTCGAGGACATCTGACGGCACCGCCCGCGGACCGGCGGCGGGAGACTGCGCCGGGCGGCCCTCGACCGCTACTGGCGCTCCCTACGGTGGGAGCGGCCTCGCCCGGCACGCGTATCACTCGTCGCAAGCGCCGCCACCCGACCTTTCGGGACGGCAAGACCACCCCCGTCCCGAACCGGAAGTCGCGGGCACCGGAGCACCGGCCCTGCGCGCCACGCTGATCGGCGAGCCGCCGGCCCGGCGGATCACGTCTCTCGCACGGACTTCCGCATTACCCTGGCGGCTGTCCGGCAGGGTTATCCGCACACTTCACCTCCTCGGGGGACCGCGTGGCAGCGCACGAACAGCCGAACGGGGCACCGGACTTGGACGAGCTGCGCCGACGGGCCGCCGCGGCCGCCGCCCCGCAACGCGAGGAGGGGCTGGTCGTCTGCGAGAACCTGGTGCGGATCTACCAGACCGACGGCGTCGAAGTGCAGGCCCTCCAGGGCCTCGACCTGGCCGTGGCCCAGGGCGAGATGATCGCGGTGATCGGCGCCTCCGGCTCCGGCAAGTCCACCCTGCTGGGCATCCTCTCCGGCCAGGACGTGCCCACCGCGGGTGCCGCCGAGGTCGCCGGACACGACCTGCTGGCGATGAAGCGCCGCGAGCGGCTGGACTACCGGCGCACCACCGTGGGCTTCGTCTGGCAGCAGACCTCCCGCAACCTGCTGCCCTACCTCACGGCGGCCGAGAACGTCATGCTTCCGATGACGTACACCGGGCTCAAGCGCTCCCGGCGCCGGGCCCGGGCCGAGGAACTGCTCGACCTGCTGTCCGTCGGCCACTGCCGGGACCGCGCCCCCGACACGCTCTCCGGCGGCGAGCAGCAGCGGGTCGCCGTCGCCGTCGCCAACGCCAACGAGCCCCGCGTGCTGTTCGCCGACGAACCCACCGGCGAACTCGACACCGCCACCAGCGACGAGGTCTTCGCCGCGCTGCGCCGGGCCAACGAGGACCTGGGCGTCACCGTGATCGTGGTCACCCACGACGCGCTGGTGTCCGAGCAGGTCCAGCGCACCGTGGGGATCCGCAACGGCCGCACCTCGACCGAGGTGCTGCGCCGGGTCGCCACCGGCGAGGACGGCGTCGAGGTGCTCACCGCCGAGGAGTACGCGGTACTGGACGCCAGCGGCCGGCTGCAACTGCCGGGCGAGTTCACCGAGCGCCTGCACATGCGCAGGCGGGTGCGGCTGGCCCTGGAGAGCGACCACATCGGCGTATGGCCCGACGAGGCCGCACGGCGCGCGAAGTCCGATGCGGAGGATGCGGAGGACGCGGAGCACACGGCGCACGGCGGCCGGAGCGGCTGACGCACCTCGCCCGCGCGGCCGGTCAGGTGAGGCGCAGTACGGCCCCCAGGCGGCGTCGGCGGGCGAGGGCGGTCTCGGTGATGGCGGCGGCCAGGATCAGGGCGGTCACGCCGGCGACGAGGGCGAGGGTCAGTGAGTAGTCGGTCCGCAGCGCCGGTTGGGCGGGGCCGCCCGTGAACTGCCGTAGGTCCAGCGTCCCCGCCATGAGCCGCGGTTCGAGCAGCCCGAGCAGTGTGCCGCCCACCGCGGAGGCCACTGCCAGCGGCAGGAGCTGGAGGAAGTGCAGCGCACCGGCCTCCTCGCCGCCGAGTCCGAGCGTGCGCAGGAACGAGGCGGTGCGGCTGCGCTCGTGGGAGGTGAGGGTCAGTTCCAAGGCGAGCGCGAGCAGGCCCGACAGCGCGGCGAGGAGTGAGGTGACGGTGTAGATCGTGCCGAGGCCGCGAGTCAGGCCGTCCGCGCGCAGGGTGTTCAGCGTCTCGGAGCGGACGCGGATCCTGGCCAGCGGCCCGAGCGCCTCGGCCGCCGCCGACCGCAGTGCCGTGGGCTCGGTGGTGGCGGGACCGTCGCCCTTGAGGAGCAGGACGGTGCTGCCCGAGGGCTGCTGGGGCAGCAGATGTTCGGCGTCGGCGGTGGTGATCAGCAGGGGCGTTCCGGCCGCGATCTGTGCTGTGACCGGCCCGAGGAGGGGGTCGCGCAGTTCCTTGGTGGTGAGGGTGCCGACCGGTTGGAGGGTCAGGTTCACCGGAGGCTGCCCCGGGGTCACCGCCGTGGTGGTGAAACCTCCGGTGTGCTCGCGCGCCCGCAGGCCGGGGGAGAGGAAGGACGGCAGCGGGGTGCTTGCGCCGGCCCGGGTGCCCGGCGGGGTGGCCAGCCCGGACAGCAGGGCGTCGGCCAGCGGCGACTTCGGGGCGACGGCGGCCAGTCGGCGGGGATCCACGGTGATCACGGCGACCTGGGTGATCGCCGCGCCGTCGGCCTGTCCGGCCAGGTCGAGGGTGCGCAGATGCTGGAGGGCGGTCCGTATTCCAGCAGTGGCGGTCCCGGCTGCCGTGGTGCCGGCGGAGGCTTCGGTCCCGGCCACGGTCGCGCTCGCGTCGGCGCCGGTGGTCCAGGCCGCGCCGGTGGTCAGGCCGTCGTCGATCGTACGGTGCACAAGGCCGCCGAACACGGCCGTGCCCAGGGTCAGGACCAGGACGAACAGCGCCAGCCTGGTCGCCGGGGCGTCGTGGGCGGCCCGGGCCGCTCCGATGAAGCCCACCGCTCCCCGGCCGCGCCGGGTCTGCCGCAGCACCAGGCGCAGTACGAACGGGTAGATCCGCAGCAGGATCAGTACGACGGCCAGCGCCACCAGTACCGGCACCGCGCCCAGAATTCCGTCGGGGCCCTGCGAGCGCAGCGCGACCACGCCGGCCGCCGCCACGAGCAGCACCGTCAGCTCCAGGACCACGCGTCGGCCGACCACGGTCTTCCGGCGCGAGCGGCGGAGCCGGCCGGGCCTGCGCGGCTCGCGGACCGCAAGCCAGGTCATGAGCGGTACCGTCAGCGCCACCACCGCGGTGGCGAGGGCGGCGGGCACCGGTTGCGGCGATCCGGAGGTGCCGGTCGGAGCGAGGGCCTGTCCGGCCGCCCAGCCGAGCAGGGCGGCGATGAGCACCACCGGCCAGGCCACGGCGCAGCGCAGCAGCACGAGCCGAGCGGTGGACGCGCCCCGCGCCCGTTGCAACCGCAGGTGCGGCTGCCGTCGGCGCAGCAGCAGCCGTACCGCGACGGCCACGGTGGCCAGCGCGACCGCGGCCAGCGCGTCGACGGCGAACGTCGCCAGCGACCTGGCCTGTTGGTCCTGAGCGGTGAACGCGGCGAGCAGCGGCGTCAGATAGTCGGTCAGCAGTACAGGCCCGGTGGTCTGGCCGCCGATCTGGCAGCCGATGTCGCCGGTGATCGGGTCGACCCCCTGGCACAGGGCGGCGCTCAGGTCCGCGCTGTACTGGGACAGCGGCCCGGTCAGTGCGCGGGCCTGGTCGAGCGCCGCCCCGGACAGGTCGGCGCGCAACTGCCAGGTCACCCGCGGGCCGCCCACCCCTGCGTCGGCCAGCAGGCCGGCGGCGTCGAGGCCGACGAGGCCGCGGACGGCGAGCACCGTGCCGGCGGAGCGCTCCGCCGGGTAGCGCGACGGCTGGTCCAGCGTCTCCCGGCCGCTCCAGAAGTCGTCGGTCGCGGCCGTGGTGCGGTAGACCCCGCTCACCAGCAGCTCCGCGTGGGGCGGTGCGTTCTGTACCCCGGGCGTCTTGGCGAACTCAAGGGTCAGTCGGCTGCCGGCCCGGACGCCCAGCGCCTGCGCGGTGGCCTGCGACAGACCGATCTGGGGCGCGGTGCCCAGCGGCGTGTGGTCGGCAGGCGCGTGGCCGCTGACGTAGTGCAGATGGGCCCGCGCGGACGGCAGATAGCTGACCGTCAGCTTGGTGTCGGTGTTCGCCGGGCCCGGCGGCTGCGGTGAGATCAGCGACGCCTGGTTGTAGTCGTAGCTGCCGCCGCCGGCGGAGGCCAGGTGCCGTGCGGCGGAGCCGCCGAACCGGTCGGTGAGGGTGCGGCCGGCGCCGAGCAGGGTGGCCATGTCCACGGCGGGCGGCTGGCTGTCGAAGACCTCCGGTGTGGTACTCAGGCTGATCAGGGGCGCCTGGGCCTGCGCGGCGTCGACGCGCTGCCGCAGCGCCCGGTCCTCCTGGCGGCCCGCGAAGGCGGGGGCCCAGGCGCACAGCGCCGTCAGTACCAGGACCAGTACCGCCAGGCAGGCCAGCAGCGGCAGGTCGCCGCGGGTCTCCTTGCGTATCAGGCGCCGCGTCACCGCCGCGCCCGTGCCCACGGATCGCGTCACCGTCCGCCCTGTCCGGTCGTGTCCGGCCGCCCGGCTCAACGGTCTTCCCCCGCTCGCAGTACGCGTACCAGGTCCACTCGGGCCAGCAGCCGGGCCAGCGCCAGTACGACCGCGCTGATGGCCAGAGCGGTCGCCACCGCGGTCAGCGCCACAGTGCCCCAGGGTATGACCTGCGGCAGCGGGGGATAGGGGGCCTGTCCGCTGTCGTCCACGGTGACCAGCGGCAGCACCGCCGCTGCCAGGACCATGCCCATCAGTGCCCCCGGGACCACCGCGAACAGCGCCAGACTCAGTTGCTCCGCGCCCAGCAGCGCGGAAAGGCTCTTGGCACGGACGCCGATCGCCCGCAGCAGGGCGAACTCCTTGCGGCGCTGCCGGGTGGAGACCACCGCGTGCACGGTGAAGGCGATGACCGCGAAACCGGGGGCCAGATACCGGACCAGTTCCAGCACCCGGCGCAGCCCGCTGCGGAACGGGTCGGCCTGCAGGGACGCGGCGGTGCGCGCCGTGGTGGTGACGCGGCCCAGCGCGGGCTGCGCCTCGGCGGCAGCGGCCGTGCGCGCGCTGTCGGTGCTGCTGAGCCACCAGAACGCGGGATCCCTCTGGTCGGCACCGGCCAGCGTCAGCGCGGTGGCGAGTTGGCGCTGGTCGGCGATCAGCTGCCCCGGTCCGCGGCCCAGTCCGGGCGGCGAGTCGACTCGGTCCACGATCTTGGCGGTGACCCGGCCGCCGCCCAGATCCAGCGTGGTGGTGCTGCCCACGCTCAGGTGCGCGTCGTGCAGCGTCGAGGCGTCGGCGCGCACCGGAAGCGGCGCCGGGTTGCCGGCCGGGCCCGCCACGAGTCGCACCTGGCTGCCGGGCTGGGTGTCGTAGTCGCTGTCGGCCAGGCCGCCGAAGGCGTCGCTGATGGCCCGGGAGGGCCGACTGCCGGTGCTGATGGTGGTCCGGAGCACCTCGGAGCCGCCGGGAACGATCGAGCACACCCCGGGGGTGCCGGGATCGTAGCGGCCGGCCGGCTTTCCTCTGCAGGCCCCCGCGGTGGAGTCGGCGGCGTGGTCCGAGCCGTCGGCCCAGACCTGCCCACCGGGCAGCCGGGCGACCCAGGTGTCCGCGGTGCCGCGCGCGCCCAACCGGATCAGTTCCAGGTCCAGCCGTGCGGGACGCATGTTCGGCTGCGGCAGGACCTTGACGGCGGTCACCGTCAGTGGATACGTCCGCGGGTGGCCGCCGCTCAGCGCCACGTCGAGCGGGACGACGACGGTGTGCCGGGTTCCGTCGGCGGCTGGGAGGTGGGCCGCCACGGCGCTGACGACGCCGGACGCGTCCTGCACGGTCAGTTCCAGGCTCGGCGCCGCGCGGCTGCCGTCGCTGCGTACCCGCTCGTCCAGCAGCAGCGCGGTCGGACGCCCGGGGAGCGGTATCCCGAAGACGGCCGGTGCCGCGGTGCGGGGAGCGGGCCCGCCGATCATTCCGACGAGGTTCTCGGTGGCGCCGCCGGGCAGGTTCACCGTCGACTGCGTCACCGGCGTCACCGCGGTCACCGCCGGCAGCGCGCGATAGGCGGCACCCAGTACGGAGGAGGGGTAGCCGCCGTCTGCGGACGGGGAGATCCGCACGTCCGCGCCGACGGTGAACGCGGCCTGCTCGGACGCCAGACCGCCCAGGCAGGCCAGCGCGGTGGTGGCGAAGGCGCTCACCGACACGGCCAGGCACATCAGCACCACCGGTCCGGCGTTGCGCGCGGCCCGCCGGCTCAACTGCCAGCCGGCCAGCGCGGGGACCAGGCCCCGGCTGCGACGGCCGAACCAGTCCAGCAGCAGTGAGGTCAGCGGCAGCAGCCGCAGCAGCAGGAGAGCGGCGGCGCCTGCCACCAGGGCCGGCACCAGGACCAGCACCGGGTCCGCGGACGCGCTGCCGGTACCCACGCCGGAGATCAGCGAGTGATGCCGCCGCAGCTCCAGATACCCCAGGGCGGCGACGGCCAGCAGCGCCAGGTCGGCGCCCAGCCGCTGCGCGGCGGCGGCCCGTGCGCCGCGGCCCGGCCGGGACCGGGCCGACGGCAGCACGGGCAGCAGCACCGCCGCGGCGTGCACCAGCAGGGTCAGCCCCACCGCCGCCCACGCGTCGGAGCCCCGGCTGCCGGGGTGCAGCAGCCCGGCCAGGAAGGGTGCGACGGCGGCGGCCGGGACGCCGGTGAGTGCCCACTCGGCCGCCGCGCCGCGCAGCAACCGCACGGTGCCGGCGCCTCTGGCCTGTTGGAGGGCCAGCTCACCGCGTCGGCGCTCGGTCAACTGGCGAGCGGTCAGCACCAGGGTGGCCAGGGCGAGGACCGCCAGCAGTACGCTCGGCAGGTACAGCGAGGACCGGGCCGCCACCATCGGCACCGTCAGGTCGTCGATCGCGCCCGGCAGGGCGGAGACCACCGTCAGGTCGTCCAACGACGGCTGCCGCCCGCGGAACACCGACACGCGGCTCTGGCTGCCGGAGAAGGCACCCAGCCGGTCGTGCAGCCCGGCGAGGCTGCCCGCGTCGAGGCGGGAGAAGTCGGGCTGCACACTCCAGTGGACCGTGAGATGCCCGTTCAGGGCGGCGCTGCCGTTGAGAGCCGACGCCGAGACCACCAGCAGGTCCTGGTCGGCGGTCTCCCCCTGGGTCAGGTCGCCGGCCATCGCGGGCCAGAACCCGACGGCACCGGTCGCCCGGAAGACGCCGGTGATCCGCAGGGTCGTGGCGCGTGCGAAGGCGTCCTGCACCTGGAGGCTGGAACCGGGTCCGACGCCCAGGCGCTTGGCCAGCGCGTCGGGCACCGCCGCGTCGACCGGGGCGGTGGACCCGGTGGCGACCCGGACATCGGGCAGCGAGGTGAACGCGTCGGCCGGGGCGTGGGCCGTGCCGGCGGGCCACCGCCCGGCGGTCAACTGCCCGAATCTGCCCCCGTCCTGCACCGCGACCGGGTGCAGCCCGCTGCCTCCGGGACCGCGCGGCGGGCCAGCGACCCCGTCGATCCCCGTCACCGACACCGGCGACGTGCCCAGCAGTCCCACGTAGGTCCGCTGCGGCACCCCGGCGAACGTCCGGTCGGCGGCGGCCCGCACAGCTCGGTCGGCGGCGGCCATTCCCCCGGCCCGGAAGGACGCGTTGACGTTCACCTGCGCGTCGAGGTCGGCGGCCAGCCGCCGAACGGCCCCGGCCTGCACCGAACTCCCCGCCAGCGCCGCGAGCGCGGCCAGCGCCGTCGCACACAGCAGCACGGTCACTGCGACAGCGGCCGGCACCAACCCGTGCTGGGTGGCCTGCCGGGCAACGGCGGGAAGCCGCCGCCGGGTCGGGTGCGGAGCACCCGGGCGTCGTCGCGGCGAAGACCTGAAGGCCGTGGCGACCACATGAACCCCCGCGAGATCGAACATGTGACGGTGACGGCGCGTCACAGTCCTACCAGGCGTCCCCCGAACGAGGCAATCGTCGCTGATCTTTTCCCGGTCACCACGAGTCGCACAACCGGTCAGTCGTCCTCAACCGGCTGCCCGCTCTTCAGCGGTGCGGGTACGGGTCCGCCGGTGGTGGTGAAGCGTCTGCGGTAGTGGGTCGGGGTGGTGCCCAGGTGGCGGGCGAAGGCCCGGCGGAGGGTCTCGTCGGTGCCCAGGCCGCTGTGCTGGGCGGCCGCGGTGACGCTGTGGCCCGCCAGGAGCAGTTGCTGCGCGCGGTCCAGGCGGACCCGCTCGACCCAGCGTGCCGGTGTGGTGCCCAGCTCGGCGGTGAACAGCCGCGTCAGATGCCGGGGGCTGACGGCGGCGGACGCGGCCATGGCGGGCAGGCTGTGTTCGGCGGCCGGATCCGCGAGTACGGACGCGATGAGGGTACGGAGCAGGCCGCTGCGGGCCGGTGGCGTGGTGACGGCCGTGGAGAACTGCGACTGGCCGCCCGGGCGTTGCAGGAACACCACCAGTTCGCGCGCGATGTCCCGCGCCACGTCCGCGCCGTGGTCGTCCTCCACCAGGGCGAGGGTGAGGTCGATGCCCGCGCTGATGCCCGCCGAGGTGACGTACCGCCCGTCGCGGACGTGGATGGCGTCCGGCTCGACCCGAACCCGGGGGTACCGGCGCGCGAACGTGGCCGCGTGCCGCCAGTGGGTCGTCGCGCGCCGCCCGTCGAGCAGCCCCAGCTCGCCCAGCACGAACGCACCCGTGCACACCGAGGCGACCCTCCGCGCCCGCTCGGTGAGGTCGCGGGCCGTGGCGAGCAGCTCGGCCTCGATCGGCCGCTCGGCGAGCCGGTCACCGCCGGCCACCAGGACCGTGTCGACCGGGCCGGCGTCGGCCGCCCGGACCGTGCCGGTCAGCGCAAGCCCGGCGGAGGTGGTGACCGTGCCGCCCGCCGGGGAGACCAGCACCAGCTCGTAGGGGTCGGTGAGCCGCCCCGCCTGGTGCAGCACCTCCGACGGCCCGCTCACGTCGAGCATGGTCACCCCGTCGAAGACCACAAAGCCCACTCGATGCGTCATGTCCGAATCCGTGGTTTTCCTGGCAGTAGAGACATGGCACAGCCTACGTCCCCCGGAGAACCCTGGAGGCACATCACCTATCCGGCATGGAGGCTGAGGAATGATGAGTGAAGAGATCGCAGGCGTGCGGATCCCGGACACCGCCCTGGTGCGGGAGGCCACCGAGATGGTCCGTGACGTCGCCACGCCGCTGGTGTTCGACCACTCCCGGCGGGTCTTCCTGTGGGGCTCGCTGCGCGGCCGGGCCCTGGGCCTGACCTTCGACCCCGAGCTGCTGTACATCGGCGCGATGTTCCACGACCTGGGGCTCACCAAGAGCCTGCGCCGCACCGACCAGCGCTTCGAGATCGACGGCGCCGACGAGGCCCGCGCCTTCCTGCAGGCCCGCGGCATCACCGGCGAGCCCGCCGACCGGGTCTGGACGGCCATCGCCCTGCACACCACCCCGGAGATCCCGCTGCACATGGCACCCGAGATCGCCCTGGTCACCCGCGGGGTCGAGCTGGACGTGCTGGGCATCGGCTACCACGAGGTCACCGACGAGCAGCGCGCGGCGGTCGTCGCGGCGCATCCGCGCCCGGACTTCAAGAACCAGATCCTCGGCGCATTCACCGAGGGCATCCAGGACCGGCCCGACACCACCTTCGGCAACGTGAAGGCCGACGTGCTCGCCCACTACGTCCCGGGTTTCCGGCGCGGCGACTTCGTCGAGGTCATCAAGACGTCCGCCTGGCCCGAGTGACCCGTCCGGGAGAGGGGATCAGCCCGGCGGTGGCTTGAGGAGCCCCTCCACGATGTCGTGGAGGGGACCCAGGAGGTCCTCGGGCGTCGCGTCGGCCAGCGGCCGCAGGCCCACGGCGGAGCGTACGACGGCGACCCCGACGCCCAGGGCGACCAGGAGCTCCGCCCGCAGCTCGGCGTCGGGTACCGACGAGGCACCCGACGCTTCGAGCACCTGCCGGCCGAACTCCTCCAGGGCCCGTCGGCGCAGCTCCGCCACCTGCTCGTCGCCGGAGTCGCGCAGCAGCATCAGCACCGGATGCTCGCCGAACTCCGCCCACGCCCCGGCCGCCAGCTGCCGGCTCAGCGCCTCGGCGAGCGCGGCACGGTCGCGCGGGAACTCCCCTGCGCCGCCCAGAAACCGGGGCGTCGACGCCAGCGCCGCCTTGAACAGGCCCTCCTTGGAGCCGAAGTACCGCTTGATGAGCGCCAGGTTGACCCCCGCGTCCGCGGCCACGTCCCGCAGCGTCGTACGGTCGTAGCCCAGCTGCGTGAACCGGGCGCGGGCGGCCAGGAGCAGGGCTCGGCGGGTCGCCGCGGCGTCCCGGCGCCGAGGCCCGCCGGCGGCCTGACCGGTCACGTCGTCCGACGACACAGCGGCTCCTCTCGTCAACGCCGGCACGGCCCCTTCGACGGATCGAGGCTGCGCCACCAAGTAATCATGCGTTGACATGGTCCCGCAGTGCGGACTACGTTGCCAAGTAATCAGTTGATGACTAATCGCTCGATGACCAACGGGGCCGCGCGGAAGGAACAGAGACGGTGCCTCAGCAAGCCCTTCTCGTCATGGATGTCCAGCAGGTCGTCGTCGACCGCTTTCCCGACGGCGAGTACCTGCCCCGCCTGAGCAAGGCGATCGACGCCGCCCGGGGCGGCGGCGTCCCGGTGATCTACGTGGTCGTCGGTTTCCGCCCGGGCTACCCGGAGGTCAGCGCCCGTAACAAGATGTTCCGCGGTCTGGTGGGTGCCGCGGTGCGGCCGGCCGGGGACGACCGGGCCACGCAGGTCCACCCGGACGTGGCTCCCGCGCCCCGCGAGCCGGTCGTCACCAAGCGGCGCGTCAGCGCCTTCGCCGGCAGCGACCTCGACATGGTGCTGCGGGCCGGCGGGATCGATCACCTCGTCCTCACCGGCATCGCCACCAGCGGTGTCGTGCTGTCCACCCTGCGCCAGGCCGCCGACCTCGACTTCGAGCTCACCGTCCTGTCCGACGGCTGCCTCGACTCCGACCCGGAGGTGCACCGGGTGCTCACGGAGAAGGTGTTCCCCATGCAGGCCGAGGTCACGACCGTCGACGCGTGGGCGGCGGCACTCTGACGCGTGCCGTCAGGCGAGGGTCACCTCGACCGGCAGCTTCTTGATGCCGTTCACGAAGTTCGAGCGCACCCGCGGCACCTCGCCGACCAGACGGATGTCGGCGAGCCGGGGGATCAGCTCCTCGAACATGATCCGGATCTCGGTGCGCGCGAGCAGGTTGCCCAGGCACAGGTGCGGGCTGCCCTTGCCGAAGGTGACGTGGTCGTTGTCGGAGCGCGTGACGTCGAAGTCGTACGGGTTCCCGAAGACCTCCTCGTCACGGTTGCCCGAGGCGTACCACATGACGACCTTGTCGCCCTCCCTGATCCGCTTGCCGCCGAGTTCGACGTCACGGGTCGCGGTACGGCGGAAGTGGTAGACGGGGGACGCCCAGCGCAGGAACTCCTCCACCGCCGTCGGGATCAGCGACGGGTCGTCCTTGAGCCGGGCCAGCTGCTCGGGGTGCTGGAGGAGGGCCAGCATGGAGTGGGTGATGGTGTGCCGGGTGGTCTCGTTGCCGGCCACCACCAGGAGCAGGAAGTAGTTGTCGAAGTCCTGCGCGGAGAGCGGGACTCCGTCGCGCGGCGTGGTGTTGACCAGCCTGGAGATCAGGTCGCTCCCCTCGCCACCGCGTCGCTGCCGGGCCAGCTCCCGCCCGTACTCGAAGACTTCGAGCGAGGCGGGGGAGCGGAACGGCAGGTCGCGGTACTTCTCGCTCTCCTCGCTGTGCAGCAGGACGTCCGCGTAGTCGGGGTCGGTGTTGCCGATGATGCGGTTGCCCCAGTCGATGAGCTGCTGGTTGTCCTCCGGCGGTACGTCAAGGAGCCGGGCCAGCACGTTGATGGGGAAGTCGGCGGAGACCTCGCGCACGAAGTCGAACCGCCCCTTCGCCAGCGCCGCGTCCAGCGTCTTGGCCGTCAGCCCGCGCAGGAAGTCGGTGTAGCTGTTGATGACGCCGGCGCCGAACTGGCGCTGGATCACGCTGCGCAGGGCGCGGTGGCGGACGCCGTCCATCTCCAGGACCGAGGCGCGTTTGCGGATCTGGTCCTCGTCCAGCTCCTCCAGGTTCACGAACTTCGTGGAGGTGAAGGTCTCGGCGTCCCGGTCGACCCGCGCGATGTCGGCGTGCCGGGTCACCGCCCAGAAACCGGAGTTGGGCGCCTCCTCCGGCTGCCAGTGCACCGGGTCCTGGTGGCGCAGGGTGTGGAACATCCGCCAGGGCGTGACCCCGTCGGTGAAGTTGTCGAGGTTCGCGAGGTCGACATCGGCGAGGCGCATGGCCTCGACGCCGGTGGTTGTGGTCATCGTCGGTCCTTCACAGGTGGTAGGCGTACTCGGTGAACTCCCAGTCGGTGACATGCCGTTGGAAGCGTTCGACCTCGTTGCGCTTGTAGGAGAGGTAGGAGTCGGTGAAGTCCTTGCCGAGCAGCTCGGTCAGGTCGGTGTCCGCCTCCAGCGCGTCCAGCGCGGCGGACAGGTCCATGGGCAGCATGGCCGCCTTGGTGGTGTCGTAGCCGTAGCCCTCCAGCGGGGCGGGCGGCTCCTCGCCGGCCAGGACGCCGAGGAGCGCGGCGGCCGTGGTCGCGGCGACCGCCAGATACGGGTTGGCGCTGGCGTCCCCGAGCCGCAGTTCGAGCCGGGCGCCGGCGCCGCGCTCGGGCGGCACGCGGACCATCGCGCTGCGGTTGTCCAGGCCCCAGTCGATCAGCCAGGGGGCGAGGGTGTCGGGTCCGAAGCGCTTGTACGAGTTGACGGTCGGGTTCAGCAGCGCGGCCAGGGCGGGCGCGTGCGCGAGGATGCCGGCGATCGCGTACCGGGCGGTGGCCGAGAGGCCGTACGCGCCGGAGGGGTCGTCGAAGACGTTCCGTGCATCCCCGCCCTCGCAGGACAGGTGAAGGTGGAAACCGGAGCCGCCCGCGTCGTTGAAGGGCTTCGCCATGAAGGTGGCGAGCCGCCCCTCGCGGCGGGCCAGCTCCTTGACCGCCGCCTTGAAGCGGAAGGCCCGGTCGGCCGCGGACAGGGCCTCCGAGTGCAGCAGGTTGATCTCGAACTGCCCGCCGTCGAACTCGTGGTTCCCGCTCAGCACCCCGATCCGCAGGTCGCGCACCTGCCGCAGGGTGCGCAGCAGATGGTTGTCGGGGTCGGCGCGCAGGCCGGCGGTGTAGACGACGCCGGGAGTGCCCGCGTAGCGACGCCAGCCGCCTGCCGGATCCGGCTCGCACAGGAAGTACTCCAGCTCGGGCCCGACGACCGGGTTGAGCCCGTGCTCCCGGCACCGCTCCAGGACCGACCGCAGCAGGTCGCGCGGTGACTCGGGGGCGGGCGCCCCGGTGGCCGGATCGGTGACATCGGCCAGGCAGGCCGCCACGCCCGGTTCCCAGGGCAGCGCGACCAGGGTGGCGAGGTCCGGCCGTACGCTGACGTCCGGCAGCCCGGCGTCCAGACCGCCGCTGACCGGGACCACGTCCCCCTGCGGACTGGTGTGGTACACGGCCCGGCAGAAGGCCAGCCCGTGCTCCAGCGCCCGCGGCAGCTCCTCCACGAGCACGTCACGCGCCCGGTCCGTGCCGATGAGGTCGGGATACGTCACCCGGACGACATCGATGCCGTCGGCGGCGAGCCGGTCCAGGTGCCGGCGGACTTCTGAATGGTCTTGATCGCTCACCGTTGTCTCCTCGGGCGGACGGACGTCGGGACACCACCTGAGGGATCCGGGGATCCGAGAGGCGGGTGGCGTGGGAGGTGAGGGCCGGGGCGCGATGACGCGGACAGCTCTCCGGCCTGTTGTTTGAAGCCAAACGGTAGGCAGGGGTGCACCTTGCCGCAAGGGGGCGGTGCAAAGAATTTATCCATACGGATAGGTATTGACCAGGGGGTGGTGGCTGCCTACCTTGTTTGAAGCCAAACGAGTCCGGGGTGCGGTCCGCCGCAACCCGTTGGCAGGGCCCGGTCGGCAGCACCGGCCGGGCCCACTTCCTCCCCCTCTCCCTTCGCTCCCGCTCCCTCAGGAGGACCGGCCATGAAGGTCGTCGTCGACATGAACAAGTGCCAGGACCACGGCCAGTGCGTCTTCGCGGCCCCCGACGTCTTCTCCCTGGACGACGCCGGCCACCTCGTCCACGTTTCCGACCCCGACGACGCACTGCGCGACGAGGTCGAGGAAGCGGCCGACGTCTGCCCGCTCCAGGCCATCCGGATCGAGGCCTGACCATGAACGCGCGCATCGTGGTGGCCGGCGCCTCCATGGCCGGCCTGCGCGCCGCCGAGCAACTGCGCGCGGCGGGCTGGAGCGGCGCGATCACCCTCGTCGGCGACGAACCGCACCCGCCCTACAACCGGCCGCCCCTTTCCAAGGAGGTACTGGCCGGCAAGGCCCCCTTCGAGTCCCTCGCCTTCCGGCCGCGCGCTAGCGTGTCCGACGTCGAATGGCGACTGGGCAGGACGGTGGTCGCCGCCGGACTGGACCAGCGGACGGTACGGCTCGACGACGGCACCGAGCTGTCGTACGACGGACTGGTCGTCGCCACCGGGATGCGCCCCCGGCGCCTGAACTGCCCGGGACCCCAGGCCGGCCGCCACACCGTCCGCACCCTCGACGACGCCCAGGGGCTGCGCGAGGCGCTGACCCGGCCCGGCGCCCGGGTCGTCGTGGTCGGCGCCGGGTTCATCGGCTGCGAGGTCGCCGCGACCGCGGTGGGTCTCGGCGTCGCCGAGGTGACCGTCGTCGACCCGCTGCCGCTGCCGATGGTCGGGCCGCTCGGCGAGCTGCTGGGCCACGCCCTGCTCAGGCGGCACGAGGAACGCGGGGTGCGCTTCGCGCTGGGGGCCGGTGTCGCCGGGTTCACCGGAGACGACCGCGTCACCGGTGTGATCCTGGGCGACGGCTCGGTACTGCCCGCGGACGTGGTGGTCGAGTCGGTGGGCTCGGTCGCCAACACCGAGTGGCTCGACGGCAACGGGCTCGACCTGACCGACGGAGTGCTCACCGACGCCTGCCTGCGGGCCGGCGGCCGGCCGGACGTGGTCGCGGTGGGAGACGTGGCCCGGTTCCCCAACGCCCGCTACGACGGTGTCCCGCGCCGGGTCGAGCACTGGTGCATACCGACCGACACCGCCAAGCACGCGGCGAAGACGCTGGTCGCCGATGCCGCACCGGCGCCGTTCGCGCCGTTGCCCTCCTTCTGGAGCGACCAGCACGACTTCCGGCTCCAGTCCTTCGGGGCGCCGGTGCTCGGCAAGGAGGACGTCCGCGTCCTCGACGGCGACCCGGAAGGGGACGTGCTCGTCGGCTACCACCACGACGACCGGCTCGTCGGTGTCGTCGCGCTCGGCGGCCAGGCCATGGCCGCGTCCGCCGCCCGTTACCGCGCCGAGCTGCTGAAGCAGCCCGCCCTGACCGTTCAGAGGAGCCTCAAGTGACCGGTGTACGTGGCTATTTCCACCCGAAGACGGCGAGCGGAGCGTCGTCGCTGATCCCGGCGCCGCCGTGGCGGTACTCCGGTGACCTGCTCACCGTCGAATACCGCACGGATCCCTCGCGGGTGCGCGAACTGCTACCCGAGCCGCTGGAGCTGGCCGACGAGGATCCCGGCGCGGTGGCACTGATCTGGGCCGACTGGCAGTCCTGCGCGGCGTCCGGGGACGAACTGCTCGATCCCGTGCGCGCGCAGTACAAGGAGGCCTTCGCGGTCGTGCGCTGCAAGTACCGGGGGCAGACGTACTCGCGATGCGTCTACATCTGGGTCGACAAGGACTTCGCCATCGCCCGTGGGCTGCACCAGGGGTACCCCAAGAAGCTCGGGTCGATTCACCAGACACGGCCGCATCCATACGGGCCGGCTCCCCGGATCGAGGCCGGGGCGCGGTTCGGGGCGACGCTGGCGGCGTCCGACCGGCGGCTGGCACAGGTGGTCGTGACCCTGCGCGAGCCGTCCGGGACGAACGGGTTCGTCAACGGGCATCCGATGGCTCATCACCGGTGGCTGCCGGCGATCGAGAAGGGCAAGGGGCTGGCGCTCGATGAGTTGATCGAGTCCGGGGCCGCGGATTTCGAAGGGGGCCAGCCGTGGGTGGGGGAGGCCGAGTTGGAGTTGTTCGAGGCGCCTACTGAGGAGCTGGCTCGGTTGGAGGTCCGGGAGCCGATCGCCGCGTATTACCGGCAGGTGGGGGTGGTTTGGGATGGGGGGCGGCTTCTTGAGTCCGGAACGTCGGGAGTGGTTGCCGAGTGAGGTGCGTGGTCGGGTGCGGGTGCGTTGTGGCTGGTCGCGCCCACGCGGCGGCAGCCGCAAATTCAGCACAGTCCCGCGCCCCTGAGTAGGTCCAGTTTCCCCCGATTATCAGGAGCCCCTCTCATGGCTGACAAAATCAACGTTGCCGGAGTCCCAGTCGACACCCGGCACTGGATCGGCGGCCAACGCGTCGCCTCCGCCGAGACGTTCATCGACAGTTCGCCCATCGACGGGCAGCCGATAGGCGAAGTCGCCCGCGGCGGGCCCGCCGAGGCCCAGGCCGCTGTCGCCGCTGCCCGCGACGCCTTCCCCTCCTGGGCCGCCACCCCCCGCGCCGAACGCGCCCGTCTCCTCCACGCCATCGCCGACGGTGTCGAGAAGCGCATCGAAGAGCTCGCGATCGTCGAGACCACCGACAACGGCGCCCTCCTGCGCTCGCACCGGCGTGGAGTCATGCCCCGCGTCGCGCACAACTTCCGTTTCTTCGCGGACTGGTTGCTCAAGCTGGACCACGAGGACTTCGAGACCCGGGGTCACCGCAACCACGTCAGCTGGGACCCCGCCGGCCCCTGCGTGCTGATCACCCCGTGGAACGCCCCGCTCATGCTGGCCACCTGGAAGGTCGCCCCGGCCCTCGCCGCCGGGAACACCGTGATCCTCAAGCCCGCCGAGTGGTCCCCGCTCACCGCCTCCCTCCTCGCCGACATCGCCGCCGAGGCCGGGCTGCCGGCCGGTGTGCTCAACGTCGTGCAGGGGTACGGAGCCGAGATCGGCGACGCGCTCACCTCCCATCCGGACGTGCGCCGGATCAGCTTCACCGGGTCCGTGCCCACGGCGAAGCGCATCGCCGCCTCGGCCGCCGCCAACCTGACCCCCCTGAGCCTCGAACTCGGCGGCAAGTCGCCCCTGTTGGTGTTCGCCGACGCGGACCTGGAGCTCGCCGTCGATCTGGCGGTGGAGCAGTACGACAACGCCGGGCAGGTCTGCCTGGCGGGTACCAGGCTGCTGGTCGAGGAGTCGGTCGCCGAGGAGTTCACCCGGCGGTTCGTGGCGAAGGCCGGCGCGCTGCGGCAGGGTGACCCGCGCGACGAGGCCACCGACATCGGACCCAACATCCACCCCCGCCAGCTGGAGAAGATCGACGGATTCGTGCGGCGGGCGATCGCCGATGGGGCGCGGGCCGTGATCGGCGGGCACCGCCGGGACGGGCAGTTCTACGCGCCGACGCTCCTCACCGACGTCGCGCAGGACAGCGAGGTCGTGCAGGAGGAGGTCTTCGGGCCCGTTCTCACCCTCCAGACCTTCGCCGACGAGGACGAGGCCGTCCGGCTCGCCAACGACACCCGGTTCGGGCTCGCCGCCACCCTCGCCACCGGCGACCCCGAGCGTGCCGAGCGGGTCACCGCAGGGCTGGTCGCCGGCACCGTCTGGGTCAACTGCTTCTTCGTCCGCGACCTCCAGGCACCCTTCGGCGGCTCCCGCCTCTCCGGTGTCGGGCGCGAGGGCGGCACCTGGAGCTTCGACTTCTACTGCGACCTGAAGAACACCGTCACCGCACCGAAGGGCTTCAAGGACCATGGGTGAGATCGTCGGGGCGGGGCTCCTCGCCCACGTCCCCACCATCGTGCTGCCGGAGGCCGACCGGCTGGAGCTGAACGAGGGCAAGGAGATCACCCTTGTCACCGGCCTCCAACAGCTCCGTAAGGACGTCTTTGAGCGGGACGACTACGACACCGTCGTCGTACTCGACTCCCACTGGGCGACCACCGTCGAGTTCGTCGTCACGGCACAGCGGCGCAGGGCGGGACTGTTCACCTCCGAGGAACTGCCGCGCGGGATGTGCCGGATGCCGTACGACTTTCCCGGCGACCCGGAACTCGCCCACAGCATCGCCTCGTTCGCGGACAAGCACGGCACCTGGATCACCCCGATCGACGACGAGTACCTGCCGATCTACTACGCCACGATCAACCTCTGGAAGTTCCTGGGGGAGGGCCTGCCCGACAAGCGGTGGGTGACCATCGGGGTGTGCCAGACCGGGGACATGGAGGACCACCTGCGGCTCGGGCGGGCGCTCGCGGACGGGATCGCCGCCATGCCGGGGCGGCGGGTGCTGGTCATCGCCTCCGGTGCCCTCTCGCACACCTTCTGGCCGCTGCGCGAGCTGCGCGACCACGAGGCCAGCGATCCGGTGCACATCCGCACCCCCGAGGCACGGGAAGCGGACCACGAGCGCATCGAGTGGTTCAAGGAGGGCCGGCACGACAAGGTCCTCGACACCATGGACGCGTTCTGGAAGTTCAAGCCCGAGGCGAGGTTCTCCCACTACCTGATGCTGGCCGGCGCCCTCGGCGAGCAGGCCTGTGCCGCCCCGGCCCGCCAGTACGGCGAGTACGAGAACTCCATCGGCACCGGCCAGGTGCACCTCTGGTTCGACCGGCCCGCCGACGGCTGGACCGGCACCGGCACGCCCGTGAGCGCCCCGCCCCACCACCCGCACCGCCGCCCCTAGGAAGGCCGCCATGGCTGTTTTTTCCGAGTACCGCCGCATCCTCCTCGACGGCGCCGCCGTCCAGGTCACCGTCGACGGGGACGAACTCGTCGCCGGGGACGGCCGTCGCGTCAAGATCGAGGAGGCGCAGCACCTGCCGCCGGTCGTGCCGTCCAAGGTGATCGCCGTCCACCTCAACCACCGCAGCCGTGTGGAGGAGTTCCGGATCGGGCTGCCCGACACCCCGACCTACTTCCACAAGCCGACCTCCGCCCTCAACTCCCACCGGGGCGCCGTCGTCCGGCCCGAGGGCTGCAAGTGGCTCAACTACGAGGGCGAGGTCGCCATCGTCATCGGGAAGACCGCGCGGAACGTCTCCCAGGCGGAGGCGGGGGAGTACATCGCCGGCTACACGGTCGCCAACGACTACGGGCTGCACGACTTCCGCGACACCGACGCCGGCTCCATGCTGCGGGTGAAGGGGTCGGACACGCTGTGCCCGCTGGGCCCCGGTCTGGTCACCGACTGGGACTTCCACGGCAAGCGGCTGCGCACGTACGTGAACGGCGAGGTGGTGCAGGACGGTTCGACCGACGAGATGAAGTGGGACATGCACTATCTCGTCGCCGACATCGCCCGCACGATCACCCTCTACCCGGGCGATGTGCTGCTGTCCGGTACCCCGGCCAACTCGCGGCCCGTCCGGCCCGGCGACGTCGTCGAGGTCGAGGTGGAGGGCCTCGGGCGGCTCACCAACCACATCGTCACCGGGCCCACCCCCATCCGCACCGACGTCGGCGCCCAGCCCACCGAGTCCGAGGAAGTGCTGTCCACCGCGCTCGGCGGGGACTGGGAGTTCCGTGGCATCCGCGCGCCCCGCAGGTAGACGCCACGGCGGGTGCCGGGAGCCGGCGGGTAGGGTCGCGACCATGACCGAATCCGCCGAGGCCTCGCACCAGCCCGACGACCGGCCCGATGCCCGGGCGCGCAAGCGGCTCGGCTACGGGGAGGGGCGCGAGGCGCTGCTCAGGGCCGCGGTCCGGGTCGTCGGCGCGCGGGGACTGCGGCACCTCACCTACCGTGCCGTGGCCGAGGAGGCCGGGGTCACCCACGGCCTGGTCGTCCACCACTTCGGCTCCCGGGACGCGCTGATCGAGGAGTCCCTCGCCTACGCCGTGCACCTCAGCCTCAGCAGCAGCCTGCTGGAGCCCGGCACCGGGAAGCCCGAGGACTTCGTGGCCGGTATGACGGACATGGTCGAGGACGACGCGGACGGCCAGGCGTACCAGTACGAGCTACTCCTTGAGGCCCGCCGCCGGCCCGAGCTGCTCCCGCAGGTCCGCGCGCTCTACGACGAGTACTTCGGCGCCTCCCAGCGCGAGCTGGCCCGCATCCTGCCCGGCGACGTGAGCCCCGCCTTCAACCGGCTGGTCTTCGCCGCCCTCGACGGCCTGGTGCTGCACCAGCTCACCGGCATCGGCGACCGCGCGGACACCGAGGCGGCGCTGGAAGAGCTGCGTTCCCTCCTGCGCACCCTGGGTGAGCGGCCGCCGGAGAACCGCGACTGAGCGTGCCCGACCCGGAACCCCCCGTCGCGGTCGCGCCGGGGGGTTTGCCATGCCCTGGGCACAGCGGTTTCCCTGGCGTAAATTCCCCTTCCCACCCCCTTGTCAGATGGATAGTTCCGGCCCACCATGAGGCAACTCGTTTGGCTCAAAACGAAAACTCTCCCTTCCCCTCAGCAGGTGATCCGAGTGGACAGTCAGACGGTCGACGCCTCTCCGCAGGCCGGAGCGGGCGACCAGCCCGCGGCCACCCTCAAACGCAACGCCCTGGGTGTCCTGGGCATCCTCTTCTTCGTCCTGTCCGCGCAGGCACCGCTCACCGGTATCGCGGGCGCCGTGCCGATCGCCGTCGCCGTGGGCAACGGCGCCGGGGCACCGGCCGCCTACGCCCTCGCCGGAGCGGTGATCCTGCTGTTCTCGGTGGGCTTCGTGGCCATGGGGCGGCACGTCGTGAACGCCGGCGCCTTCTACACGTACATCGGCAAGGGGCTCGGCCGGACGACGGGCAGCGGCAGCGCGGCCGTGGCGCTGTTCGCCTACTGCACGGTCCAGGCCGCGATGTACGGGCTGTACGGGTACACCGTCAGCGGGCTCGTCGAGCACTACTCCGGCGCGCACATCGCCTGGTGGGTGTGGGCCCTGGTGACCATGGTCGTGGTCCAGGTGCTGGGCGCCGCCGGGATCGAGCTGGGCGCCAAGGTCCTCGCCGTGTTCGTGCTGGCCGAGTTCAGCATCCTGCTCGCCTTCGCCCTGGTCACCCTCTTCAAGGGCGGCGGCCCCGAAGGACTCGACTTCGGTGGCACCTTCTCGCCCGGCGCCGTGCTCCAGGGCGCGCCCGGCGTGGCCCTGATGTTCGCCGTCGCCTCCATGTTCGGCTTCGAGGCCACCGCCATCTACGGCGAGGAGGCCCGCGAGCCCCGCAAGACCGTCCCCCGGGCCACCTACCTCTCGGTCGCCGTGGTCACCGGCTTCTTCGCCTTCGTGTCGTGGATGCTGGTCTCCTCGTACGGCCCCTCGAAGGTCACCGCGGCCGCGGGCAAGGCGCTGGCCGGCGGCGACTCCACCGTCTTCGTCTTCGCACCCATCGCCGACCAGTTCGGCGGCTGGGTCAACGACGTCCTGCCGATCCTGCTGGCCACCTCCCTCTTCGCCGGCATCCTCGCCTTCCACAACTCCGCCAACCGCTACCTGTTCTCCCTCAGCCGCGAGGGCCTGCTGCCGGGCCGGCTGCGCACCCTCAACCACCGGCACTCGCCATGGGCCGCGGGCCTGGTCCAGACGGCGATCGCGGTGCTCCTGGTGATGCCCTTCGCCCTCGCCGGCAAGGACCCGGTCCTCACCCTCTTCTCCTGGTTCAGCGGCGTCGGCGTCCTGGCCTGCATGCTGCTGTACTTCCTGACCTCGGTCTCGGTGATCGTCTTCTTCCGCCGCGAGCGCCTCGACACCCGGCCCTGGAACACGTGGATCGCCCCGGCCCTCGGCGCCCTCGGCATCGCCGCCATGATCTGGGTGATCCTGGCCAACTTCACGACCCTCATCGGCGGCGCCACCAGCACGGCCGTCTGGCTCGTCCTCGCCGTCCCCGCCGTCCTGCTCCTCGGGGCGGGCACCGCACGGCTCGTCCACCGCCGCTGACGCACCCCGCCGGGCCCGGCCCCCGCACGGCCGGGCCCCCGCCTTCCGATTGGGAACACCATGCTGGACCTCACCCCCGACGAACTGGTCGGCTGGGCCAAGGCCCTCGACCTGCCCGCGCAGCACCACATCGACGGCACCGACGAGCCGGGGGGCGGAGCGACCTTCGCCGTCGTCTCCCCCCGGGACGGACAGCTCCTCACCCAGGTCGCCGACGCCGGCCAGGCCGAGGTCGACCACGCCGTGGCCGCCGCCCGCCGCGCCTTCGACACCGGGCCCTGGCCCCGCCTGGCGCCCGCCGAGCGCGGCCGGATCCTGCTGCGCATGGCCGAACTCCTCGAAGAACAGCGGGAAGAGCTCGCCCTCACCATCACCCTGGAGATGGGCAAGCCGATCACCGAGGCGTACGCCATCGAGCTGCGCGCCGCGATCACCACCTTCCGCTGGTACGGGCAGCTGGCCGACAAGCTCACCGACGAGTCCCCGCACACCGCCGCCGACGCCCTCGCCCTGGTCACCCGCGAACCGACCGGCGTCGTCGGCGCGGTGGTCCCCTGGAACTTCCCCCTCACCCTGGCGAGCTGGAAGGTGGCCCCGGCGCTCGCGGCCGGCTGCACGGTCGTCCTCAAGCCCTCCGAGTCCTCCCCGCTCTCCGCCCTGCTCCTCGGCCGGATCGGTACCGAGGCCGGACTCCCGCCCGGCGTCCTCAACGTCGTCACCGGCGACGGCCCGACGGCCGGGCGGGCGATCGGACTCCACCCCGACGTCGACGTGCTGGCCTTCACCGGCTCCACCGCCGTCGGCCGCCACTTCCTGCGCTACTCCGCCGACTCCAACCTCAAGCGGGTCTGGCTGGAGCTGGGCGGCAAGTCGCCCAACATCATCCTCCCGGACGCCCCCGACCTGGACCGGGCCGCCGCCACCGCCGCCTGGGGGATCTTCTTCAACCAGGGCGAGATGTGCACCGCGCCCTCCCGGCTCCTGGTCCACTCCTCGATCGCCGAGCGCGTCACGGAGGCCGTCGTCCGCCGGGCCGAGGAACTCCGCATCGGCGACCCGCTCGACCCGGTGACCGAGATGGGCGCGCTGGTCGGGGAGGCGCACCTGGAGCGCGTCCAGGGACACATCACCGCCGGGCGTGAGCAGGGGGCCCGGCTGCGCACCGGCGGCGAACGCACCCTGACGGAGAGCGGCGGCAGCTATCTGCGGCCGACCGTCTTCGACCGCGTCGACCCCGGGATGCGGCTGGCCCGCGAGGAGATCTTCGGCCCGGTGCTGTCCGTCCTCGCCTTCGACGGCCTGGACGAGGCGGTCCGGCTCGCCAACGCCACCGAATACGGGCTCGCGGCCGGTCTGTGGACCTCCGACCTGTCCACCGCGCACCGGGTCTCCCGCACCCTGAAGGCCGGCACGGTCTGGGTGAACTGCTACGAGGAGGGCGACCTGACCGTGCCCTTCGGCGGGATGAAGCAGTCCGGCAACGGGCGGGACAAGTCCGCGCACGCGATCGACAAGTACACCGAACTCAAGACGACCTGGATCCAGCTGTGACCCGTCCGCCCCGCCCGCTCATCGCCGTACCCGCCCGGTTCTCCGCCACCAGCTCGGCGCTGCGCTTCGCCGCCGAGGTCAACGCCCGGGCCCTGATCGAGGCCGTCTGGCGGGCCGGCGGCGAACCCGCGAGCATCCACCCGGCCGACACCGACGTGCCCGGCCGGCTCGCCCGCTTCGACGGCGTGCTGCTGCCCGGCGGCGGCGACCTCGCCCCGTACCGCTACGGCGCCACCGACACCCACGACAGCGTCTACGACGTCGACGACCTCCAGGACACCTTCGACCTCCAAGTCGCCCGCCACGCACTGGAGTCGGGGGTGCCGCTGCTGGCGATCTGCCGGGGGCTCCAGGCCGTGAACGTGGCGCTGGGCGGCACGCTGGAGCAGGACATGGGCGGCCCGGACCGCACCCACCGGCACCTGCGCCACCCGGTGACCCTCCGTCGCGGCTCGCGCGTCGAACAGGCGGTGGGGGAGGAGAAGGCGGATGCCTCCTGCTACCACCACCAGCGCGTGGACCGCCTCGGCACCGGCCTCACCGTCACCGCCACCGCGGCGGACGGCACGGTCGAAGGCCTCGAACTGACCGGCGCCCGGGGCTGGTTCACCGCCGTGCAGTGGCATCCCGAGGACACCGCCCACGAAGACCCGGCGCAGCAGCGCCTGTTCGACGCGTTCGTGCGGGCGGCAGCGTAATGAAGGGGGTCTGATCAGGCGTCCCGATCAGGCGTCCTGATCAGGCCTTGGGGCGTCGCCCGCTGCGGCGCGGTGCGGGTTCGGCGCCGTCGAGCAGCTCCCGCCGCCGCTCCTCGCCGTGCTCCTCGACCTGGAGCACGACCCGCCGCAGCAGCTCCGCGAGGGTCCGGCACTCGGCGTCGCTGAGCCCGGAGGTCACGAAGGCCTCCTCCTCGTTGAACGCCGGGAACACGCGCTGCATCAGCTCCTCGCCCTTCTCGGTGAGGCTGAGCAGGACCAGGCGGCCGTCGCCCGGATGGCCGGCGCGGCCGAGCAGCCCGCGCGACTCCAGGGTGCGGGCCACCCCGGTGAGCGTGCCCTTGGAGATCCCGGCCTCCTCCGCCACATGCCGGGTCTCCGACTCGCCCCACACCCACACGACCCACAGCACCACGAACGCGGTCCAGGTGAGGTCCGAGCCGCGCAGCACGGAGTTCTCCAGGTGCTGGCGCACGGCGGATGCGGCCCGGTGGATGTTGGACACGGCCGCCATCTGGTCCCGGCGGATCGGGATGCCGCCGAGCTTCGCCGAGGCGAGTTTCTCGGCTTCGGTGATGGACCGGTGACCGGGCACGGACGGCTCCTTCGCACACTTCGCGGGGGACCGTACGGCCCCTGACGGTCACACGGTCGTTCGGCCTCAAATTGTACGGCCGCCGGGTCGTGAGCCGGGGAAGGCGAACACAGGTAACCCCAATACATCGGATGAGTCAAGGACTTGAGTCAGGGTTGGTGATGTGAACGCCGAGCTCATGCGCGTGTAGCGGTCCCGAGTGGACGAAATCCCGGCACTGTTGGGGTTGTTGACAGGTGCAAGTCGGGTGCCTAGGTTCCCCGATACACCCGATGTATCGATGATCCGTCAGGTATGGAGGACGATGATGACCTCGCACCCGGAGAAACGTTCACCGGTGCCCCGCAGAGCCGTACTCGGCACCGCCCTGGGCGGCGCGGCGGTCGCGGCCCTGCCCGGCACCGCCCACGCGGCACCGGCGGGAGGACCGGCCGACGCCGGGGCCGCCGCACGCCCCTGGAAACTCCGCGACACCATGACCACCGACGGCGCCTGGGACCGTTTCCTGCGCGGCCAGGACCTGCTGTGGAGCAGGTTGCCGACCCTCTGGTACGAGGGGCCGTTCCTCGGTGACGGGCTGCTCGGCAGCATGGTCTACCAGGAACCGGGCGCCAACCAGATCCGCCTCACCGTCCAGCACGGCCGGGTCCAGGACCACCGGCCGGAGTTCGGCAGCGGCTGGGGCACCGCCCGCCTGCCCGTCGGACACCTCACCCTCGAACCGGCCGGCACCATTACCGCCGTCGACTGGCGCCTCGGCCTTTGGAACGCCGAACTCACCGGCACCGTCACCACCACCGCCGGCACCCTCACCCTCGCCGCCATCGTCCACGACGAGGTCCTCGCCGTCCGTGCCACGGCCGGCGGCGGTGAACGCGTCACCTGGACCTTCCACCCCGAGGAGGCCATCAGCCCCCGCAAGATCCAGGAGTCGCCGCCCGCCGGCTACACCGCCAACCCGCCCTGGACCACCCGGACCACGGCCGACGGCACCGAGCAGGTCCTCCAACCTCTCACCGGCGGCGGCCAGACGGCCACCTCCTACCGCCGTATCGGCGACGAACTGCTGCTGAGCGTCGGCCACAGCTTCCCCTCCGGCAGAGCCGCGGAGGCCGACTCCCGGCGGAACCTGCGGAGTGCTATGTCATACAGCACGCTCAGACGACGCCACACCCGCTGGTGGCACGCCTTCTACCGCAAGAGCTTCGTGTCCTTCCCCGACCAGCGGCTCCAGAGCTTCCACTGGATCCAGCTCTACAAGGTCGCCTCCGCCAGCCGCGCCGGCGGCCCGGTCATGGCCACCCCCGGCCCCTGGCTGGAACCCACCCCCTGGCCCGCGGTCTGGTGGAACCTCAACGTCCAGCTCGAATACTGGCTGATCCATGGCTTCAACCACCCGGAACTGGACGCCCTCGCCACCACCCTGCGCCAGAACCAGGAACAGCTCACCGCCAACGTGCCCGCCGCCTACCGCTCGGACAGCTCCGGCATCGGCCGCAGCTCCGACATGTTCGCCGACCGTGAGGTGGGACGACCCGGCACCGGCGCCGAGACCGGCGACCTCACCTGGGCCCTGCACAATGTCTGGCTGTCGTACCGCCACTCCATGGACAAGTCCCTGCTGCGCGACACGATCTACCCGGTGCTGCGCCGCGCGATCAACTACTACTGGCACTTTTTCACCCCGGGCAGCGACGGCAAACTGCACCTGCCCAGCACGCTCTCGCCCGAGTACCCGATCGTGCCGCCGCAGGACACCAACTACGACCTGGCCCTGATCCGCTGGGGCTGCCAGACACTCCTCGACTCCGCCGAACTGCTCGGCATCGACGACGAGTTGAAGCCCCGCTGGCAGGAGGTACTGGCCCGGCTCACCCCGTACCCGGTCGACGCCAACGGCTTCATGATCGGCGCCGACACCCCGTACGCCCAGTCCCACCGCCACTACTCGCACCTGCTGATGGTGTACCCGCTGTACCTCGTCAACTGGGACCAGCCCGAGAACCGCGACCTGATCACCAGGTCCGTCGTCCGCTGGCACGCGCTGACCGGCGCCCACCGTGGCTACAGCTACACCGGGGCCGCCTCCATGTACGCGATGACCGGCGACGGCGACACCGCCATCGGCTACCTGCGGAAGTTCTTCGACCCCACGACCCGCTACCCCTGCCGGGCCAACACTCACTACACCGAGGCCGGTCCGGTCATCGAGACCCCGCTGTCCGCCTCGCAGTCCCTGCACGACATGTTCTGCCAGAGCTGGGGCGGGATCATCCGGGTCTTCCCGGCCGTGCCGACCGCATGGGCGGACCTCACCCTGCACGACTTCCGCACCCAGGGCGCCTTCCTCGTGAGCGCGGTGCGCAAGGCGGGCAGCACCCGGTTCATCCGGATCCGCAGCCTGGCCGGCGAGCCGCTCAAACTCCGGCACGGCCTGACCGGCCCCCTCACCGTCCTGCTCGACGACGGAACCCCGGCCCACACCCAGGATCTCGGCGACGGCACCCTCGCCATCGACCTGCCCCGCGGCCGCGAGGTCCTCGTGCACTCCGGCTCCCGCCCCGACCTCGTCATCGCTCCCGTCGCCGTCAGCGAACCGGGCGCGGCGTGGGGACTGCCGTAACCACCGACCGGAAGGCAGGGTTCTCATGGCCGTTCCACTCACCAGAACCGTGGCCGCCGCGCTCTGTGCCGGGCTGGCGGCGACCCTCCTCGCGACCGCGTCCGCGCCCGCGCTGGCCGAGCAGCAGCGCCGGCCGCCGTATACCTGGACCGTGTCCGAGGCGGCCCACGCACCCCGCGCCCGGATAGCCCTCGACGACACCACCGGCACCCTCAGTCTCACGGTCTCCCGCGACGGCCGTACCGTCATCGAGCCGTCGCCCGTCGGAATCGTCACCCAACAGGCCGATCTCTCCCAGGGGTTGCGCTTCCTGCACCGCAAGGACCGTACGGTCGAGGAGCGTTACCGGGCGAAGTCCGGCAAGCGCCTGGACCGCCGGGTGCGCATGAACGAGACCCGGCTGTCCTTCGCCACCGCCGCCGGCGCCCGTCTCGACCTCGTCGTCCGCGCCTCCGCCGACGGCATCGCCTACCGCTACGTGCTGCCCGCCGGGTACGGCGACGTCCTCGGCGAGACCTCCGCCTTCGAGCTCCCGGCGGACGCGGGCGCCTGGCTCAGCACCTACCGGGTCGACAACGAGGGCCAGTTCAACCAGTACACCGCCGCGACCGCCCCGACCGGCGAGTACTCGGACCAGGCCCTGTTCGCCACCGACGGCGGCTACACCCTGCTCGCCGAGTCCGACCTCACCGGCAGCTACTCCGGCGCCCGGCTCGCCCACACCCAGGGCACCGGCACGTACCGCGTCCGGCTCGCCGACGGCCAGGTCCACACCGACGGCCCCCTCACCACCCCCTGGCGGGCCATGATCACCGGCGACCTCGCCACCGTCACCCGGTCCACCTTCACCGACGACCTCGCCCCCGCGTCCAAGGTCGCCGACACCTCCTGGATCCGCCCCGGCACCGTGCTGTGGACCTGGCTGGCCGGCGGCCGCACGGCAGGGCAGAGCCTCGACGCGCAGAAGGCGTACGTCGACTACGCGGCCGCACACCACTGGCCCTACGAGGCCGTCGACTCCGGCTGGTACTTCAAGAAGGACGAGTGGGACGTCACCGACCCCGACTGGCAGACCGACAGCTGGATGCCCGAACTCGTCGACTACGCGCGGGCCAAGGGCGTCGGGATCATCGTCTGGATCCACCAGCGCGACCTCGACACCCCCGAGGAACGCGCCCAATGGCTACCTACGCTGGAGCGCTGGGGGGTCAAGGGAGTCAAGATCGACTTCATGAACTCCGAGGCGCAGTCCATGTTCCAGTGGTACGACACCATCCTCGCTCAGACCGCCGCCCACCACCTCATGGTCGACTTCCACGGCGCCACCCTGCCCAAGGGCATCCAGCGCACCTGGCCCCAGGTGATGAGCATGGAGGCCGTCGGCGGCGAGGAGAAGCGCACCAACACCGCCGCCCACCTCACCACCCTGCCCTTCACCCGCAACGTCATCGGCTCCATGGACTTCACCCCCGGCGGCTTCCAGCGCGTCGGCCTGCGCCCGAACTCGGACGCGGCCGAGGCCGGACTCACCGTCGTCTACGAGTCGGGGCTCCAGATGTTCGCGGGCACCCCGGAGTCGTACGACCAACGGCCCCTCGCCCGGGACTTCATGGACCAGGAGCCCGCCGCCTGGGACGACACCCGTCTCCTCGCCGGCAGCCCCGGACAGGAAGCCGTCCTCGCCCGCCGCAGCGGGGACCGCTGGTTCCTCGGCGGGGTGTACGCCGGTGCCGCCCGCACCGCCAGCGTGCCGCTGACCATCGGCCGGGGACGCTGGCTGGTGGAGACGGTCCGGGACGGCGCCGACGGACTCGTGCAGGACCGGCAAGTGCTGAGCGGCGGCGACGAGTTGAGCCTCGACATCGTCGCCAACGGCGGCTTCGCCGGGATCGCCTGCCCCTGGCACCCGGGCGTCACCACCTGCTACCGCTGAGCGCGCACCGCCGCCCGGCGGGCACCGAGCAACAGCCTGAGTGTGCCCGCCGTGGACGGTGACGCCGAACCCCGCAGCACCCCCGTACCGCGGGCCAGTACCGCCTCGGCGGTCATCAGCTCGATCTCGATGAGGGCGCTCACCATCGGCCGGTGCGGCGCCGGCATCAGAGCCAGCACCTCCCGCCCCGACCGCAGATCGGTCCGGGCCGTCTCGACCTCGTACTCCACAAGGGAGCGCAGGCCGTCGGAGGCCCGGCCCGCCTCGAGGTCCTCCACCGTGACCGAGAAGTGCTTCAGAGTCTCCGCCGGGATCCCCAGATGTCCCTCCCGCAGGTCCTCGGCCAGGTCGTTGACGAAGTCGAGCCGCTGGCTGCCGTCGATGAGCGTGCGGCAGGCCGCCCGGAACCGCCCGTCGGTGTCGCTCTCGGGCCCCAGCAGCCCGGCGATCGGCAGAAAGGCGGGCAACGAGTAGGCGTCCACATAGGCCTGGTAGTCGGCCTCGGTCGCGAAGCCGTCGAACTCCAACTCAGCGGCGGCGGTGGTCAGATACGCCTCCACGACCTCCCGGTGCCGCGGATACGAGGAGACGGTGTGCAGGAGGGTGCGGACCAGCGGATCGTCACTGGTGCCGGTCTCCAGCGCGGTGCGCACCCGCCGCTCCCAGGCGGCCCAGGCCACCGCCCGCTCCGGCTTCGGGCCGCTGTCCAGGAGAACGTCCCCGTGGTGCATCACGGCCGTCGCGGCCACCACATGGGGCAGCACGGCAGGCGGCAGCAGCACCCGGCAGGCCAGGTAGGCGCTGCGCCGGTACTGCCGCACCATCCGCCGCTGGGTGCTGTAGTCCCGGCGCAGTTCCGGGTCCGTGATGCCCGCCGCGGTCAGGGTCTTGTTCCACGCGCTCACGGGATGATCGTAGAGGCTGCCGCGGACCGCCCGGCCGGGGGCCGTGAACCGTGCTCTCAGGAAAGGGACTTCAGGAACTCCAGGAGCGCCGCGCTCACCTCGTCCGGCCGCTCCTGCTGGGTCCAGTGTCCGCAGCCCGCCAGTTTGAGGGGCTCGCGCACCAGGTTGGGCATCAGGGCGGGGAGGCGCTCGATGAGTTCGGGCGTGCCCGGGAACGCCGGGACCAGGTCGCGGTCGCCGTAGACGTACAGCGCGGGCGGGGTGACCACGGCGCCCTGCCAGGGGGCGGTGAGTTCCCAGTTGCGATCGAGATTGCGGTACCAGTTGAGGGCGCCGGTGAAGCCGTGGGAGAAACTCTCGGTGAGGGCGTCGAGGTCCGCCTCGGTGAACCACTGCGGCAGGGTCTCCGGATCCGGCATGTCCGCGAGCCAGCCGCGCTCGGGGTCGACCAGCGGCTGCCGGATCTCACCGGTGCCGGCGCCTTCCCCGGACGCCATGGTGAAGAACTTCCGCAGCGTGGTGCGCGGGTCGCGGCCGAACTCGGCGTCGGCGACACCCGGGCGGTTGAAG
Organism: Streptomyces sp. GbtcB6; assembly: GCF_019091475.1. Lineage (NCBI taxonomy): Bacteria > Bacillati > Actinomycetota > Actinomycetes > Kitasatosporales > Streptomycetaceae > Streptomyces > Streptomyces sp. GbtcB6. The sequence goes on along the minus strand of NZ_JAGXJL010000029.1, from coordinate 34,221 downwards.
TAGTTCCAGTAGAAGCGGCCGCCGAACCTCCTGTCCATCGTCTGCAGCGGCGGCTGCGCCCCGCGGAACGGCGGCGGCACGCTCAGCCCGGCCACCCCGCGCACCAGGTCGGGCCGCAGCAGCGCGGTGTGCCAGGCCACCGGCGCGCCCCAGTCGTGCCCGACGACGAAGGCCTGCTCCTCGCCCAGTTCCCGGATCAGCCCGACGACATCGCCGACCAGGTGGAAGATGCTGTACGCCTCGACGTCCTCGGGATGATCGCTGCTTCCGTACCCGCGCTGGTCGGGGGCGATCACGCGGAAGCCGGCCGCGGCCAGCGGGCCGAACTGGTGCTGCCAGGAGTGCCAGGACTCGGGGAAGCCGTGCAGCAGCACGACCAGCGGGCCGGAACCCTCCTCGGCGATGTGCAGCCGGATCCCGTTCACGTCGACCATTCGATGCTGAACCATGTGCACGAGCGTACGCGCAATGATCTTCGGCTACCCGTTCCTGCCCTGCTCCGGCGGCGTCGAAGGCGTGCGTCGCCTCGGGCGTGGTGTCGGGCAGCCGGGTCCGGGGCGGAACGGATCTGCCAGGCCTATTGATTGACGGGAATGCATCGTCAGGAGAGATTGACACCATGGAGCTGCGGCATCTGAAGTACTTCCTGGCGGTCGCCGACACCCGTAACTTCACCCAGGCAGCCGCCCGTTGCCATGTGGCGCAGTCGGCGCTGAGTCAGCAGATCGCCCGGCTGGAGAAGGACGTCGGCGCCCCGCTGTTCAACCGCACGAGCCGGTCGGTACGGCTTACCGCCGCCGGTGAGCTGCTGGAACCGCTGGCCCGGCGCATCCTGTCCGACGTCGACAACGCCCAGGCCGCCCTCGACGCGCTGGCCGGGCTGCACCGGGGCCGGCTGCGGCTGGGCCTGGTGCAGACGATGGCCGTGTCCTTCGACATGGTGGAGGTGGCCGCCGAGTACCGCGCCCGCTACCCCGGCATCGACCTGCGCGTGTCGAACGCGCCCAGCTCCCGGATGGCCGCCGCGGTCCTCGCCGGCACCCTCGACGTCGCCGTGGTCGGCCTCGGCCCCGAGCAGGTGCCGGAGGGACTGGACCGCCGGATGCTGGGCAGCGCCCCGCTGGTCGCCGTCGTACCCCGCGAGCACGCCCTCGCCGACCGCGAGGTCATCGACCTCGCCGAACTGCCGGACAGCCACCCGCTGATCCAGTTCGCCCGCGGCAGCGGCCTGCGCCGACAGGTCGAGGCGGCCTTCGCCCGCGCGGGAGTCGAGGCCGGCCGGCACTTCGAGGTCGGCCAGATCCACGACATGATCCGGCTCGCCGTACGCGGGGTGGGCGTCACCGTCGTCCCCCGCTCCACCGTCGTCGGCCCCGGCCCCCTGCTGGGTCCCGACACCGCCGACGACCTGCCCCGCGGCGCCCGGATGCTGCGCCTGACGGACGACGAGGCCGTGCACCACATCTGCGTGGTCTACGACGGCGCCCGGCTGGCACCGGCCGGCGCGGCCTTCCTCGACGTGCTCGACCGGCACGCAACCCATCGATCGGGATAAGCGATCGCTGCGTGCGAATCCATATGTTGGACAGAGGGGTCGGGTCGGCCGGAGGCTGGAGGGGACGCACCGCACGAGGCGCGCCCCCGTTCCCGACCCGAATGGACCACCATGTCGATCAAGGATGCGGTCCGGCCCGTAGTGCGTGACGCACGGGCCACCGTGCTGCCCGACCCGGCCGACCGCCACGGCCCCCTGCCCCCGGTGATGCTCGCCCTCACCGTGGTCACCGGCCTCGTGGACTCCTTCAGCTACCTGGTGCTCGGCCACGTCTTCGTCGCCAACATGACCGGCAACGTCGTCTTCTCCGGGTTCGCGATCGCGGGCGCCGCCGGCTTCTCCCTGGCCGCCTCACTGGCCGCGCTGGCCGCCTTCGGAGCCGGCGCCCTGGTGGGCGGCCGTATCGCCCACGCACGCCGGGCCCACCGCGGCCGCGTCCTGCACCTGGCGCTCGTCCTGGAGACGGTCCTGGTCCTGGCGGCCTACGCCGTCGCCCGGTTCGACGCCCCGTTGGACGCGGCCGGCGCCCGGTACCCGCTGATCGCACTGCTCGGCCTCGCCCTGGGCATCCAGAACGCGACGGCCCGCGCCCTCGCCGTACCGGACCTGACCACGACCGTCCTGACCATGACCATCACCGGCATCGCCTCCGACAGCAGGGCCGCCGGAGGCCACGGAGGCAGGACGGGCCGCCGCGCCCTCTCGATCCTGGCGATGTTCGCCGGAGCACTCGTCGGCACCTTCGCCGTCCGCTACAGCGACCCGTCCCTGCCGCTGCTGCTCGCCACCCTGCTCCTCGCCGGCTGCACACTGACCGCTTTCACCCTGACCCGCTCGGACGCGAGCTGGACCGACCCGCTGTGACCGGCGTGCGGACGCCGGGGCGCACGGCGGGTCCGGGCGGTCGCCGTCCCTACTTCCCGCGGGCCGCGGCCCGGGTCGGCCGCCCCAGCGCCCAGAACAGGACGCCGAGGAGCATGAATCCGACGAGCGGCACCAGCTCCGTCAGCAGGTACTTCCCGCGCTCGGCGTGGGTCCAGCCGTCCGGCGCGTAGTCGGCGCCGAACCAGTGGTCGCCGGCCCCGGGCGCGACCAGCTGCACGCTGGCGAAGAGGATGAGCAGGGTGAGCACCACGCTGATGACCCAGGGGAACGGGGCCCGGTACGGACGGGGTGTGTCCGGGTACTTGCGGCGCAGGAACGGCAGCGCGGGGAAGATGCCCAGGTAGCTGACGAGGGTCGTCGACACGGCGAGGCCGAGGACCGCGCCGAAGAGCTTGGCCGCGCTGCCGTTGGTCAGCTGGTGGGCCAGGATCAGGACACCGGTGGAGACCAGGCCGCTGAGGATGTTCACCCGCACCGGGGTGCCGAACCTGCTGGAGATCACGCCGAGGAAGCGGGGCGCCGCGCCGTCGTAGCCGGAGACGGCCAGGGCGCGGTCCGAGCCCATGATCCAGGTGACGCCCGAGGACAGCACGGTGAGGATGAACATGATCGCGGCGAGGTCCCCGAGCACGCTGCCGAACCCGCTGAGCGTGGGCGTGCCGTCGGCGGCGACGTGGCCGCCGTACACCGTGAAGACCTGCCGGATCGCGTCGACGAAGCCGCCGAGGCCGGTGATCGCCTTGACCGGCAGGACGAGCAGGATGCCGAGGATCGGCAGCGCGTACAGCAGGACCGAGATGACCGCGCTGCGGAAGATGCCGTAGGGAACGTCCTTCTGCGCGTTCGTCATCTCGTCGCCGGCCGTGTTGGGCAGCTCGAAACCGACGTAGTTGAACATCAGGACCGGCACCAGGCCGACGAATCCCGCGTAGGTCGGCGAGAAATCGCCGATGCCGAAGCCGTGCAGGCCGTGCTGGATGCCGTAGACCACGACCGTGACGGTGAACAGGCCGAGCAGCACGAACCGGCTCCAGGCACCGATGGTCGGGATCCACTTGCCGACGTCGAAGGAGAGGATCGCGGCGAGCACGCCCACCCAGACGAAGACGAGGGTGAAGACGTAGAAGGCGGGGGTGCTCAGGTCCTTCCCGTCGTTGAAGAAGGTGGTGTACGCCGTGACGGCGGAGACGGCGAGGGTGCCGCCCAGCCACACCGGGTTGGTGATCCAGTACAGGAAGTTGTTGACGGCGCCGGCCAGCCGCCCGAAGGCCCGGCTGGTCCAGATGTAGGGGCCGCCCTCGTCGGGGAAGGCGGCCCCGAGCTCGGCGATCAGCAGCGCGGAGGGCACGAAGAACACCACGGCCAGCACGATCAGCCAGGTGAACGCCTCGGCACCGGACGACGCCACGGCGCCGATGGTGTCCACCCCGACGATGGTGCACAACAGGAAGAACAGGATGTCGAAGCGGCCGAAGTGCTTGCGCAGCTTCTGCCGCTCCTCCTGGGCAGCGGCCGGCGCGTCGACCGGCTCGGATGCGATGGGGCCAGCGGTCACCTGTTACTCCAGCGTGCTCGGGTGAGGGGCGGAATTCGGCCAATGATCCGCCGCGACGCACAAGCACACAAGCGCTCGGACCCAAGTCGTGACCATCGCCCCGGCACTCACAGTCGCCGGAAACCTCCGGGAAATCCCCAGGGAACGGAACTGCCCGCCCCTGCTTCCCGGCACCGGTCAGGGCGTCGAGGGGCGGGTCTCCGTCCAGTCCACCAGCAGGCGGCGCTCGGCGAACAGCCACTCCCCGTCCTGCTTGGCGAACTCGTCGAGATAGCGGATCGACGCGATCATCAGGGTGCGCCGACCGTCGTCCGCCACCGAGAGATGGTGTGCCAGGCAGTAGCTCTCGCCGGTAGCGCGGTCCCCGTCCAGGGAGACGGTGCTCTGGCCGTTGAAGTGGGTCGTCGTCCGATACGCGTTGAGGTTGTCGAACACGGGGGCCAGGGAGTCGCGGCCGTGCAGTTCCTGCGTCGGCTGTGCCGCCGTGGCGTCCATGAACACCAGGAAGCGCGTGTCCTCGGTGAACAGGCTCATCTGGCCCTTGGCGTCCCGCCGGTCCGCGCAGTGGGCGTAGGCGTCGACCAGCTCGCGGATGGCCAGCCGGTCGGCGGCCTCCTGCGGGGAGACAGAGGTGTGGGCGGCCATGAGGGGTTCCTCCCGCTTTGCTGCACCCGTCTATTTGACAGATGTCTATTTCACGGAGGTATAAAAGCACTGCCGGTGTGGCCACGCAACGGCCTCGCGCGGGAAGGCCAGGAGGGCAGTGCTCTGAACGACCGGATCGATCCGCGCATCACCCGCACGGTCCGCGCCTTTGAGCAGGCCGTCGTGGAGCTGGCCTCGGAGCGTCCCGTCTCCCAGATCACCGTCGCCGAGCTCGCCGACCGGGCCGGCGTCACCCGGGCGACCTTCTACAACCGTTACAGCACCCCGCTGGACCCGCTCATCCAGGTCCTCTACGACGACCTGGAACGCGCCCATCGCGAGGAGGACGAGCTACGGGCCCTGGGCGGACACTCCGCCCAGGAACTGCTCCGGCTCGCTACCGCCGGGGTCGCCGACCACGTCGAACGGTTCATGGACGTCTACCGGAACTCCCTGGCCGACCCCGCTGACAGCGGTGTCTACGAGGCACTCGTACGGCACTTCGGCGAGTACACCCTGGCGTTCCTGGCCCGTGCCGAACAGCCCGGCCTCCCCGGCGCCGGCCGCCAGGTCATCGCCCAGTTCATGGCCCACGGGTTCGCCGGGGCCATCAAGGCCTGGCTCGACGACCCGTCCGTCACCAAGGACGACCTGGTCGACGCGGCCGTGGCCTGCGCCCCCGCCTGGTGGACGTCCGGCCCCGCACCGGACACCGCCTCCCAGCAACGGAGAACCTCGTGAACGTCGTCGTGTTCGGTGCGTCCGGCATGGTCGGACAAGGCGTCCTGCGCGCCTGCCTCCTGGACCCCACGGTCAGCAGTGTCCTGGTGGTGGGCCGCCGCCCGCTCGGCATCACCCACCCGAAGCTGACCGAGGTCAGCCACGACGACTTCACCGACCTGTCCGCCATCGGCGACCGGCTGACCGGTCTGGACGCCTGCTTCTACTGCCTCGGCGTCTCCTCCACCGGCATGAGCGAGGCCGAATACACCCGCGTGACCTACGACTTCACGCTCGCCGCCGCCCACGCGGTGCTCGCCGCCAGCCCCGGACCGACCTTCACCTACGTCTCCGGCGAGGGCACCGACAGCACCGAACAGGGCCGCACCATGTGGGCGCGGGTGAAGGGCCGCACCGAGAACGCCCTGCTCGCTCTGCCGATGAACGCGTACATGTTCCGCCCCGGCTACATCCAGCCCCGCCACGGAGCGGTCTCCCGGACCCGCTCCTACCGCGTCATGTACACCCTCACCTCCTGGGGCTACCCCCTGCTGCACCGCCTCGTCCCCGCTCACACCACGACCACCGAACACCTGGGCCGCGCCATGCTGGCGGTGACCCGCGCGGGCGTGACCGAGAGCAGGGTGCTGTACAGCAAGGACATCAACCGCCTGGGCACCTGACGGTTCACTTCCGTACCGAGGACCCGGCCCGCCGCGCGGCCACGAGCATGACGACCAGGGCGGCCAGCGCGAGCGCGGCACCGGTGCACAGCGGCGCCGTGTAGCCGAGGCCCGCGGTGATGGCCAGGCCGCCGAGCCAGGCGCCGAGGGCGTTGCCGACGTTGGACGCGGACACGTTGGCGCTCGCGGCCAGCGCCGCTCCGTGGGCGGCGTCGGTCACCCTGGTGATCATGCCGGGTACGGCGGCGAACCCGGTCACCCCCATCAGGAACACCAGCACCACCGACGCCACGGCACTGCCGGCCAGCAGGCCGAACAGGGCCAGGGTGACGGTCAGTCCGAGGAGCGCGAGGATCAGGGCGCGGTCCCGATCGCGGTCGGCCGCCCGGCCGCCGACCAGGTTCCCGACCACCAGACCGACGCCGTACACCATCAGCAGCCAGGCGACATCCGCCGAGGAGAACCCGCCGACCTCGGTGAAGGTGTACGCGATGTAGCTGAACGCCCCGAACATCCCGCCGTAGCCGAGCGCGGTGGCCGCCAGCGTGAGCCAGACCTGCGAGGAGCGGAACGCACGGAACTGGTCCCGCGGCCCACCGGGTGCCCCGCCCTCCGGCACCGCGCCCGCCCGGCCGGGGACGAGGGCCACGATGCCGGCGAGCGCCAGCACACCGATCGCGGTGACGGCCCAGAAGGCCGCCCGCCAGCCCCAGCGCTCGCCCACCAGCGCACCGAACGGCACACCCAGGACGTTCGCGAGCGTCAGCCCGGCGAACATCACCGCCACCGCGCGGGACTTCCGCTCCGGTGCGACCAGACCACGGGCGACGAGTGAGCCGATGCCGAAGAACGAGCCGTGGCACAGGGCGGCGACGATCCGCCCGAGCAGCATCACGGAGTAGGTGGGCGCGACCGCGGACAGCAGGTTGCCGACGACGAACAGTGCCACCAGACCGACCAGGACCTGCTTGCGGGGCAGCCGCGCCGTCGCCGCGGTGAGCGCGATCGCGCCGACGGCGACACTCAGCGCGTACCCCGAGATCAGCCGGCCGGCGGTCGCCTCGGACACCGCGAAATCCGACGCCACCTGCGGCAGCAGCCCGGCGATCAGGAACTCGGTGAGCCCGATGCCGAACCCGCCGAGGGCCAGCGCGATCAGGCCACCCGGCATCCGTCGCGGCTCGACCGCGCGCACGTCCACCGGCACCTGCGCGTCACCGACGCCGAAATCACCCATGGGACGACCCTCATGGCCGACGGCGGCTCCGTCCATGGACAAAGATCGACGAGGCTTGGACGAATCAACAGGGTGCGGTCGCGCCCCCGGTTGCCCGTTCGTGCCAACTCGATCCGTGGATAAGGCAGTTGACTCTGACCGGCGCCGTGACGGTGGCGACGGCGTCGTAGCCTGGCGAGGATTGTTGATCACAGCCGATCGCAGGTGCGCCACCTCGGAAAGAGAGTGGAATTCCCATGATTGCGGTGCCGCCGTTCTACTGTCCGATACCTTCCGCGGAATCCCCGCACACCGCGGCCGCCGAACGCACGGTCGTGGAGTGGCTCGACAAGTTCGAGCTGTTCGAAAGCCCCACCCAGCGCGACTACTTCGCCCGCTCGCACTTCCCGGCCTTCCCCGGACGGTCCCTGCCGGACGCCGACCCGGAACTGCTGGTGCTCCCCGGCAAGGAGGTGATGTGGCTTCAGTCGTTCGACGACGTGCACAGCGACGAGAAGCCGGGCGCCACCCCGCCCGAGGAGTACATCCCGCTGCTGGCCAGGCTGACCAGGATCATGGAGGACCCGCAGGCCCCGCTGCTGCCGGACAACCCGTGGGCACAGGCCCTGCGCGACCTGCGGCTCGACGTCGGTGAGCGGGCCACGGACGTCCAGACCGAACGCTGGGTGCAGGCCAACGTCGAGTACTTCGACGGGCTGCTCTGGGAGGCCGTCAACCGTGCGGAGGGGCGGATCCCGTCCCTCGACGACTACGTGGCCATGTGGCTGAAGCAGTCCGGGGTCTACCCCTGCATCGTCTTCACGGACATCGCCTGCGGCTACGAGGTGCCCGCCGCCGACTGGGCCGGCCCCCGGGCCCGCACCCTGCGCGAGATGACCTCGGTCCTCATCGGCTGGGACAACGACCTGACCTCGTACGACAAGGAGGTCGCCCGCGCCGCCGAGCGGAACTTCCCCGTGGTGCAGAACCTGGTGTCGGTGCTGGCGGCGCAGTACGCCCTGCCGGAGGCGGAGGCCGTCGCACTCGCCGGGGCGATGCGGGACCGTGCGATGGCGAAGTTCCTGGCGCTGCGGGACGAGACGGTGGCCACCGGCGGTCCCGAACTCGCCCGGTACGCCATGGGGTTGGGCCAGTGGATCCGCGGCTACCTCGACTACAGCGGCCGCTCCCCGCGCTACACCGACCCCACCAACGCGGACGACGCGGCCGTCGCCGATCCGGCCCGCCCCGGCTGGACGGTGGCCGACACCCCCGGGCCCGGCGCCATCCGTACCGACCTGCCGGCCCCGGCCTGCATCGACTCCTGGTGGGCGTGATCGACATGACGCAGTCACTGAACACGCGCGAGCAGACGTCGGCCGGGTTCCGTCCGGTGCCGGTGGCGCCCGGCCGGCTGCCGCTGCTGGGGCACGCCGTACCGCTGTTCCGCCGCCCGCTGCACTTCCTGCGCTCGCTGGAACAGGTCGGCGAGCTGGTCCGGGTGGACATCGGCGCGCTGCCGATGGTGGTGATCACCGACGCCGGGCTGACCCGGCAGGTGCTCACCGACAGCCGCACCTTCGACAAGGGCGGCGCCCTGTTCGACAAGGTGCGGGAACTCACCGGCGACTCCCTCCTCACCAGCCGTTTCGAGACGCACCGGCGGCAACGCCGGCTGATGCAGCCCGCGTTCGGCCGCGCCCGGGTCCAGACCTACGCCAAGGTCATGAACTCCATGATCGACGCGGTCCTGGGGGAGTGGGAGGAGGGTGCGGTGATCGACGTCGCGGCCGCGACGTACGACATCACCTCGCGTACGGCGGCCCGCACCATGTTCGCCGCCGATGTCGCCGGACCGGCGGCCGCGCGGGTCGTGGACGCCCTCTCCGTCTACCTGCACGGGCTGTTCCTCCGCATGATGGAGCCCACCGGAGTGCTCGGCCGGGTGCCCACCCCGGGCAACATCCGTTACGACCGGGCCGTGCGACTGCTGCACTCCTCCGTCGACGAGATCATCGAGGCGTACCGGGCGTCCGGCGAGGACCACGGGGACCTGCTCTCCATGCTGCTGGCCGCCGGCGCCGACGACGACGGCGAACGCCTGAGCCCGCAGGAGATCCACGACCAGGTGATCACCCTGTTCCTGGCCGGGATCGAGACGACGGCCGCCGCCCTCTCCTGGTCGCTGTACCTGCTCGGCGCCCACCCCGAGGCCGCCGAACGGCTGCGGACCGAGGTGGACTCGGTGCTCGGCGGCCGCTCCGCCGACTGGGAAGACATCGGCTCGCTCCCGGAGACCCGCCGGGTGATCACCGAGGCGCTGCGGATGTACCCGCCGGGCTGGATCTTCACCCGGGTCACCACGGCGGAGGTGGAACTGGGCCCGCACCTGCTGCCCGCGGGCACCGGCCTCGCGTACAGCCCCTACCTGCTGCACCACGACCCCGAGGTGTTCGCCGACCCCGACCGGTTCGAGCCGGACCGGTGGCTGCCGGAGCGGGCCGCCGCCCTGCCGAAGGACGCGTTCGTGCCGTTCGGCGGCGGTGTCCACAAGTGCATCGGCGACATGTTCGGGTTGACCGAGGCGACCCTGGCCCTGGCGACGATCGCGGCCCGCTGGACCCTGACCCCGGAGTTCCAGGGCCCGGTCGAGCCGGCGCCACGGCGTGCCACGCTCAGCCCCGCCCGACTCCCGATGCGGGTGACCAGACGGCCGTAGCCACTTCGGGAACCGGATGCGGGCGGCGGGAAAACCCGGTGGACGGGCGGGCGTTCGATGCGTAACGTCCGTGGGGCCGTGCTGATCCGCGAGGAGGTGAGACCCATGAACGCTGTATTCGAGTGGGTGCTCCCTCTCTCCGTCACGGTCGGGCGATTGACGTAGGCGTCGCCGGGAGCGCCTGAACCACAAGGCCATCCCGAAAGGCAACAACCTATGCATTCCGTGCAGTTCACCGCCGAGACGTCGTCCAACGGCGTCGTCGAACGCGACTTCACCGTGGACGGGATCCCCGGTGTGCTCTGGTCGCCCGTGTCCGGCCCCGAGCGCGCGCCCCTGGTCCTGATGGGCCACGGCGGCGGCACCCACAAGAGGTGGCCGGCGATGCCGGGCCGCGCGCACCGACTGGTCGACGTCGGCGGGTTCCACGTCGCCTGCATCGACTCGCCCGGCCATGGCGACCGGCCGCGCACGGCATACGACGAGCAGGAGATCGCCGCGCTCTACCGGGCGCGGGAGGCGGGCGAGCCGGAAGGCCCGATCGTCGTCCGCTACAACGCCCACCTCGCCGAGCGCGCCGTGCCCGAGTGGCAGGCGACCCTGGACGCCCTCCAGGCCCTTCCGGAGATCGGCGCCGAAGGCCCGGTGGGCTACTACGGCCTCAACATGGCCACCGCGATCGGGGTGCCGCTGACGGCGGCCGATCCCCGGATCACCGCCGCGGTCCTCGGCCTGCACTGGCCCGACGCCCTGGCCGCGACGGCACGGCGGATCACCGTCCCGGTCCAGTTCCATCTCCAGTGGGACGACGAACACATCCCGCGCGAGGCCGGTCTCGCGCTGTTCGACGCCTTCGCCTCCGAGGAGAAGACCCTGCACGCCAACGCGGGCAGGCACAAGGAACACCCCAGGTTCGAGGCCGACAGCGCGGCCCGCTTCTTCGCCCGGCACCTCACCCGGTCCGTGCCGGCAGCGGCCCTGAGCTGACGGCCCGTCGGCGCCCGGCAGTCTGCCGGGCGCCGGCACCGCTCCTCGCGAAACCCTTTCTTCACACCTTGACTTAACATCGCGGATATTGCTTGGATCTCGGTTCGGCACGGCACCACCCCCGACACCCCCGCAGAGTCCAGGAGTTGCTGTGAGACGTACGATCACCGCGATCGCGGCCGTCACTGTCATGACACTGCCGCTCATCGGCGCGAGTCCGTCCGCGCAGACCGGCCGGGCCCCGAGCGGCAGCACCGGGCACGGCCAGGTCGTGACCGGCACCTACTCCACCGGCGGCGCGCAGGCATGGCAGCCCCTGCCGATCGTCAGGACGGGCGCGGACCCGGGCGGTTCCGTCGACGCCACCGTGGTCGCCGACCCGACCGCCCTCCGGCAGAAGTACACGGGCATCGGCTTCTCCCTGGACGAGACCAGCGTCTCCAATCTGTGGAAGCTCACCCCCACCGAGCGTGCGGCGGCCATCCGGCTGCTCGTCGACCCCAAGCACGGCGCGGGACTCGACCGGTTCCGGCTGACGATCGGCAGCCCCGACCTCATCGAGCACCTGCCGTTCTGGTCGGAGGACGACCTGCCCGCCGGCGTCACCGAGGACTTCGGCCTGAAGCACTTCTCCGTGCAGCGGGACCTCGACCTGCACATCATCGACACCATCAAGCTCATCCAGCACTACAACCCGCGCGCCACCTTCTTCGCGTCGGCGTGGAGCGCCCCGGCCTGGATGAAGACGAACAACCGCTTCCTCGGCGAGGTCGCACTCAAGCCCGGGAGCAGCACGGACTACTACCAGGTCGGCAAGTTGCGGGACGACTGCATCGAGGTGTTCGCCCGGTACTACGTCAAGTTCGTCCAGGCGTACGCCAGGCACGGCATCCGCGTCGACGCGCTCACCCTGCTGAACGAGCCCGGCATGGACGTCGTCTACCCGGCCATGGACATCAGCATCGCGCAGCAGCAGAAACTGGCCCTCGCCATCAAGCGCGAAATGCGCGCCGCCCGCCTGGACACCCAGCTCTATGTGCACGACTTCAACTTCTGGGACTGGCACGACCCCAACAGCACGGCGACCAAGAACTACTACCGCATCTTCCAGGACGCCCCGGACGGCTCCGTGACCGGCGCGCAGGTCCGCAAGGCGGCCGACGCCATCGCCTTCCACCCCTACTGGGGCGACCCGAGCGTCATGCGCGACGCCTACGAGGAGTTCGGAAAGCCCGTCCAGCTCACGGAGACCAGCGACCTGTCGCCCTCGACCGTCCTCAACGACTTCCGCCTGGACGCCGGTTCCTACATCCTGTGGGCCCAGACCACCGACCAGGACGGCGGCACCCTGCACTGGACGCCGGCCCGGGACAACAACATCGACTGGGACCAGGTCGCGGCCACCACCAAGTGGACGAACCGGCTGGTGACCGTCAACACGGAGACGAAGAAATTCACGGTCCGCGACGAGCTGTACGGGCTCGGGCAGTTCGCGAAGTACCTCTCGCCCGGTGACGTCCGCCTGGAGTCCAGCGCCACGGAACACGGCGTCAGCAACGTGGTCTACCGCACCCGTGACGGCGGATACGTCACCGTCCTCGGCAACGGCAACGCCACCGACAGCAAGGTCCGGGTCGTCGTCGGCGGCCAGAGCTTCGTGACGACCGTTCCGGCGGGCTCCTTCGCCACCTACCGCTGGCAGGGCCGGGCCGCCACGGCCGCCCACGGCACGACAAGCTGACACACGTAGGGCTAACCCCCCGGGGTGACAACCGGCTTGCCGGATGGTGACGGCCGGGCCCGTCCACAAAGCTGAGAGGAGTCGCTGAACACCCGCAGTCCGCGCGGTCCGCGCAGTCAAGGAGGCCTGCCTTGCTCACCCGCCGCACCGCCCTGCTGTCGGCCGTCGCCGCCACCACCCTGTCCGCCGTCTCCGCGCGCACCGCGTCGGCCGCGCCGCGCACGGCAGGGCCGGTGCGGCTGACGCTGCCCACGCCCAGCGGGCCGCATCCGGTGGGCACGGTCTCGCTGCGCCTCGTCGACACCGCACGCGCCGATCCCTGGATGACCGCGCAGCCGTACCGGGAGCTGATGATCAGCGTCCGCTACCCGGCGCGGGACGCCGGCGGCCACCCCCGGGCACCGCAGATGCTGCCCGGGGAGGCCGCCGGCTTCGCCGCCGTCAACAACCTCGCCGACATCCCCGCCGACAAGGTCGACTGGGCGGCCACCCGCACCCACGCGCACGAAGGCGCCCCGGTCGACCGGGACCGCGGCCCGTATCCGGTCGTCTGCTACTCACCGGGTGCCGGCGACCCGCGTTCCCTCGGCACCACCCTCTGCGACGACCTCGCCTCCCGCGGCTACGTCGTGGTGATGCTCGACCACACCTACGACGCCACCGCCGTCCAGTTCCCCGGCGGCCGCGTCGAACGCACCGTGCTGCCCGCGGAGTACGACAAGGCCTACCCGGACAAGAAGCGCATCACGGCCCTCCTGAAGAAGACGATGGACGTACGGGTGGCCGACACCCGCTTCCTGCTGGACGCGCTGCCGCGAGCACTGCCCCGGGAACTGCGCGGCACCCTCGACCGGGACCGCATCGGCATGTTCGGTCACTCGGCCGGCGGTTTCACCGCCCTCCAGGCGATGCACGACGACCGGCGGATCGCGGCGGGAGCCAACCTGGACGGCGTGGTCGCGTACGTCCAGGAGGACGGCGACTCCGGCAACCTCTCCACCGTCGCCGCCGACGGCCTGGACCGCCCCTTCCTGCTGATCGGCAAGGACGGCAACGACCTGAGCACGGTCCCGTCCTGGAACTCCCTGTGGCGGCACAGCCACGGCCCGCGCGAGGGCCTGACCCTGCGCGGCGCCGAACACGCCACGTTCACCGACGAGGAGGCGATGATCCCGCAGCTCGCCCGCCGGCTCGGCCTGCCCCGCAAGACGGTCGTGAATCTCATCGGCACCATCACCCCGGCCCGCGCCATTCCTGCCGAACGGGCCTGCCTGGCCTCCTTCTTCGACCGTTGGCTGCGCGGCCGGGACGACACCGGGCTGCCGGGCCGGGCGCCGGAGGTGCAGCCCTTCGCCCGGTGAGCAGCTGCCTGCTCACCAACGGTCGTCGCTGCCGGGGGAGTTCGTCGGCGTCACGCCGGAAGCCAGGACAGACCGTCCTCGGTGACCCCGAGCAGGCCGGGGACGGACGTCCGCCGGGCCGGGCCGTCCAGCGGGGCGCCGTACAGGGCCTGCTCCTGGAGGTCGTTGCCGGTGCGGAAGGTCTCGGTGACGACCCGGGTGGTCAGGAGCGGGTTCGTGCGGTCGCCGGCGGTGGCCAACCGGTCCACCGCGCCCTCCAGTTCGGCCGCCGCGGCGCTCCACCGCACGCCGAGGCCACCGGCGCCGGGTATCCCGGTGTCACCCGACGCCACACCCCCGGCCAGCTCGGCGAAGGCGGCGGCCTCGTCGACATCCACCCGGGTGATCTTCTTCGCCGACCAGAAGTACGAGTCCTCGTCCCGCTCCATGTCGTAGAACGCGACGAGGAACTCGTAGAACACCCCGTACTCCCGGCGATAGCGCGCCTCGAACTCGGCGAAGCCGCGCTCCTCCGGCACCCTGCCCTCCAGGGCCGCGTTCACCGCACGGGCCGCCAACAGGGCCCCGTAGGTGGCCAGATGGACGCCCGAGGAGAGCACCGGGTCCACGAAGCAGGCGGCGTCGCCGACCAACGCCATGCCCGGGATCCACAGGGACGTCTTCCAGTAGGAGTAGTCCTTGCGCACCCGGACCCGGTCGTACGGCGGCTCGGTCGCAACCGGTACGTCCGTCAGCAGCCGGTCGACCTCGGGGCAGGCTTTGATCATGTCCTGCCACGCGGCACGCGGGTCGCCCTGGACGGCCCCGAAGTGCTCCGGCGCGATCACGGCACCGACGCTGGTCAGGTCGGAGCGCAGCGGGATGTACCAGAGCCAGCCGGCGTCGAACGCGGCGCAGAAGATGTTGCCGTCGTTCGGTGCGGGCAGCCTGCGGCCGCCCGCGTAGTAGCCGAACACCGCGAGGTTGCGGAAGAAGTCCGAGTACACCCGGGCCCCGCCCACCCGGCCGTGGATCCGGCTGGTGTTGCCGGACGCGTCGACGACGAACCGGGCGTGCGCGGTGCGCGGGGTGCCGTCCCGGCCGGTGTACTCGACACCGCGCACCCGCCCGCCCTCGCCGAGCACCCGGCGCACCGGGCAGCCCTCGCGGACGTCGGCGCCCACCCTTGCCGCGTTGCGCAGCAGGATCTCGTCGAACCGGGAGCGCTCCACCTGGAAGGCGGTCGCGGTGGGATCCGGCAGCCGGGGCGTCGTCGCGAAGGAGAACTGCCAGGGCTCCGGGTCCCGGCCCCAGCGCAGGGTCCCGCCGCGCTTGAGGGTGAAGCCGGCCCCCGCGACCTCGTCGGCGACGCCGAGCAGGCGGCACAGGCCGTGAACCGTGGCGGGCAGCAGGGACTCGCCGATCTGGTAACGGGGGAAGGTCTCCCGCTCCAGCAGAAGCACGCGGTGCCCGCGCCGGGCCACGGCCGTCGCGGCGGTCGAGCCGGCCGGCCCACCGCCGACGACGATCAGGTCGTACTCGTCGTACCGCGCAGTCATGCAGGAGCTCCTCTTCCGAACGAGCCGGGGACGGTGGTCACTTGGGCAGCCAGGCACGGATCGCCGCGGCCGTGCTGTCGGCGTCCTGGTGGAGCAGGGAGTAGTGGTCACCGGGCACGTCCACGCCGTCGTGCGGCAACGGCCAGTGCGGCCGCCAGCCGTCGGCGGGCGCGATGCGCAGCATCTCCGCGGTGGGCCGGCCGCGCAGCAACAGGGCCGGAACCGGGGACGGTTCGGGCCGCCAGCTCTCCATCACACGGATGTACCCGCCTCCGACGATCAGCAGGGAGTCGTCCAGCCGGTCGACCACCTCGGCGTCGAGCGCCGCACCCGCGGACATCAGCGCCTGCCCGCGCGCATCCCCACGGCTCAGCACCCCGGCATGGGAGTCGAGCAGGACCACCCCGGCCGGCGGCTCTCCCTCCGCCGCCAGCTGCCGCGCCACGGCATGGGCGATCGCCCCGCCCGCGCAGTAGCCGACCAGGACGGGCGCCCTCTCGACGGGCAGCGAGCGCACGGTTTCGGTGTGCGCCCGCACCAGTGTGGCCACACTGTCCGGAACGGCCCGCCGGGTGCCGAAACCTGGATGCTCCAGCACATGCAGATCCCGCTCGCCGTCGAACTGCCGGGCCAGGCCGGTGGGCAGGCGCAGGTGCGGTGCCATGTAGTCGGGGAGGTAGACCAGCGGCGTGCCGTCGCCGTGGGCGAGCTGGAGCGGCGGGACGGTGTGCCGGGCCCGCTCCTCGCCGGAGAAGACCGGCAGGGCGTACGACGCGAAGAAGCGCAGTGTCATCGCCTCCTTCGGCCCTTCCTCGCGCAGGACACGGTGGTAGAGGGGGCTGAACCGGTAGGGGGAGGAGGGGAGTTGTGCGGGGGTGGGGGTGGGCTCGGGCGGGGGTTGCCGAAGGCCGTCGGCAGGCGCCGTTTCCGTTTCCGGTCCCGGCGCCGCGTCCTCGTCGAGCAGCACCCCGTGGACGTGTGCCGTCAGCTCGGGCAGCGTCGGGTACTCCAGTACGACGGTCGGCGACAGGCGGACCCGGGTGAACGCGCTGAGGCGGTTGCGGACCTGCACCGCGGAGAGGGAGTCGAAGCCGATCTCGGTGAAGGAGCGTTCGGCGGGCAGGGCGGACGGGTCCGTGAAGCCCAGGACCGCCGCGATCTCGGCGCGGATCAATTCGGCCAGCAGCGCAGGGCGTTCGGGCGGCGCGACGGCGGCGAGCCGGTCGCGCCAGGCGCCGGGCGCCGGGGTGACGTCGGTCGGGGGCGGCGCGTCGACCGCGGCCCGGCTGCGCGGCAGCAGGTCGGCGAGGACGGTCGGCGCGCCCGGCCCCGCCGCGGCCCGCAGGTCCAGCGGTACCGGCACCAGGACCGGTTCCGGCCGGCGCAGCGCCGCATCGAGGAGAGCGATGCCCTCCCGCTCGCCGACGGGCAGCACACCGCCCTTGCGCAGCCGGTCCGGTGCGACCCGGCCCGCCATGCCCGCGGCGCCCGCCGTCGTCCACGGCCCCCACGCCAGCGACTGCGCGGGCAGGCCGCGGGCCACCCGATACCGGGCGAGCGCGTCGAGGAACCCGTTCGCGGCGGCGTAGTTCGACTGCCCCGGTCTGCCGAGCACGCCCGCGGCCGAGGAGTAGAGCACGAAGGCGGCCAGACCGAGGTCCTGCGTCGCCTCGTGCAGATGCCAGGCACCGTCCGCCTTCGGCGCGAGCACGGCAGCGATCCGCTCGGGCGTCATGGCGTCCGTCACGCCGTCGTCCACCACCCCGGCCAGGTGGAAGACCGCCGTGAGCGGCGGTCGGCAGGACGCGACCAGCGCGTCCACGGCTGCCCGGTCGCTCACATCGCACGCCACCACGCGTACGTCGGCGGCCAGTTCGTCCGCCCAGTCCGGGACCTTTCCGCCGCGGCCGGCCAGCAGCAGATGCCGGACCCCGCGTTCGGCGACCAGGTACCGGGCCAGGCTCGCCCCGAGCGCACCGGTGCCTCCGGTGACGAGGACGGTCCCCTCGGGATCCAGTTCCGGGGGCTCGGCGGTCGGCGGATCGGCGGGGGCCAGCCGGGGTGCCATGGCGACACCGTCGCGCAGGGCGAGTTCCGGCTCGCCGGAGCGCAGCGCCGCCGCCACAGCCGCCGTCGTGGCCGCGGCGCCCTGCCGGTCGACCAGCACGATCCGGCCCGGATGTTCGGACCCGGCGCTGCGGACGAGCCCGGCGACGGCGGCCTCGGCCAGGTCGGGCTCGTCCCCGGTGGCGTTCCCGGTGAGGACCAGCAGCCGGCCCGGCCGTGCGTCGGCGGTCCACTCCCGCACCCGCTCCAGCACGGCGCCGAGCAGCGCCCGCACCCGGTCGGGCACGGGCGTGTCCGGGGGCAGAGCGGCGGCCAGCCCGGCCACATCGAGCAACTCGTGCTCGGGCCTCGCGGCGCCGGGCGGGTTCGCGATGCCGGTCGGGTTTGCGATGCCGGTCGGGCTTGCGGTGTCGGTCGGGCTTGCGGTGTCGGCCGAGGGCACGGGCCGCCACATGAGGCGGTATGTCTCGGCCGGCGGCCCGGCCGCCGGGATCGTCCGAGTGACCACGGACTCCACGGCCGCCACCGGCTGCCCGGCCCCGTCGGTGAGGGTGACGCGGAACTCGTCCGGACCGAGCCGTCGTACGACCGCTCGCGCGGCGGCGGCCCCGGTCGCGTACACCGTCAGCCCGGAACAGGTCACCGGTGCTTTCGGCTCGCCCGGCTCTTCGGCCAGCAGCGCGGCATGCAGGGCGGCGTCGAACAGGGCCGGGTGCAGGGTGTACGACCGCGCGGTCGCCGCTTCCCCGGGCGGCAGCGCCAGTTCGGCGAAGGTCTCGTCGTCCCGGCGCCACAGCGCGGTGACCGCGCGGAAGGCGGGCCCGTAGCGATGGCCGTGGTCGGCGAGGCGCTCGTAGTCGACGGCGATCCGCTCCGCGCCCACCGGCGGCCAGGCGCCGGGCGCTTCGGCGGCCGGTGTCTCGGCCGGGGCGGTCGTCGCGGTGGCGTGCCGGGTCCATGGCTCGGGCGGGTCGGCCCGGCGGCCCCAGACGGTGACCGGCCGCCCGCCCGTCCCGTCCGGCGACCCGGCCACCACCTGCACCTGCGCCCCCTGTCCCGGAGCGAGGACGAGCGGGGCGTGGAGAGCGAGTTCGGCCAGCCGCACCGGCCCGGCGGAGCCGTCGGCGCGGGCCGCCAGCTCGGCGAAGACGGTTGCGGGCACCACCACCCGGCCACCGATCACGTGGTCGGCCAGCCAGGGATGGCCGTCGAGGGACAGCACGGCGGTGTGCCGGATCCCGGGCCCGTCGGCATCGGGCACCGGCTCGCCCAGCAGCGGATGGCCGGACCCGCTCTGCGGCCGGACGGCGTCCAGCCAGTAGCGCTGCCGCCGGAAGGGGTGGGTGGGCAGCGGACGCCGTCGGGCACCGGAGTCCGCGTACACCGACCGCCAGTCCACCCCGACCCCGTGCACATGCAGCGCGGCCAGCGCCTCGACCGTCGTCCGGGCGTCGCCGCACGGCACGAACACCGCGCCCGCGTCCGGCCCGACGCACTCCTCGGCCGCCACACCGAGCGTGGAGGACGGCCCCGCCTCGACGAAGGCCGTGACGCCCTCCTCGGCGAGCGCGCTCACGGCATCGGCGAACCGGACCGTCTCGCGTGCCTGCCGTACCCAGTGCCCGGCGCTGGCGAGCGCGTCCGTCTCCGCGCGCCCGGTCAGCGTGGACACGACCGGCACGGTCGGCCGCCGGTAGGTCACCGACTCGGCGACCGCACGGTACTCGGCCAGCACCGGGTCCAGCAGCGGCGAGTGGAAGGCATGGCTCACCCGCAGGCGGCGCTGCGGCCGTCCGAGGGCGGCGGCCAGCGCCGTCACCGCGTCCTCGGGCCCGGACAGCACGACCGACTCCGGTCCGTTGACCGCCGCGACCGCGACGGCCCGCCCGGGAACCCCGTCGAGCAGGGGCGTCACCTCGGTCAGCGGCGCCCGGACCGAGATCATCGAGCCGCCCGCGGGCAGGGCCGCCATCAGCCGGCCGCGCGCGGCGACCAGCCGTACCGCGTCGGCACGGGAGAACACCCCGGCGACATGGGCGGCGGCCAGCTCGCCGACCGAGTGCCCGACCAGCCGGTCCGGCCGTACGCCGAAGCCGGCGACGAGGGAGTGCAGGGCCACCGCGTAGGCGAAGAGCGCGGGTTGCGCGTAGTCGGTGCGGTCCAGCAGGCCCGGCTCGTCGATCACCTCCAGCAGAGGGCGGTCGAGCCACGGGGTGAACTCCTCGCACAGGCCCGTGAACGCCGCGTCGAAGGCGGGGAATGCCGCCCGCAGCTCGCTGCCCATCCCGGGGCGCTGAGCCCCCTGGCCGGGGAAGAGGAGCGCCACCTTGGGCCGTGGGCGCGCGGTGCCTCGCAGCAGCGCCGGGCCGTCGGCGCCGGCGGCCAGCTCGCGCACACCCCTGAGCAGGCCTTCGGCGTCCGGGGCCAGGACGGCCGCCCGGTGCGACAGCGGGGCCCGCGTCGTGGCCAGCGAGAACGCGACGTCCAGGGCGTCCGCGTCGTCCCGTACGTCGGCCAGCTCGGCCGCCAGCCTCGCGGCATGGGCACGCATCCCGGCCTCGTCACCCCCGCCGACCAGCCAGGGCAGGAGCGGCAGCCCGCGGGGCGCCGACGGGGCCGAATCTGCGCCGCCGACCCCGATGACCGCCGGATCGCCCGTCCCATCGACCGGTGGATCGTCGGTGGCACCGACCGCGGGTCGGACTGCCGGACTGACTGGCGGAGCGGCCGTGGGATCGACTGCCGGATCGACTGGCGGACTGACCGCCGGATCGCCCGTCCCATCGACCGCTGGATCACCGGTGCCACCGACCGTGGGTCGGAATGCCGGATCGACTGACGGATCGGCCGCCGGACAGAGCGCGGGACCGGCCGCCGGATCGCCCGCGGGGCCAACCGCCGGATCGGCCTCCGTCGGCTCCTCGATGATCACGTGGGCGTTCGTGCCGCCGATGCCGAACGACGAGATCGCCGCCCGGCGCGGACGGTCGCGGCGCGGCCACGGGCGGGCCCGGTCGAGCAGCCGTACCGCACCGCCGGACCAGTCGACGTGGGGCGACGGCCGCTCCGCGTAGAGGGAGGCGGGCAGCTGGTCGTGGCGCATCGCCTCGATCATCTTGATCAGGCCCGCCACCCCCGACGCGGCCTGGGTGTGCCCCAGGTTCGACTTCACCGAGCCCAGCCACACCGGGTCGGCCGGGTCACGGCGCTGCCCGTAGGTCGCGAGCAGGGCGCCCGCCTCGATCGGGTCGCCGAGCGCGGTGCCCGTGCCGTGTCCCTCGACCGCGTCGACGTCGGACCCCGTCAGCCCGGCGTCGGCCAGCGCCAGCCGGATCAGGTCGCGCTGTGCCTGGCCGTTGGGGGCGGTCAGGCCGTTCGACGCGCCGTCCGAGTTGACGGCGGAACCGCGCAGCACCGCCAGCACCGGATGGCCGTTGCGGCGGGCGTCCGACAGCCGCTCCAGCAGCACCAGACCGACCCCCTCGGCCCAGGCGGTGCCGTCCGCGCCCGCGGCGAACGACCGGCAGCGCCCGTCCGGCGACAGCCCGCGCAGCCGGCTGAACACGACGAACGGCCGCGGATTCGACAGCACCGTCACCCCGCCCGCCAGCGCCAGCGAACACTCCCCGGCCCGCAGCGACCGGGCTGCCAGGTCCAGCGCCACCAGCGAGGACGAACACGCCGTGTCCAGGGTCAGCGCCGGACCGCGCAGCCCGAGAACGTAGGAGATCCGGCCGGACGCCACGCTCGGCGACGAGCCGATGCCGAGCTGGGCCTCCAACTCGTGCGCCGACCGTCCGCCGCCGTACCCGCCGGCGTGCATCAGACCCACGAACACGCCGGTGTCGGTGCCGCGCAGCTCCGGCGCCGGGACACCGGCCCGTTCGAAGGTCTCCCAGGCGACCTCAAGGAGCAGCCGCTGCTGAGGGTCGGTGGCCAGCGCCTCGCGGGGCGACATGCCGAAGAACAGCGGGTCGAAGTCCGCGACCCCGTCGAGGAACCCGCCGCGGCGGGTGTACGTCGTCCCGGGCCGGTCGGGGTCCGGATGGTGCAGCGACGCGAGGTCCCAGCCCCGGTCGGTGGGGAACCCGCCGGTGGCGTCACGGCCTTCGGCCACCAGGCGCCAGAGGTCCTCGGGCGAGCTCACGCCGCCCGGAAAGCGGCAGCCGGCCGCCACGATCGCCACCGGCTCGGCCTCCGGACCACGCCGGGAAAGGGGCGCCGTCCCGTCCGACGCGGGCCCGGTCGTCCCGACGAGTGCGGGTCCGGCAGCCCCGGCGGGTACCGGCCCGGCGGTCCCGTGCAGCAGGGCGTCCAGGTGGGCCGCGACCGCGGCCGGGCTCGGGTGGTCCCACACCAGCGTCGCCGGCAGCCGCAGCCCGGTGCGGGTACCGAGCCGGTGCCACAGGGTCATCGCGTCCATCGACGTCAGACCGAGATCGGCGAACGCCGTGCCCGGATCGGCGGCCGTCCCCCGGATCGCCGCCGTCTCCGTGCACACCAGGTCGGTCAGCGCGGCCCGCCGCTCACCCGGCGTCCGTCCGGCCAGTTCGGCGAGTCCCGGATCGGCCGGACGGTCGGCGAGCGCCCGGCGCAGCAGGGCCCGGCGCGGTTTGCCGCCGGAGGTGCGCGGTACCGCCGGGGTCAGCAGCACCTCCTCGGGCACCTTGTGCGCGGAGAGCACCGCGGCACAGGCACGCAGCAGCGGCGCCGGATCGAGGTCCGGGCGGTCCGGCACCACGAACGCCACCGGAACCTCACCCAGCAGCGGATGGGCCCGCCCGACCACGGCCGCGTCCCGCACCCCGGGCAGACCGCACAGCACCCGCTCCACCTCGGCCGGGTCGACGTTCTCGCCGCCGCGCACGATACGGTCGCCAGCCCGGCCGGTGACGGTCAGAAAACCACGCTCGTCGAGCCGGCCCAGGTCACCCGTGCGATACCAGCCGTCGCGCAGGACGGCGGCGGTCTCCTCGGGCCGGTTGTGGTAGCCGAGCATGACGCCGGGGCCGCGGACCCAGATCTCGCCGTCCGCACCGTCCCGGCCGTCCCCATCGCCCTTGCCGTCCGCACCGTCCTTGCCGTCCGCACCGTCCTTGCCGTCCGCACCCTCCCCGTCGGCCCGCTCCGTCGCGACGGCCCGGACCTCCACCTCCATACCGGGCAGCGGCATACCGCTGCTGCCGCGCACCCGCGGCCCGGTGGGCGACTCCACCGCGATCTTGCCGCAGGTCTCGGTACTGCCGTAGCCGTCCAGCAGCGGGGCGCCGAACCGTGCCTCGGTCTCCTCCCGCAGCTCGGGGTCGCTGGGCGCGCCGGCCGTGACGCACAGCCGCAGCGAGGGCACGGCGCCCAGGCCGGTGTCCAGCAACTGCCCGTAGGTGAGCGGCACCCCGGCCAGCACGGTCGGCGCGTACTCGCCGACCAGCCGTGCCAGTGCGGCCGGTTCCCGGGCCGTGGTGATCCGGGCGCTCGCCCCGGCCATGGTGGTGCCCAGGATGCAGAGCGAGTGGGCGTAGGTGTGCGAGAGGGGCAGCGGCCACAGGACGCGGTCGGCCGCCGACAGCCCGAGCCGGGGCAGATAGCAGGCCGCCGAGGACCACAGCGCGGACCGCTGGCTGGAGATCGCGGCCCGGCCGGCGCCGGAGGTCCCGGACGTGTAGAGCAGCCAGGCCGGCTCGTCCAGGCCGAGGTCGTCCGGGGGAGCGGACGACGGTGTCGTGGCCAGGACCTCCCAGGCGGCGACCCGGTCGGGCAGTGGTCCCGCACCGGTGACCAGCAGCCGGACGGGCCGTCCGGCCGTCAGCCGCGTGATCCGCGGCAGGTGGTGCCGGTCGGTGACCAGCACGGCCGGATCGCAGTCGGCCAGCAGCTCGGCGAGCTCGGCGTCCGTGGCGCGGGAGCTCAGCGGCACCCCCACCGCGCCGGCCCGCACCGTGGCGAGCAGCCCTTCGACCAGCTCCACGCCGTCAGCCAGGCAGAAGGCCACCCGGGCCGCGCGGCCGATCCCCAGTCCGATCCTCAGCCCGGCCGCCAACCGGCCGGTCCTGCGCTCCAGCTCGGCCCAGCTCACCGTCCGCCGGTCATCGGCGAAGGCGACCTTCCCGCCGTAGCGCACGGAGTTCTCGACGAGCAATTCCGCAACGGGCCGCACAGCCGACGCCCCCGTCATTCCCACCAGGCTCCCCCTTGGTACCAACACCCCTGCCGCCCATGCCTGTTGGCGAGCCTACGGCCGACCGCACCGCAGACGTCCACGGCTCGCTGGGCCGGGCACTTTCCCCGTAGGAGGGCGCCGTCGGTGCCGGGGTTGCAGCGCCTGCGCGATCGGCGTTTTCTGGAAGTATCCGATGGTGAAACAAGAGCGCCCAGGGTTGCGGCACGGACCGGGGGCTCTGTCCCGGCTGTTTCCCCTGGCCAGGCCCCGGCCCGCGCGGTCCGTCGTCGCCCGGCGTTCGACGCGGAGGTGAGCCAGGTGAAAGCCGTCGTCTACGAGAAGCCATTCAGCGTCACGATCAGGGACGTCGAGGATCCGCGGATCCAGCACCCGAACGACGTGTTGGTACGGGTCACGTCGACCGCCATATGCGGATCCGACCTGCACATGTACGAGGGGCGTACGGCCGCCGAGTCGGGCATCGTCTTCGGCCACGAGAACCTCGGCATCGTCGAGGAGATCGGCTCCGGCGTGACCTCGCTGTCCGAGGGCGACCGGGTGGTCATGCCCTTCAACGTCGCCTGCGGCTTCTGCAAGAACTGTCTGGCCGGCAGGACCGGCTTCTGCCTCACGGTGAATCCGGGCTTCGCCGGCGGAGCCTACGGCTATGTGGCCATGGGCCCCTACAAGGGCGGCCAGGCGGAGCTGCTGCGGGTTCCGTTCGCCGACTTCAACTGCCTGAAGCTGCCGCCGGGCAACGAGTTCGAGACCGACTTCGTGCTGCTCGCGGACATCTTCCCGACCGGCTATCACGGCTGTGAGCTGGCCCAGGTGATTCCGGGCGAGAGCGTCGCCGTCTTCGGGGCCGGCCCGGTCGGGCTGATGGCCGCGTACTCCGCGCTGCTGCGCGGTGCGGCCAAGGTGTTCTCGGTCGACCGCGTGCCCGAGCGGCTCGCCAAGGCGGAGCAGATCGGCGCGATACCGATCGACTTCACCAAGGGCGACCCGGCCGAGCAGATCAAGGAACAGACCGGAGGCGAGGGAACGGACAAGGGCGTCGACGCCGTCGGCTACCAGGCCCAGGCGCACGACGCGAGCCACGAGGAACCCGCCGTCGTCCTGAACACCCTGGTCGAGACGGTACGGCCGACCGGCATGCTCGGCGTACCGGGCCTGTACGTCCCGTCCGACCCGGGCGGACCCGACGAGCACGCCAAGCACGGCCAGCTGCTGGTGTCCATCGGCAGGATGTTCGAGAAGGGGCAGCGGATGGGCACTGGTCAGTGCAACGTCAAGCAGTACAACCGGCAGTTGCGTGACCTGATCATCGCGGGGCGGGCCAAGCCCAGCTTCGTGGTCTCCCACGAGCTGCCGCTGGAGGAGGCGCCGGGCGCCTACGAGAAGTTCGACCAGCGGATCGAGGGCTACACCAAGGTCGTCCTGCACCCCGGGCACGCACTCGCGGCGTAGCACCGGCGATGACACAGCGCGGCGGACCGCCTCCCGTGACCGGTCCGCCGCGCACGGCTACGGCTGCCGGGTGCCGCCCCCGCCCGTCCCGGCACCCGGGGTCGGAGCAGGGGTGAGGGCGGTGATCCACTCGGCGGGCCAGGGAGCACTCGCCCGGTCCGCGTGCTGCGGCACGTGGACGACCGTGTAGCGGCCGGACGCGGCGAGCTGCCGGGGACGGCCGTCGATCTCCTCGCCCCACACCTCGAACCGGAACGTCATCGAGGAGGTGCCGACGCGTTCGACGGTCAGGACGGTCGTCACCTCCTGCTGGAACCAGAGCGGCGCGGTGAAGTCGACCTCGTAGCGCACCCGTGGCGCGGCACCGAAATAGCCGACGACGCCCCGCTCGCGCACGAGTGCCGCCTCGGCCGCCTCCACGAACCGCACCACCGCCGAGTTGTGGTAGTGCCCGGAGGCATCGGTGTCCGGCCACTCCACCCGGCACCGGTGGACGGCTCGGACCTCTTCAGCAGGTTCAGGAGCCGGAGAAGCCAAAGGAGTGTCCTTCCGGGAGCTGGTATCTCGTATTTTTCACGATCGTCACGTGAAGTCAATACCAGAGTGGTCTGCCGGGCCCTTACGGCCCGGCAGACCTCTCCTGCCGCTCTTTCCGCTGCTAGCTGGTACGGCCCGCAGGAGCGTTCCGGTCCTCCTCGGCCACCGGTGTGGCGCCCTCGTGCCCCGCGCCCGTGCCCGCCGCCGGTTCCGCCCGGTCGGCGTGGCCCGGCCACCAGGCCGCGTGGCCGATCAGCGCCGTGAGGCTCGGGGTGAAGAACATCGCCATGACGAAGGCGGCCACCGCGATGCCGAAGGAGACCGCGAAGCCCATCTCCGTGAGCAGCGAGTTGCCCGCCAGCATCATCGTGGCGAAGGTCGCCGCCAGGATGAAGCCCGCCGCGGCCACCGTGGGACCGGACTGCCGCACCGCCATGCCGGCCGCCTCGCGCGGCTCCCGGCCCTCACGGGCCTCCTCGCGGAGCCGGGCGATCATGAGGATGTTGTAGTCCGTGCCGATGGCGACCACGAAGAGATACATGATCACCGGCAGCATGAACATCAGACCGGGCTTGTTCTGCGCCTCCTGGAAGATCCAGACCGTGGCGCCGAGCGTGGCGCCGAAGCCGAGCCCGACCGAGGCGATCAGGTACCAGGGCGCGACCACACTGCGCAGCAGCAGCCCCAGGATCACCATGATCAACAGGGCGGCCACGGGGAACACCGTCCGGTAGTCGTGGTTGACCGCGGAGTCGATGTCCTTGTAGATCGAGGACATGCCGCCGACGAGTGCCTCGGTTCCCCCGGGCGCGTCGGCGTGCGCGACGTCACGCACCCGGCCCACGGTGTCTATGGCCTTGTCCGTGGACGCCTCGTACTTGAGGGTTACGGTGAAGTCCGCAGTGGTCCCGGCCTTGTTCACCTGGGCCATCCGGGCGCTCGCGACACCGTCCACGGCCCCGAGCTTCTGCGCGTACGCGTCGAAGGAGGACGTGTCCAGCGCCTTGCCGTCGGTGCTGGACAGGTAGACGTCGGTGGGCGCGGCGGCACCGGCCGAGTACGCGTTCTGCATCCGGTCCTGGACGACCATGGACTCCTTGGTCTTGGGCATCGAGCCCGAGGCCAGGTCGAACGTGGCGTGGAAGCCCAGGGTGCCCAGGGACAGGACCACCAGCACGAGACCGGAGACCGCGGCGGTCAGCCCCGGGCGGCGCTGCACACCACGGCCCAGGGCCGCGAAACGGGCGTTGGCCGGCTCCTGCTGCCAGGACTTCGAGGGCCAGAACACCTTCGGGCCGATCAGCGACACCACGGCCGGGATCAGCGTCAGCCCCGCGACCAGGGTGACGGAGACCGCGATGGCCAGCGCCGGGCCCATCTGCTTCAGGAAGCCCAGCGTGGACAGCACCAGCGCGAGGAACGCGATGATCACCGCACCGGCCGCCGAGGCGATGGCCTCGCCGACCCGCGCGACCGCGTTGACCATGGCCTGCTTGGGTTCGTCACCCGCGCGCAGGCGTTCGCGGTACCGGAACATCAGGAACAGGAAGTAGTCCGTACCCACGCCGAACAGCACGACGATCAGGATCGACGACACGGAACTGTTGGCCTGGAGGCCGAACAGCTTGGTGGCGTACGCGATGAGCCCGTTGGCGATCGCGGACACCACGCCGATCACGATCAGCGGCAGGAACGCGAGGATCGGCGCGCGGAAGATGATCAGCAGGGTGACCAGGATGATCACGAACGTGCCGATGCCGATCAGCGCCTCACCGCGCTTGGACGAGTCCTGCTGGTCGAGGGCCTGCGCGGCCGAACCGCCCAGCCTGACCTCCAGGTCCGTGCCCTTGGCCAGTTGCTTGACGTCGTCGCGCAACACCTTGGCCGCGTCCGCCTGCACGGGCTGACCGGCGTTCTTGCTGTCCATCTGCACCAGGATCAGGTCGTACCTGCCGTCCTTCGACGGCTGGCCGGGGACGACCTTCTGGACCTGGTCGATGTGCTTGCCGCCCAGCTCGGTGGCGAACCGGGAGACGTCCTTCTTGTCCTCGGCGGTGAGCTTGCCGCCGTCGGTGCGCTGGTACAGCGCGATCGCGGACGGGGTGAAGGCGCTGGGGAACGCCTTCGCCTGGAGATCGGCCGCTTTGATGGACTCGTAACTCTTGGGCAGGAAGCTGCTCTCGTCGCTGTTCGAGGGCAGGCTCGGGGCGGTGGCGACGATCGCCACCGCCGCGATCAGCCATGCCACGATCGTCCAGACTGGATGTCGGACGACGGCAGTGCCAATTCGTCGGAACATGCGGAAGGTCCTCCTGGGTAGGAAGATCACCGCAGCCCGGGGAGCGGACCCTGGCATCGGCGACCCCGACCGGCACGCGTTCCAACGAGCCGGTCGCATGGTTGTCTTGACGCCATATGTTAGGGATCACCTGTGAAGATCGGTCCACTGGGTTTTTCGCGCCGCGTGTACCTGCGCCTTTCCCGGCGCCCGCCGGCGGCCCTGTCATCTGTACGACGGAGGTCCGGTCGGCGACCATCGGAGACGTGATCGCGGCACCGTCGCCCGTCCCCGAAAGGGCCGAACCATGTCAATGATCGGTCAATGGCAGCTGCGGGCCGCGTTCGCGGTGCGGCTGTCGGAGATGTACGGGCGGGAGGTGCCCGCCTACACGACGCTGGTGGACGTCTCCCGCGAGGTCAACGAGGACGTCCTGCGCGCCCGTGGAGCCGACGCCGAACGCCTCGGCTCCATCGGCAGGGTCACCGCCGAGCGGCACGGCGCCATCCGCGTCGGCACACCGCGCGAACTGCACCAGGTCGCCCGCGTCTTCGGCGCCCTCGGCATGCACCCGGTCGGCTTCTACGACCTGCGGGAGGCCGCGTCCAGCGCCGTGCCCGTCGTCTCCACCGCCTTCCGGCCGGTCGACGGAGAGGAACTCGCCCGCAACCCCTTCCGGGTGTTCACCTCCCTGCTCACCCCGGCCGACCCCCGCTTCTTCGACGCCGACCTGCGCGCCCGCCTGGAGACCTTCCTCGCCGCCCGCGAGCTCTTTCCCCCGGACCTGCTCGCGCTGGCCGACCGCGCCGCGGCCGACCGCGGACTACCCGCGGACGACGCCGAACGCTTACTCCAACTCGCCGTGCAGGCCTTCGAGTTGTCGGCCGAGCCGGTGGACCGGGCCTGGTACCGGACCCTGGAGCGGGTCTCCGCCGTCGCCGCGGACATCGGCGGCGTCCGCAGCACCCACATCAACCACCTCACGCCACGCGTCCTGGACATCGACGAGCTGTACCGCCGGATGACCGACCGCGGCATCGAGATGATCGACACCATCCAGGGCCCGCCGGCCTGGAAGGGCCCCGACGTCCTGCTGCGCCAGACCTCCTTCCGCGCCCTGGCCGAGCCCCGCGCGATGCGCACCGAGGACGGCAGCGTCGTCAGCGGCGCCCTGCGGGTGCGCTTCGGCGAGGTCGAGGCCCGCGGCATCGCCCTCACCCGGGCGGGGCGTGCCCTGTACGACGAACTCCTCGGCCGCGTCGACGAGCAGGCGGCCCGGCAATCCGCGGCGGCCCGCGACGACATCGCGCGCGCCGTCTGGGAGCGGTACCTGCCCGGCAGCGAGGATGAGCTGGCGGCCCAGGGGCTGGCGTACTTCACCTACCGGCTCGCCGACGACCGGCCGCGTGACGGCCGCACACCGCCCACCGGTGTCGCCGAACTGGTGCGGCAGGGCTGGGTGCGCGCCGAACCCGTCGTCTACGAGGACTTCCTGCCCCGCTCCGCCGCCGGCATCTTCCAGTCCAACCTCAGCGGCGAGGGCACCCGCGACAACGACCGGCAGGGCACCGCCCACGACGCGGACTGGCTCTCCGGCGCCCTCGGCCGCGAGGTCCTCGACCCCTTCGCCCTCTACGAGCAGCAGCAGAACCGCTCCCTCGCCCAGGTCGCCCGGGCCCTCGGCCTCACCGATCCCGTCCGCTGACCCCTCACCCCCCGGAGGACCAGGATGACCAGCACCGCTCTGCCCACCACGGACGAACTGCGCGCCCGCGCCCGGGCCTGCCTGCGGAACATCGGTGCGGAGGCAGCCGAGGGCGCCGACTTCCCGGCCCGCACCCCCATCACCGGCGAGCACCTCTTCGGGCTGCGGGCGGCCACCGGAACCGACGTCGAGGAGGCCCTCACGGCCGCCCGGACCGCCTTCCTCACCTGGCGCACCACCCCGGCCCCGCGCCGCGGTGACCTGGTGCGCCGTCTCGGGGAGCTGCTGCGCGAGCACAAGAGCGACCTGGCCGACCTGGTCACCGTCGAGGCGGGCAAGATCCGCTCCGAGGCGCTCGGCGAGGTCCAGGAGATGATCGACATCTGCGACTTCGCGGTCGGCCTGTCCCGCCAGCTGTACGGCCGTACGATCGCCTCCGAACGCCCCGGCCACCGCCTGGCCGAGACCTGGCACCCGCTCGGCGTGGTCGGTGTCATCTCCGCCTTCAACTTCCCCGTCGCCGTCTGGTCCTGGAACACCGCCGTCGCCCTGGTCTGCGGCGACACCGTGGTCTGGAAGCCCTCGGAACTCACCCCGCTGACCGCCCTGGCCTGCCACCACCTGCTGGCCCGGGCCGCCGAGGAGACCGGCGCCCCGCGCGACGTACACCGCCTGCTGCTCGGTGACAGCGCGGTCGGCGGGCGGCTCGTCGACGACCCCCGGGTGGCCCTGGTCAGCGCCACCGGCTCCACCCGCATGGGCCGCGAGGTCGGTCCCCGCGTCGCCGCCCGCTTCGGCCGCAGCCTGTTGGAGCTCGGCGGCAACAACGCCACGATCGTCGCCCCCTCCGCCGACCTCGATCTCGCCGTCCAGAGCATCGTCTTCGCCGCGGCCGGCACGGCCGGCCAGCGCTGCACCACACTCCGCCGGCTCATCGTCCACCGCGACATCGCCGACACTCTCGTCGAGCGCCTGACCGCCGTCTACGGAAAGCTCCCCGTCGGCAATCCGTTCGACGCCACGACACTGGTCGGCCCGCTCGTCACCACCGGCGCACTGGACCGCATGCACGACGCACTCACCCGCGTCCAGGCCGAGGGCGGCAAACTCCTGGCCGGCGGGAACCGCCGCCTCGCCGAGGCGGCACCCGCGGCGGCCTACACCGAGCCCGCCCTGGTCCGAGTCGACGAACAGACCGACGTCGTACGGGAGGAGACCTTCGCACCGATCCTGTACGTCCTCGGCTACGACACCCTCGACGAGGCGATCGCACTCCACAACGACGTCCCGCAGGGCCTGTCGTCCAGCATCTTCACCCGCGACCAGCGGGAGGCCGAGGTCTTCCTGTCCGCCGCCGGCTCCGACTGCGGCATCGCCAATGTCAACATCGGCACCTCCGGAGCCGAGATCGGCGGCGCCTTCGGCGGCGAGAAGGACACCGGCGGCGGCCGCGAGTCCGGCTCCGACGCCTGGAAGACGTACATGCGCTCCGCCACCAACACGGTCAACTACTCCGGCGAACTCACCCTGGCCCAGGGCGTCAGCTTCCTCTGACCACCTGTCAGGCATCCTCCCGGAAACGGGCGGCCAGTTCGCTGCGGGAGCGGATGCCGAGCTTGGAGTAGACGTGCGTCAGGTGGTACTGGACGGTCTTGACGGAGATGAACAACTCCAGCGCCGTCTGCTGGTTGGTCGCCCCGGCCGCGACCAGCCGGGCCACCGCCTGTTCCTGTGCGGTCAGGTGCGCCATGCCCGGGGCGAGACGGGTGATGTGCAGGCCGCCCGCCTGCAGCTCCCGGTCGCAGCGCTCGACGTACGTACGGGCGCCGAGCATGGCGTAGGCGTCGCGGGCGTTCCTGAGCACCGTGTCGGCCTCGCGGCGCTTGCCGGCCCGGCGCAGGGTCTGGCCGAACGCGAAGTTGACCCGGGCCCGGTCGTAGGGGAGCGGGAGGTGTTCCACCTGCGTGAGCGCCTGCTCGAACTCCTTGCGGGAGGTGTCGATGTCACCCCGGGCCGCGGTCAGCCGGGCCCGGGCCAGGCCGAGCCGGGCCAGCGCCGAGCGCCGGCCCCGGCGGGCGGCCGGCTCCTCGTGGCCCGGGAGGAAGGCATCGGCCTCGTCCAGGCGGCCCGTCATCACCAGCGCGTTGGCGTAGACGTCGGCCCACGGCCAGAACCCCGGCTCGTCGACCGACTCCCGCGCGGTCAGCTGTACCACCGGTGACAGTGCCTCGACGACCCGCTCGTAGTCACCCCGGGCCTCGGCCACCTGGGCGCGGGCCATGCAGGCAGGGACCAGCATCACCTCGTAGTCGTGCAGGCCCGCGGCGGCCTCGCGCACATGCCGGTCGGCCGCCTCCCAGTCGCCGCGCAGGGCGTGGATCTGAGCGCCGGTCCAGTGCACCAGCGGCCGGACCAGTTCGATACGGGCCTCGGCGAGATGCGCGGCGGCCCGCCGGACCGTCTCCAGCGCCTCCGGCCAGGCCCCCAGCGCGAAGTGCGTGCGGGCCAGCCACCCCTGCGCCCACAGCGAGATACGCGTGGAACCCATCCGGAACCCGGTGGGCACCGCCGCCTCCAGCAGAGGCCGCGCGGCCTCCGGCGCGTCCAGGGCGAGGTCGACCCAGCCCCGGCCGACCTGGAACCGCTGCGGCTG
The DNA here is from genome assembly GCF_019091475.1 of Streptomyces sp. GbtcB6. NCBI lineage: Bacteria > Bacillati > Actinomycetota > Actinomycetes > Kitasatosporales > Streptomycetaceae > Streptomyces > Streptomyces sp. GbtcB6. The sequence goes on along the minus strand of NZ_JAGXJL010000029.1, from coordinate 1,749 downwards.
GGCGCCCCCGGGCAGCCGGGCCGCGGCGGCCTCGTACATGGCGAGGGCCTCCTCGGCGCACCCCATCGCTGCGAGCCCCAGCCCGAGCACGGCCTCCGACTCGATACCGGAGGGATCACCCGGCCTCGCCAGCCGGATGGCCCGGCGCGCCCAGGCGACCATGTCCCGTCCGTCCCAGCGGCCCAGGGCGTGCAGCACCATGCGCTGGCAGATCGTCGCGGTCAGGTCCGGGTCCCGTTCGGGGTCGCTGCGTTGCCACGCCTGGGTGAGGAAGGCCTCCGCCTCGGCCGGCCGGCCTCGCATGATGGCCAGATACCCGAGCACCGCGTCACGCAGGGTGTCGGCCGGAAAGCTCTCCAGCTCGCCCGCGAACGCCGTCGCCTGCGGAACGTCCCCCGCCCCGACCATCGCGTCGACCGCACGCAGCAGCCGCTGCTGCCGTACGGACCGCTCGGTGCTCAACCGCCCCGCACGGATCAGGGCGTCGGCCACTGCGGACCACTCGCCAGCCGAGGCACGCCCGGCCGCGTACCGGTCGAGGGCGTCCGCGAGCGCGTCGTCCGCCGTGACCGCCGCGGCCACCTGATGGGCGAGGCTACGGCCCTCGTCGCCGGCGATCCCTGCGGCCCTGCGGTGCAGCTCCGTGCGCCGGGTCAGCGCGATCCCGTCCAGCACGGCGGCCCGTACCAGCGGGTGGGTGAAGGACAGCTGGGCGCGCCCCGGTTCGAGGGCTGCGGTCAGCAGGCCGGCCGCGACCGCCTCGTCGGCGGCGGGCATCGGCGCGGCGAGCCGCACCAGCGCGGCGGCCTCGGCGAGGGCGGCCTCGGGGCCGAGTACGGCGCAGGCCTCCACCAGCTCCCGGGCCGGGGCCGTGCACCGGGCGAGCCGGTGCCGGATCCGCGCGGCGTAGCGCGCCGGGGCGGGCAGCTCCGGGCGCCAGTCCTGCCAGGTCTCCGTCGGCAGTTCGCGCAGCAGCTGGGTGATGTGCCGGGGGTTGCCGCGGGTGTGCCGGCACAGGTGCCGGGCCGCCGGCAGATCCAGGGCCCGCCCGGCGGCCCGCTCCGCCAGCACCCGCACGTCCTCGGGCGTGAGCGGACCGGGGCGTACGGCGTCGTCGCGGCAGGCGTCCAGGAACTCCAGCGTCGCCAGCACCGGCAGGGGCAACTCGGTGTGCCGGCTGCGCACCTCGTAGAGCTCGTGCGGATCGTCCCGGGCGACCAGCACGACGAGCACCCGCTCGGCGGACATCCGGCGCACCGCGGAACGCATCGCGCGCAGACTCTCGACGTCCGCCCAGTGAGCGTCGTCGACCACCACGACCAACGGCTCGCGCTCCTGCCGGGCCGCCCACTGCCGGTGCAGCAGCCGCGCCGTCTCCGGCACCGAGGAACCGCCGGGCCCGGCCCCCAGCAGCTGGGCGGCGACCCCGAGGGGCACGTCGGACTCCCACGGCACCCCGGTCACCGACAGCACCGCCACGCCCGGGGCCGGCCCGGCCGTCACCGCCGCCACCAGCGCCGTCTTCCCGATGCCCGCCGGGCCCTCCACGAGCACCAGACCGGCCCGGCCCGCGTGGGCTCTGCGCACGGCACCCGTCAGCGCGGCCACCTCGGCGTCCCGGCCCACGAGCCGTGCCCGCTGATCCGCGCGGTCCTTCATGGCTCGCACGCTAACACCGCCCCCCGCCGGCCCCCCCTTCAACCGAGGTCGCCACCGGCGACCGGCAGCACCGTGCTCGTGATGTACAAC
>NZ_JAGXJL010000285.1:0-273 GCF_019091475.1 Streptomyces sp. GbtcB6 | reverse complement strand
TGTACTGAATCGTGCCCCTTGAACTTTTTTGGCCGTTAAAAATTCCCCTCGAATTATTGAGATTGTTAAATTAAGGACTTTTGTCTAATTTTAGTAATAAATTCTAACATGGATGAAAGTTTAAGGGGCATGATTTAGTACATATCAAAGTTCGAGGGGCATGATTTGATAGATATCAAAGTTTGGGGAGCATGGTTAGTACATAAACAATTACTGAAATAGTAAAATTGAATTAAATTAGGCAAAAGTACTTAAATCTAACAATCTCAATAG
>NZ_JAGXJL010000284.1:0-273 GCF_019091475.1 Streptomyces sp. GbtcB6 | reverse complement strand
GAAGAGAAAATTAGGGAGAAAATAAATCTTCAATATTAGAAAGAGAAAAAAGAAGAGCGAAGTCAATTATTTCAAAAACATCAATTATTTCCTCATCGCAAGACTACATCTTCAGCATCACCATGAACAACCAATCTGAGTTCGAACACCAACATGGTAAATGGTCGAAACCATCATTTATTTTAATTTCATCATCATCACCTCTTACTGAATCAATAGAAATAGTAAGAAACTAAGCAAACAATGTGAAGGGAAAATTAGGGGAAAAATAAA
>NZ_JAGXJL010000283.1:0-273 GCF_019091475.1 Streptomyces sp. GbtcB6 | reverse complement strand
GATTGATGTTTGTAATTAGATTTCCAAGCCAAAATAAGTAGGGTGATTGTCCAAAAAAAATATATCAATTATTTTTTTTCCAGATGATATCTTTTTTTTTTTTATAATTTTAAATCATCATATCCTATTTTAAAAATTCTAAAAATACCCTCAAAAGTTATCATGTATTTTTTCATCCAAATTTAAAAATGTTTGCCAACCATTCATAGTGTTTTGTGGGTTGATTTTTATCCACAAAAAAATACTATATAATATTTTAAAAATATTATATAA
>NZ_JAGXJL010000282.1:0-273 GCF_019091475.1 Streptomyces sp. GbtcB6 | reverse complement strand
AAAATGGATTCAATATGATCTTGAGCAGTTTGTTTGTGGCCAATTGTAGCAAGAAGATCAACAATGTTTTTGATCTTGAGCTGGTAGTCATTTAATGAGCCAAGCATCTTCGTATTTCGAAGCTGTGTTTTGTACAGACTGATATTTGCAACATTGAGAGCTGTGTAGTACTCATGTAAGGCTTCCCAAATTTGAGGAGTGGTGTCATAAGTAATCATACAATTGATTGTTTTCTCAAATATAGAAGAAAGAAGCCAGAAAACAAGAAGGTTG
>NZ_JAGXJL010000281.1:0-273 GCF_019091475.1 Streptomyces sp. GbtcB6 | reverse complement strand
GACGCGGTGGCCCGCCTGGACCTCGTACGCGACCTGGAGATTCTCAGGACCCCCACCGTGCTGGTGCTCGGCGCGGCCGGCCGGGTGGTGCGCCGGGCCACCGGACAGCCCCGCAAGGCGGACGTCATCGCGGCGCTGGGAGAGGCGGTCTGACGGACATGCCGATGACGGTGAGGCACCTCCCATATCCCGGAACGTACTTGACTGGGCGCACCACCTATCGTCAGCCTGACCGTATGCCTCAGGAACTCCTCCTCTACGGGCGGGTCCACG
>NZ_JAGXJL010000280.1:0-274 GCF_019091475.1 Streptomyces sp. GbtcB6 | reverse complement strand
ATTGCTACTGCCTCTCAAGCCACTTTGCAAGTCACAATTGCACAACATGTTACCGTCGCAAACAATCCAGCCCCCATACCTACTTCAGTAGCCCTTTCACCGCAGCAACTTGCCGCTGCTACGGCTACTATTCCTCCCACCATTGACCCATCCACATTCTCTGATCCAGTGGGAGAGTTCTTCCGGGTTCTTGAGCTAGAATTCCGGCGAAGAGTTCTGAAAAAATTCTGCAGCTAGCCACTTTCTCTCAGCAGATAGGGGAGACACTCCAGAT
>NZ_JAGXJL010000279.1:0-274 GCF_019091475.1 Streptomyces sp. GbtcB6 | reverse complement strand
AAACTTACTCATGACAATAATGTACTCATTGAATTTCATTCTGATTGTTGTGTTGTGAAGGACAAATTAACAAAGAAGGTTCTTCTTCAAGGGATGCTTAAGGATGGACTCTATCAACTCCAATCACCACAATCCCAATCAACCATCAAGACTGCTAGGTCTATCGAGTCAAATAAAACCAAAGGTCAAGTATTCTCTGGTGTTGCTGTCAAAACCAGATCTGGTGTAAATCGGTTTCACACTGATGAGTCTTTAATTTCCAAAAGTGATGTAT
>NZ_JAGXJL010000278.1:0-274 GCF_019091475.1 Streptomyces sp. GbtcB6 | reverse complement strand
TAAGTCTGTGGCAGCTCCAAATCAGCCGAAATTTTCCTCGCCAAAAGATTGGCAGTAGTGTTAGATGCTGTATTGTCATCGGGTTGGTACCACCAACTATTTTCTGCAGTCTGGCGTCAGGCTTAGTGGTCATGGGTCTCTCTCATATGGCCTTTCAACTTTTAACCGGAGTGTATGACCGATCAGACAGCTCAATGCACATATTCTATACTTTTGAGTCTACTGAACTTTCAGTTCTGCCTGTAGTTACTTAACTCTAGGAATTGATCCTATA
>NZ_JAGXJL010000277.1:0-274 GCF_019091475.1 Streptomyces sp. GbtcB6 | reverse complement strand
CTGTTCGTCAGATGCATCTTGGAAAATCTGGTAAACACCGGAATCAAAATACAGTGCACAGGAATCATCATACCAGTCAGAAAATAAGTCATCATGAGGCCCGATAATTTCCATCTCATCCTGCCGATGGCAAACGCTGCCATAGAGCCTATCAACAAACAGAGGACCAGCGTGATTCCACAGACAAAAATAGAATTTAATGTTGCAACGCCCAGTCTGCCGGCAGTCCATGCAAAGGTATAATTCTCAATCATCGGCCTCTCCGGCAATGCCC
>NZ_JAGXJL010000276.1:0-275 GCF_019091475.1 Streptomyces sp. GbtcB6 | reverse complement strand
CGTTGAGGTCCGGGTCATTAGCGCCTACAGCCCCGCAGCATGCCGTTACCTAGGTCGGGTACAATCTAGTGTATGAACGTGACGGCGGGGACTGGAAGGAAAGCCCGCTGCCCCTGTGGGGGCGCGCAGCAGTGGAGAGTCACCACTGCCCTGTGACGAACCAGGAGATGCCCGCTGTGCTCGTGCATGCCCTGTGCTAGATTCTGGCTGCGGATCGCTCCGTCACCCATTGGTCGGCACTTCTCGTCATGGGATGTCTGACAACATCACAGCTC
>NZ_JAGXJL010000028.1:138685-139120 GCF_019091475.1 Streptomyces sp. GbtcB6 | reverse complement strand
GGCCAGGGCGGCGGCCAGCGCCTCGTGCGCGGCCCGGCGGTCGCTCGGCGGGGCCAGGTCCACCACGGCCGTACCGATCAGCGGGTGGCAGAAGGAGAGGCCGCGGCCGGCCGCGGGCGCGAGGACCAGACCGGCCCGCTCGGCCGGGACGAGGTCGTCGATGTCGGCCGACCCCCGCGCCGCGATGCGCAGGGTGGTGACCCCGGCGTCGGCGTCCAGGGCCGCCAGCAGCATCAGCGTGCGGGTGGCGGCGGGCAGCTCCGCGAGCAGTCCGGCGCAGGTGGCCGCCAGCCGCCGGGACAGCGGCAGCCGGTCGGGGAGCGGGTCCTGGCCGCACAGCTGCCGGTCGGTCAGCGCCGCGGGCAACTCCCGGAGCGCGGGCGGGTTGCCGGCGGGCTCCGCCTGCCGCCGCCGTCGCACGGTGGGCGCCCGCCC
>NZ_JAGXJL010000028.1:0-138675 GCF_019091475.1 Streptomyces sp. GbtcB6 | reverse complement strand
ACCACCGGGTCGTGCAGCTCCTCGGCCGCCCCGGCGCCCCCGCTCCCGTCCCACAGCGCCAGCCCCGGCCCGGCCTCCGCCAGCAGCCGCCGGCGCACGGCGGGCGCCAGCCCGGGCGCGTGCGCGTCCAGGACGGCGCCGGACCCTCCCGTGTCCAGCGACTCGACCTTGCGCTCGGGCAGCCCGGACCGCCGGAAGAGGTCCTCGGTGCCGGTCCGCGAGGCGGCCAGGAAGACGATCGGGGCGTCCGCGATGCGCCGTACGACGAATCCCACGACGGCCGCGCTGGCCTCGTCGAACCACGCCACGTCGTCGGTGATCATGAGCAGGCCGCGCTCGGCGGTGGTCAGCTCCAGGAGGGCGAGCACCGCCGTCGACACCAGCGGCTCCGGGGCCGGGGTCCGGGTGAGGTCGAAGACCTGGTGGAGGGCGTCCCGGTGGTGCCCGTCGAGCCGGTCCACGTCATGCCGCACCGGGTACAGCAGCTGGTGCAGCGCCGAGTACGGGATCCGGGTCTCGGACTGGACGCCGGCGGCGCGCAGCACCCGCATCCCGAGAGCCGTGGCCCGGGTCGCGGCGGCGTCGAGGAGCGCGGTCTTGCCCACCCCCGGCTCGCCGTGCAGCAGGAGACCGGAGCTGCCCTGGCCGAGACCGGCGAGCAGGGTGTCGATCAGTTCCAGCTCGGCCGTACGCCCCGGAAGCTGTGCCTCGCCCGAGGGCGATCGGGGCGGCTCCTCGGTATGACGACGCCTCTCGGAGGTGCTCACAGATCTGAATATAGCCTCCCCAAAATGCTTGACGGCGCAAACAGTTGCACAAAGGGCGAGGTGAGCGCTGGGTATGGTGGGCGGATGACGAGTGACCCATGGCCCGAGGCCGAGGTCGCCGCCGAGTTGATGAAGGCGATGACCCGGCTGCGCGCCCGGCTGCGCACCGAGTCGGCGCCCAGCGACCGGCGGTGGAACTGGTCGCAGCTGACCACGCTGGCCCGCATCGTCGAGGAGGGCCCGGTCACGGCCACCGAGCTGGCGCAGGCCGAACACGTACGCCGCCAGTCGATGGCCGAGACACTCGCCGCCCTGCGCGCCGAAGGCCTGGTCGGCACCAGCAAGGATCCCGGCGACGCCCGCAAGACCCTCGTCCACGCGACGCCCGAGGGACACGCGCTGATCGGGACGATCCCGGTGGCCCGGGCGACCTGGCTCGGCGCGGCGATCGAGGCGCACCTGCGGGCGGACGAGCGCGAGACCCTGCTGAAGGCCGCCGCGATCATGAACAGGATCGCGGACAGTGGCAGGTGACGGGCCGCCCGGGTGTCCGGGGGCGAGGCCGTCGGGGACGGCCGGGGATCAGGCCGACTTGGTCAGGCCGACTTGGTCAGGCCGGGCAGTTCGTCGGTGTCGATGACGTGGGCCTGGTGCGGGAAGACCTTCTCCGTCAGGACGCGGTGGACCTCGGGGTCGGGGTCGGCGGTCGCGTCCTTGAGGAGGTAGAGCGCGAAGTCGTCGTCGGCCGCCTGCCGAAGGGTCGTCAGGACCACGCCGCCGGTGGACAGTCCGGCGAGGACGAGCGTGTCGACGCCCTGCTCGCGCAGCAGCCCGCGCACGTCGGTGGCGGAGGCGAAGGCGCTGAAACGGGTCTTGCGCACGGTGATGTCCCGCTCCGACACCTCGAACGACTCGTGCAGGTCGGCCTCCGGGCTGCCGTCGGGAAGGAACCTGTTCTCGGCGACGGCGGCGAACGCCTTGTTCAGCGCGGGTATGGCGGTGAAGTCCTCCGGGGCGAAGGCGACCCGGACGTGGACGACCTGGACGTCGTGCGACCGGGCCCAGGACAGGGCCGCGTGGGCCCGGGAGAGCGCCTGGTCCGGGTCGGCCACGGCGGCCAGGACGGCCGGCTGGAAGTCCATCAGGAGCAGGGCGGTGCGGGCGGGGTCGAGGTGCGGGACGGTGCTGGTCATGACCTGAACTTTCTTGTCTTGCCGGATGGTTCCGGCTGGTCGAGGTGGTGCCGGAGGGCGGGGGAGAGGGTCAGGGGGTGGGCCGCCGGTCGGCGTGCGCCAGCTGCCGGTCGAGGACCGTCATCACGAGGACGACGGCGGCGATGCCGACCAGCGCCCAGGAGATGTGCCTGAGGCCGGAGTCGTCGACGTGGGTGTGGAAGGCGGTGCCGGTGATGGCCGCCGAGGCGATGGAGCCGATGTAGCCGAAGGTGCGCAGCAGCCCCGAGGCGGTGCCGACACTGTCCGCGGGCGCCTCCTGGTACAGCACCGTCTGGTTCGCCACGGTGCCGGCCCCCGAGGTGAGGCCGAACACCGCGGTGATCACGACCACCACGGCCACCGGCGTGCCGCCGTCCAGGAACAGCGTGGCGACGGCGCCCACCAGCAGGAGCAGCGCCGAGACCACCAGCGGCGCGCGGACCCGGCTGCGCCGGGACACGATCCGGGCGGAGACCGCCGACAGGACACCCATCGGGATGAGCGCCAGACCGGACTGGTAGGCGGTGAGCCCCCGGGACGCCTCCAGCCACTGGGTGAGCCCGTAGAGGATCACGTAAGTGCCCAGCAGCGTGAGGCCGTTGCGCAGATAGGTGCGGGTGAGCGCGAGGTTCGAGGCGAGCAGCCGGACGTTCAGGAAGGGGTTGGCGGCGCGCAGCTCCCAGGCCACGAGAACGGCGGCGATCAGGACGGAGACGCCGAGGGCCGGCCACTCGGGGCCGGGCAGCGAGGACAGGAACACCAGGAGTGCGGTGAGCGCCCCGCCGAAACCGGCGATACCGGCCAGGTCGAGGCGGGAGACGAGCTCGCGCGGCGAGCGTCCGCGCACCCGGTCGGTGTCCCTGGGGATCCAGACCGCGGCCATGACGAAGGCGACGATCGCGACGGGGATGTTGATCCAGAAGGCGGTCTGCCAGCCGAGCCGGCCGATGAGCAGGCCGCCGACGGCGGGGCCGACGGCGACGGTGGCGGCGCCCGCGATCGCGAGGCCGCCGAGGACGCTGCCGGGCGGTTCCGACCGGCCCGCGTCCCGGGCCCGGCGGCGGATCAGCAGCATCGCGGAGGGGTAGCCGGTGGAGGTGCCGGCGCCGATGAGCACGCGGGCCGCGACCAACAGTGATATGTCACGTGCCACCGCACCGAGGATCCCGCCCGCCAGCACCAGGAAGATGCCGGCGAAGAACACCCGCCGGGGCCCGAACTCCTCGGCGAGCCGCCCGGCCGCCGGCTGGGCTATCGCGCTGGTCAGATACAGGCTCGATATGAGGATCGCGGTGCCGCCGACGGACGTGTGCATCGCGGCCGCGATCGCCACCAGGGCAGGTGCGATCACCGAGCTGTTGATCGGGTTGAGTACGGCGCCCATGTACAGCGGGGTCACGAAGGCCGCTCCGAACGGGTTGCCCGGCGGAGCCTTCTCCTGCTGTACGGAGGTGGTGTCGGCGGTGGTTTCCAAGGTGCTGCTCCTCCCTTCCCGCGCTGCCCGGCATGCGTACTGCCGGTCAGGCAATTTACGCAGGCTGCCTGACAAACAATAGCAGGCAGCCTGCCTATTCCTGCGGGGTGATCCGGGGGAGCGGGAGGGGTTGCGGCGCAAGACGCCGTATCGGCGGGAAATGCCTTGTCGGATGGGGTGTGGGCGGGGGAGACGGAGCTGCCGGCCGGGTTTCGACCTCGGTGTCCGGCTCTCCGCCAGATCCCGGATTTCCTTCCGGCACCCCCCGGTCGCACCGGTTAACAGTCGGGAACCGGCCCGGCCGCGGCCCCGGAGCCCTGACCGGGGTCAGCGGCCGCGGCGGGCCCGGCGGGCCTCGACCAGCAGCGGCAGCAGGGACAGTACGACGATCGCGCCGACCAGTGGCAGCAGATAGCGGTCGATGTGGGAGACCGAGGAGCCCAGGGCGTACCCGGCGAGGACGAAGCTCTGCGACCAGAGGAGTCCGCCGACGGTCTGCCAGACGGTGAACGGCCGTACCGGCACCCCGAGCGCCCCGGCCGCCGGATGCAGCACCGACCGGAGCATCGGCACGAAACGGCCGATCACCAGCGCCTTGCCGTATCCGTAGCGGGCGAGCAGCCGCTCCGCCCGGGCGGCCCCCTCCCGTACCCGCGGCCGGGAGGCACGGGCCAGCAGCGGCCGCCCGCCGTGCCGGCCGATCAGATAGCCGACCTGTCCGCCCGCCACCGCACCGACGGCCGCGCACAGCAGCACCTGCCACAGCTCCAGCCGGGGCGGCCGGTCCGCGTTCGCCGCGCACAGCACACCGGCCGGGAAGAGCAGCGTGTCACCCGGCAGGAAGAAGCCGACGACCAGCAGCCCGGACTCGGCGAAAATCACCGCCAGGACGCCCAGCGCTCCGAAGGCGGCGAGCAGCGAGCCGCTGTCCGTCGGATTGACGGCGATCACCACGCTCGCCTCCCCGCCCTGTTCGCCGGCCGTCTCACCCAAGTGTCGCGTGACGGCGGCCGTGGGACCCGCCTGCAACACCGCGCGTCAGCGACGACCCGCCGATGGATCCCGCGCGAGGCGGACAGCCCTACGCTCGGCGGGGCACGGTGAGCGCCCGGGACGCGATCCTCGGGGGACGGCCCGCCCGCTGGTCGGGCGCGGGCCGACGGCGGCTCAGACGCCCCAGATACTCCGGTAGGCCTCCCGGTAGCCCGGTGGGTCCCAGGACGTGGCTCCGGCGCTGTTGGCGGCCGTCGAGACGTGGGTGGGGGCGACATAGCCGCTGGCGGGACGACCGGAGAAGGCGCGGTTGAACTCGTCGACGATCTGCCAGCCCTGCTGTGACAGCGGCTCGGGAACGGTGGCGGTCTGGTACTGCCCGCTGTTGATGCGCTGGAAGGCGGACGGATCGCCGTCCCCGGCACCGATGTTGAAGGGCGGGCCCGTCCCCTTCCGGCCGGCCGCGCGGAAGGCGGGGGCCGCGTCGGCGAAGTACAGGTCGTTGATGGCGACGGAGTGCGTCCACGTGCCCGGGAACCGGGCGAGCAGGGAGGCGACCTCGCGCGGGGTGCGGCTGCTCGCGTCCGGGATCGGGATGTTCTCGTACGCGAGCAGCCGAACCCCGGCGCAGGTGGCGAGTTTCCCCCTGATCAGGTCGGACTTCCGCTTCGCGAAGGGGACCGAGGCGTCGGTGAACAGGACGACCCCGGCCCGGCCGCCGGAGTGCGCGATGATCCACTGTGCGCTGATGCCGGCCACGTCCTCGACCCGGGTGGTGACGTTGGTGAAGAGCGGGGGCCGCCTGCTCGGGCCGGGGGCGGCGACCGCGTGCCAGCCGACGAGCGGGATGCCGGCCGCACCGGCCGCGGCGACCTGCTGTGACGTCGAGCCGGGGTCGAAGCCGCCGATGACGATGCCCGAGGGCCGCAGGGCCACGGCCTCGCCCATGGCCGCCTGGATGCCCGCGGGGCTGCCGCCGCCGTCGATCACCCGCACCTGCCACCCGATGACGTGCGCGGCCTCCCGCAGGCCCTTCGCGACGCCCGCGACTCCGGGGTTGGTCATGGTCTGCGCGACGAAGACGATCGTCCTGCCGGACACCGCCGCGGGGCCGGTGGTCGGCCCGTTCCAGGCGGTGTCGGACTGCTCCGCCCGTGCGACGGCGGCCCGGGCTCCGGCCTCGACGGCGGGGCAGCCGCCCGGGCCGGTGGTGGAGAGCTCGGGGGCGTTCGACGAGCCGCGCTGACAGCCGGTCAGGGCGACCGCCGCGGCCAGCAACGCGAGGGAGAGGGACCTGGCCCGGCCGGTCCGGGAGGTGGTGGCCTTGCGGGGGCGGTGCACGGGAGCCCCTCGCCGAGGCACGAGCGTCAAGGCACGGCGGGGGCGGGGGCGGGGACCGGGGCCGGGGTCGGCGCCTCTGGCGTTGGTCATGGCGCGGGGTCCGCGGTTCCGCCCCCGGACCCCGTCGGCGGCCGCTGCGCAGCGGCCGGTGCGTCGCGGGCCGTGTCGGCCCCGGTGCGCAGCCGGCGGGCGGAGTAGCCGGCCAGACCGACGGCGAGCAGCAGCGTGCCGCCGTAGAACAGGGGGACCGTCCAGAAATCGGCGCCGAGTTGCCCGATGCCGGTGAGGCCGACGGCGAGCACGGCGACGGCGACGAGCGTGCCCAGGGCGTTGGGACGGCCCGGTCTGATCGCGGTGGAGCCGAGCAGGGCGCCGACGAACGCGGGCAGCAGATAGTCGAGACCGACGCTGGGATTGCCGATCTGCTGCTGGGCCGCCAGCAGTACCCCGGCGAAGCCGACGATCAGCCCCGACGCGGCGAACGCGTAGACGGTGTATCTGCGGGTCGGGATGCCGACCAGTTCGGCGGCGCGCGGATTGGCACCGATGACGTAGAGGCACCGGCCGAGCGGCAGCCGCTCCAGCACCACCCAGAGAACGACGGCGAGGGCGAGGACGTAGAACGCGGGCAGCGGCAGGCCGAGGAGCGTGGAGTCGTAGAGGCCGGTGAAGGCGGCCGGCAGACCCTGCGGGCCCGGGACGATCCTGCCGCCGCCGGTGACCCAGCCGGTCACGGCGTACAGCATGCTGCCGGTCCCGAGGGTGGCGATGAAGGAGTCGATCCGGCCGAACTCGACGACCACACCGTTGAGGACACCCACCACCCCGCCGCCGGCGATCACCACGAGGCAGGCCCAGGGCCAGGGCCATCCCGCGGCGATGACGAGCTGCAGCACCATGACGTGGGCCAGGCCGAGGCCGTAGCCGAGGGAGAGATCGAAGGAGCCGGTCACGACGGGGACCATGGCGGCGAGCGCGAGGACGGCCGGGATCGACTGGTTGGACAGGATCGCGTCGACGGTGTCCCGGGTGGGGAACGTGCGCGGCAGCGCGAGGGAGAAGACCAGGACGAGAAGGGCGGTGAGGACCAGAAGACCGTAGGCGCCCGCGAGGTGCCCGGCCGGACCCCGCCGCAGCGGCCGGGAACGGGGCGGGGCGGGCGGGGGCGCGGCCGTCATGAGTCCGTGGTCGTTCCGGGGGCCGGCAGGGCCGAGGCCGCCCGGGCGAGCCCAGTGACCGTGAGGTCCGTACCGCTCAGCTCGGCGGCCACATGGCCGCGGACGAACACCAGGGCGCGCCGGCACACGCCCGCCACCTCCTCGAAGTCGGTCGAGACGAGCAGGACCGCGAGACCGCCGGCCAGCGCCTCGTCGAGCAGGCGGTGGACCGCGGCCTTGGCGCCGACGTCCACGCTCGCGGTCGGCTCCTCCAGGATCAGCAGGCGCAGGTCCGCCCTGAGCCACCGGCCGATCAGGACCTTCTGCTGGTTGCCGCCGGACAGGGCGGCGAGGGGTGCCTCGCCGTCGCGGGGACGCACCGCGAACCGTTCGATCAGCTCCGCGGCCCGGGCCCGCTCGCGGCGGGGGCCGATCCAGCGCGGTGCGCGTGGACCGCCCGCCCGGGGATTGGCCAGCAGGTTCTCGCGCACGGTCAGCCCCATGGCACAGCCCTCCCGCTGTCTGTCCCCGGGCACGAAGCCGACCCCGGCGGCGACGGCGTCGGTGACCGTGCGGGGCCGGTAGGGCCGGCCGCCCAGGAGGGCCCGGCCGCCCAGGAAGGGCCGGGCGCCTGCCAGCGCGCGGCCCAGCTCCACGTGCCCCGCGCCCGACAGCCCGACCAGGCCCAGCGCCTCCCCGGCCCTCAGCTCCAGGGTCACCGCCGCCGTGCCGGCGGTCCGTGCGCCGTCGAGGGCCAGGACGGCCGGGCCGCCCACGGGGGCGGTCACGGGGAGCGGGCGGGCCGGTTGTTCCTCGCCGACGATGTCGTGGACCAGCCGGGCAGGGCTGTGGCCCGCCAGCGGGCCCTGGCTGACGAGCCGGCCGTCGCGCAGCACCGCGAAGGTGTCGGCCACCTGGTACACCTCGTCCATGCGGTGGGTGACGTAGAGGATGCCGTGCCCCCGGTCCCGCAGGACGTGCAGCACCCGGAAGAGCCGGGCGCAGTCCGCGGCGGGCAGGCGGGCGGTCGGCTCGTCGAGTACGAGGAGTCGCGCGCGGGTCGCGAGAGCCCGGCCGACGGCGACCAGCGAACGCTCGGCGGGACCGAGCCGGGCGACCGGTGTGCCCGGATCGAGGTGCCCGGCGATCGTTTCCAGGGCTTCGGCGCAGCGCTCCCGGGTCCGCCGCCAGGAGATCAGTCCGGCGCGCCGCGGATATCCGGCGGTCAGGGCGATGTTCTCGGCGACGGTCATCCACTCCACGAGCCCGAGGTCCTGGTGGATGAAGGACATGCTGCGGGTGGCGGCGTGGCTTCCGAGCGGGTGCCCGGCCACCGTGATCCAGCCCGCGTCGGCATGATGGACCCCCGCGAGCACCTTGATGAGCGTGGACTTTCCGGCACCGTTGGGACCGAGGAGGGCGAGGACGCTGCCGGCCCGGACGTCGAGGTCGACCCCGTCCAGCGCGCGCGTCCCGCCGAACCGCTTGGCGAGCCCGCGGATCCGTACCAGGGGGTCGGCCCCCAGGATTCCGGGGGTGTCGGGAGGGTCGTGCACGGACATCTCCGGGGGTCGGCCTGGCGATTTCTTCCCGACTCTCGCCGCGATACTAGTGCGACAAGTCATGCCATTACGGATTTGACGCCCGTATTCGGGATTCGATGACCGTGATGACACCAACGGGTCAGCGCGTAGCCCGTGTCGGCCGCGCCGCCCGTGTCGGCCGTGGCGGCCGTTTCCCTGGCCTCAGGCGGCGTCGAGCCCGCACTCGGCCCAGATGACCTTGCCCTGCCGGATGTAGCGGGTGCCCCAGCTCTGTGCCAGCTGGGCCACCAGGAACAGGCCGCGGCCGCCCTCGTCGGTGGTGGCCGCCCGGCGCAGGTGCGGGGCGGTGTTGCTGCAGTCGGAGACCTCGCAGATCAGGGTGCGGCCGTGCAGCAGACGTACCCGGACGGGACCGGAGCCGTGGCGGATGGCGTTGGTGACCAGCTCGCTCAGCACCAGCTCCGCGGCGAACCCGGCCTCCTCGAGTCCCCAGTCGGCGAGCCGGCGCAGAGCCGACGCGCGGACTTCGCTGACGAGGGAAGGGTCGGCGGGCAGGTCCCAGGTGGCCATCCGATGGGGGGCCAGGGCGTGGGTACGGGCCACGAGCAGCGCGATGTCGTCACGGGGGTGGACCGGTGCCACGGTCTCCAGGACCGTCTCGCAGATCTCCTCGGGCGTGCGGTCCGGGTGGGCGAGGGCGCCCCGCAACCGGTCGAGGACCACGTCGGCGTCACGGTTCCGGCTCTCGATGAGCCCGTCGGTGTAGAGGACCAGCCGGCTGTCCTCGGGGAGGTCGATGTCGACGGCTTCGAAGGGCAGGCCGCCGAGGCCCAGCGGGGGCCCGGCGGGCAGGTCGGGGAAGGAGACCGTGCCGTCGGGGTGGACGAGCGCGGGCGGCGGATGCCCGGCGCGGGCCATGGTGCACCGCTGCGTGGTCGGGTCGTAGACGGCGTACAGGCAGGTCGCGCCGAAGATGCCCGCCTCGCCCGCGGCGGGGGCCTCCCGGTCGAGGCGTCCCACCAGGTTGTCGAGGTGGGTGAGGACCTCGTCCGGGGAGAAGTCGAGTTCGGCGTAGCTGCGGGCGGCGGTGCACAGCCGTCCCATGGTGGCGGCCGAGAGCATGCCGTGGCCCACGACGTCACCGACCAGGAGGCCGACCCGGGTGCCGGAGAGGGGGATGACGTCGTACCAGTCCCCGCCCACGTCGGACTCCGCCGGCAGATAGCGGTGCGCCACGTCGACGGCGTCCTGGTCCGGCAGCCCCTGCGGGAGCAGGCTGCGCTGCAGCGCCAGGACCATGCTGCGCTCCCGGGTGTAGCGCCGGGCGTTGTCGATGGACAGCGCGGCGCGGCCGGCGAGTTCCTGGACGAGCGAGCGGTCGTCGTCGTCGAAGGCGGCGGCGTGCTGCCCGCGGTAGAACGCGGCCACGCCGAGGGTGACGCCGCGGGCCACGAGGGGGACGGCGATGAGCGAGTGGACGTGGGCCAGTATCACCTCGGTGTGCTGCGGGTCGTGGGCGAGCCAGCCCATGGCGGTCGTCAGGTCCGGTTCCAGCACCGCCTGCCCGCTGGTCAGGCAGCGCAGGTGCGGAGTGGCCGGGCCGTAGTCGGTACGTTTGCCGACCGGGTAGAACGGACAGTCGTCGCTGATGCCGTGGACCACCGTGCGGTACAGGTCGGAGAAGGGGTCGGCGGCCTCCTCGCCCCGCAGTACGGCCTCGGGCAGGTCGATCGTGACGTAGTCGGCGAGCCGTGGCACCGCCGTCTCGGCGAGTTCCTCGGCGGTACGACGCACGTCCAGGGTGGTCCCGATGCGGGTGCTGGCGTCGGTCAGCAGCTCCAGACGGCGACGTGCGGCGAGGGCGTACCGCCCCACGTGCGGCTCTCCCACCAGCACAAGCCCCCTCGCCGGGGGCGGCGAGCCGCGGCTGCCGCCCGCCGGTGCGTCGGTGCCGCGCGCATCGGCGCGGAGGGGGACGAGGCCGGGCGCAGCGATGCCGGGTGCCGCGGCGAGGGGGACGGCCGCGGACGGCGGGACGGCGGGGACCGTGGGGACGACGGGGACCGCGGGGACGACGGATGCCGCCCGGACCTCGGGGGCGGCGGGTTCGGCGGCTGCGCCGGCTTCGGCGGTCGCGGCGGTGTCGCGGGCGGACTCGGTGGGGACGAGGGTGAGGCGCGGCGGCTGCTCGGCAGGCCACGGGACGAGGAGGGGCTCGTGCCGTGCGGGGCCGGGCAGGATGGCCTCGGTGACGAAGCCCTCCACCCCGGTGGCGGTCGTCATCGGACGGCTCACCAGCGTGACCCGCCGGCCGTCGGAGAGGGTCACGTGGACCGCGGCCCGCTGTGCGCAGGAGATCAGCTCGGCGGCCTTCTCCATCAGGGTCGCCCGGTCGCAGGGGCGCATCCCGGGGGTCAGCTCGCCGACCCCGACGCTGTGGTGAGGTCCGGCGGTGGTCTCGGCGCCGGTGTCCAGGTACGCGCGGAGCAGGGCCCGCTCGCGTTCGGAACTCTGTCCGAGCAGCCGCCTCTCGATGGCGTGGGCGGCCCGGCGTATCAGGGCGGCCAGCGCCGGGTCCTCGGCGCTGCGCGGGTAGCCGAGGCACAGGACGCCCTCGATGCGGCCGCTGATCGGGTCGCGGACGGGCAGTGCCCGGCAGGCGTTGCCCTGTGCGCGCTCGGCGAAGTGCTCGGCGCCGTAGACCTGGACGAGTTGCCGCTCCGCCAGGGCGAGCCCGATCCCGTTGGTGCCGGCGTACCGCTCGGCGAACACGAACCCGGGGACGCGCTGGAACGCCGGGAGGCTGCCGGCCAGCGACGCCTCCCCGAAGCGGCGCAGCAGGACGGTCCCGTTCGCATCGGCCACGGAGATGTTCATCCTGCTGCCGGCGAACAAGGACTGCAGCCGGTCGAGCACCGGCACGGCCGCGCGGATGATCCGGGCGTCCCGCTCGAAGTCGTCCCGGAAGGGAAGTCCGGGCTGGTCGGGGGAGAGTCCAAGGGCTCGGCAGCGCTGCCACGAGTTCGAGATGGGGACGCGTACGCCGGCTTCGACCGCCTCGCCCTGCAGGAAGCGCTCACGCGAACGGGCGGGCCCTTTGCCGTCTGTCGCACGCCCCATCGGTATCGTCTTCCCGCCGCCCCGAACCACGCTTCGCCTCACTCGCGCCTGCAGAGTTCGTCCCTTCTAGGGCATTTCCCCCGAAGTGATGAGACATATGCAAAATCAGGGACATCGGGTATCTGGAGTCACAGAACGGCGACCGGGTTGACCGGTGAGCCCGTTCCGCCCGGGATGTTCAGCGGCGCCACGACGAGCAGGAACTCGTGCCGCCCCGCCCGGGCCGTCGCCGCCGACAGGGCCTCCAGATCGAGGTTGTCCAGCAGCGGCACCCCCATCGCGGCCATGACCAGGGCATGGACGGGCGAGTGCACACCGTCCACGGGGGAGGGCCGTACGTCACTGTCGCCGTCACCGCCGAGCAGCGCGATGCCGCGCTCGGCCAGCAGCGGTACGGCGTTCACATGGAGGCCCGCGCCGGCCGTGCCCGGGTCCCAGGCGCCGAGGTCCGCCCGGCGGCGGGTCTGCCCGGAGCGCAGGAGCAGCGCGTCGCCCTCGCCGATCCGCACGCCGAGTGCCTCTTCCGCGGCGAGGACGTCCTCCGCGTGCACCGCCAGCCCGGGCTCCAGCCAGCGGATCCGCAGGACGGCGGGGAGGTCGAGGAGCACGCCCCGGGTGACGAGGGGGCCGAGCGCCGACACCGCTCCGAAGCGGACCCCCGCCGCGCCGACGACGTCCTTCGCCGTCCGGCCGTCGTACAGCTGCCCCCGGTAGGCGACATGGCACAGGGCGTCGAGGTGGGTGACGGCCTTGCCGTGGTAGTCGGCGGCGATGAAGTCCTTGTGGGTGGCGGGCTCCGGGCTCTCCACGTCACCGAGATCGGTCATGTGGTGCAGGGCGGGCCTGGGGTTGTCGGGGCCGGGCACGGTGTTCCAGGGCAGCGCCAGCGGCACGACCTGACCGGACCGCACGGCGCCCGTGGCCCGTCGTACCCGCTCCGGGGTCACCCGGTTCCAGGCGCCGCGGTCGGCCGGGGTCCAGCGGCCCCAGGTGCGGACCGCCTCGAAGAGCGCGTCGAACTCCCGGCGGGAGACGGCGGGCCCGTTCGCGGCCTCGGCGGGACCGCGATCCGGGCCGTCCGAGGAACTCGTGCTCATCCGTACTCACCGTTCCCAGCGTCGACACACGGCCCCGGCGGCCGAGACCGCCGCGCGGGCCCGGCGGCACCTCGCGGGTCCGCCGGCCGGATTCCCAGCCTGGCACGACCCGCGCCGGCCCGCCGGGTTCACACGCCCGGCCGCGGCCCGCCCCAGGCAGGCCCGCGGGGACCGTGCCCCCCGATGCCGCACGGCGGGCAGAGCCGCAGGACCGACCGTAGATTGAGGATGAAGCCGTTGAGGCGGGAAGGAGCGTCAGCGGTGGCATCGCGGGTTGATCACACGGCGCTGTTCGCCGCGACACCGAGCCCGTATCTGGTACTGGGTCCGGACCTGGTCATCGTCGATGTGAACCGGGCCTATCTGGCCGCCACCGGACGCACCCGGGAGGACCTGCTCGGGCGGCACATCTTCACCGCGTTCCCGGACAACCCCGCCGACCCGGACGCCGACGGGGTCAAGAACCTCGGTGCCTCCCTGCACCGGGTCCTCGCCACCGGCCGGTCCGACACGATGGCGCTGCAGAAGTACGACATCCCCGTCATGGGCCGGCCCGGAGTCTTCGAGGAGCGCTGGTGGTCCCCGGTGAACACCCCCGTGCTCGGCCCGGAAGGGCAGGTGACCTACATCATCCACCGGGTGGAGGACGTCACCGCGTTCGTCAAGGAGTACCGGGCCGCCCACCCCGAGGGCATCCGGGCGGCGGAGCGTCCGCAGGAGACACAGGCGCTGGAGGCGGAACTGTACGCACGGGCGCGGGAGCTGCAACGGCTGAATGAGGAACTCCGGCAGGCCCACACCCGCGAACGCGAGGTCGCCGTCGCCCTGCAGGAAGCCATGCTGCACGCCCCCGACCTGGCCCACCACCGCGACATCGCGGTGCGCTACCTGCCCGCCACCGGCTCCCTCAACGTCTGCGGCGACTGGTACGACGTCGTCGACATCCCGCCCGACCGGCTCGCCGTCGCGGTCGGCGACGTCATCGGCCACGGCCTCGATGCGGCGGCCGTCATGGGCATGCTCCGCAGCGCCCTGTCCGCCGCCATCCGGGCCCTGGAACGCCCCGCCCAGGCCCTGGAGGTCCTCGGCCTGTACGCCAGGTCCGTCGAGGGAGCGCTGGGCACCACCGCCGTCAAGGCGGTCGTCGACACGCGCAGCCGTCTGATCACCTACAGCAGTGCGGGCCATCCGCCGCCGATGCTCGTCCACCCCGACGGCAGCTGCGAACTGCTGGACCAGGCCACCGACCCGCCGCTCGGCGCCCGCCCGCAGCACGTCCCCCGCCCGCAGGCGATCCTGCCGTACAAGCCCGGCGACACCCTCGTCCTGTACACCGACGGGCTCATCGAGCGGCGGGACCAGGACATCGATGTCGGCCTGGGGCAACTGGCCGCCGTCCTCGGCGAGTTCATCCACCTGGGCGCCGAACAGCTCGCCGACACGGTGCTGGCCCGCCTGGGCGTCGCCAGCGGCGGCCGGGACGACGTCGCGCTCGTCGTCGTAAAACTCTGAAGGCTCTGAATGCTCTGACGGGAGGCCGGAGGGCCGGTCGACCGCGCGACTCCCTACCGGCCGGCGCGTACCCCGTCCAGGGCGATGCCGAGGACGCGGTTGCGCTGGGCATCGTCCTCGAATGCCGTCGCGGTGATGCCGGAGACCATGCGGAGCAGGTCGCCGATCTCCATGTCGGTGCGGACCACGCCCGCCTTCTGGGCCCGCTCCATCAGGGGGCCGCCGGCCGCGTACATCGAGTCACGGCAGGCCTGGAAGATCTCCGACTCGTCGTTCAGGGCCTCGCGCACCGCCCGCTTGGTGACCATGTAGCCGGAGAAGCGGTCCAGCCACGAGGTCAGCGCCTCCCACGGCTCCAGCTCGGCCAGGTCCACGGCGGCCCGGCACAGCGCGTTGACCTCGTCCGCGTAGACGCTCTCGAAGAGGTCGCGGCGGGTGGGGAAGTTCCGGTACAGGGTGCCGATCCCGACCCCCGCGCGGCGGGCGACGTCCTCCAGGGAGACGTCCGCGCCGCGCTCGGCGAACGCCTCGCGGGCGGCCGTCACCAGCGCGTCGTAGTTGCGGGCCGCGTCCTTACGGTGCGGTCTCCGGGACGCGACGATCTCACTGACGGGGAACGGGCTGTCCGTCACTGCTGCCTCCCGCGTGACAAGGGTGAACCGGAGGTGTTCCTCGACTTCGGTTGAAGCGGAGGGTTGCCTCCAGTAGAGTGGAGGGGTACCTCCACTTTAGCAGTGCGGAGCGGTACCGCCATGGCCGGACGCGGCCCGGTGTCCCCTTCCCGCACGCTCACGGACGTCTCCCGCACTGTTTCCCTCCGTTCCGATATCGGAGAGGCCTTTTCATGCCCCGCAAGTCCACCCGCCTCACCTTCGCGGTCCTCGCGACCGGTGCCGGCGTGTTCTCCATGCTCCAGTCGCTGGTCGCGCCGGCCCTGCCGACCGTCCAGCATGCCCTGCACACCTCCCAGTCCACCGCGACCTGGGTGATGACGGCCTACCTGCTGTCCGCCTCGGTCTTCACCCCGATACTCGGCCGGGTCGGCGACCTGGTCGGCAAGAAGCGCACCCTCGTCGCCGTCCTGCTGGCCGTCCTGGCCGGCTGTCTCGTCGCCGCGCTCGCACCGAACATCGGCGTCCTGATCATCGCCCGGGTCGTCCAGGGCATCGGCGGCGCCCTGTTCCCGCTCTCCTTCGGCATCATCCGTGACGAGTTCACCCCGGCCGAGGTCAGCGGCAGCATCAGCAACCTGTCCGCGGTGATCGCGGCCGGCGGTGGCGTCGGCATCGTGGCCGCCGGACCGATCGTCTCGGCGCTCGACTACCGCTGGCTGTTCTGGATCCCGGTCGGCGTGGTCGCGGCGACCGTCCTGATCGCCGCCCGCTATGTTCCCGAGTCGCCCAAGCGGGCCGAGGGCAGCGTCAGCTGGCTCGGTGCCGGGCTGCTCTCCGCCTGGCTGGTGGCGCTGCTGCTGCCGCTGAGCCAGGCCGGACAGTGGGGCTGGGGCTCGGCCAGGGTGCTCGGCCTGTTCGGTACGGCCGTCGTCCTGTTCGCCGTCTGGCTGCTCACCGAGTCCCGCTCCGCCACCCCGCTCATCGACCTGCGCGTGATGCGGCTGCCCGCCGTCTGGACCACCAACACCGCCGCCCTCCTCTTCGGCGCCGGCATGTACGCGATCTGGTCCTTCCTGCCCGGCTTCGTCCAGACCCCCGCCTCGGCCGGCTACGGCTTCGGCGCCACCGTCACCGAGTCCGGCCTGCTCATGCTGCCGATGCTCATCGCCATGTTCCTCTCGGGCGTCATCGGCGGCCGCCTGGAACACCGCGTCGGCGCCAAGGCGCAGCTCACCGCGGGAGCCGCGCTCGGTGCGCTGGCCTGCGGCTTCCTCACCCTCTGGCACGACAAGCAGTGGCAGATCGGCGTCGTCGCGGGACTGTTCGGCCTTGGCATCGGCCTGGCCTTCGCCTCGATGGCCAACCTCATCGTCGGCAGTGTCCCGCCCGAGCAGACCGGCGCCGCGACCGGCATGAACGCCAACATCCGCACCATCGGCGGCTCCATCGGCGCCGCTCTCACCAGCGTCCTGGTCACCGGCCGGCTCCAGCCCTCCGGGCTGCCGTACGCCTCCGGCTACACCCACGCCTGGGCCCTGCTCGCGCTGTTCCTCCTGACCGCCGCCGGGGCCGCCCTCCTCGTTCCGGTCCGCCGCGCGACCCGCGTCGCCGACCCGGTCACGGAGCGGTCGGCGGCAGCACCCGTACGCGTGCGGTAGTGTTGACCTGCGTGATCACGCGGAACCCACCGCGTGACTCCGCAGCGGGACGTGGCGCAGCTTGGTAGCGCACTTGACTGGGGGTCAAGGGGTCGCAGGTTCAAATCCTGTCGTCCCGACTGGAGTTCTCTCCGTCGTTGCAGGTCAGGGCCTTGGATCACACTTCGTGAGACGAGGCCCTCGATCGTTTCCGGAGCACTCGTCTCACAATTTCTCACGAACTGGGATGATCTTCTCCAAGAGGCGTTCCGTAGCCCTTGAGACGGCAGTCGCGGAGGATCTTCCAGGTCTTTGTCCGGGCCCAGGCGACAGGCGACTCGGCCCCGGTCTGCCGGCCGGGTTCGGGCGGGTGCCGCAGGCTTCTGGCCGGCCCGACCGCGGCCCACGTCGACAAGGGGTATGACTACGCCCACCTGCGGCGATGGCTTCGAGAGCGGAACATCACCCCTCGCATCGCCCGCAAGGGCACCGAATCATCGAACCGGCTCGGCTGTCACCGCTGGGTGGTGGAGAGAACCGCGTCAGATGGATCGGCCCAGGTCCCCGCGTCCGGGGCGGGAGTTGAGGGTTCGGTTCGGCTCGGGCATGACGTGCTCGTGGCGGCTTCGGGACTGGAACGAGGCCGGCGTCCGGCAGCGGTTGCACGAGGTCCTGTTGGCCGAGCTCAATGCGGCTGCCCGGCTGGACTGGTCCCGGTGCGTGGTCGACTCCTCCCACGTCAGGGCGCTAAGAGGGGGAGCCGGACGGGCCCGTCGCCGGCCGACATGCACGAAGCCCTTCTGGAACCGGCCTGCCGCCTGATCACCCGCCGACAGTCTCGCCTGCTGTGCCGTTCACCCTAGGCGGCCAGCCGGGCACCCTCCGATCACGCCGGTGGTTCAGCCTCCAGGAAGCTGCGCATCTCCATGGCGAGATCGCGCATGTCCTCTCCAGGAGCGTGATCGGTAGTCGCCTCGAAATGCCACTCGTCGTCGGGGAATCGGTCGTGCAGCCCCCACGTCAACTTGACGCGTGATCCCCCAGGTCCTCACCGTGACCTTGATCCGCACCGCTTCGCTGTCCGCTGTCACAAGGAAGTCGCGCATCGGATCGTCTTGTTCGTCCGGGAGGGAGCCCGTCAGGCCGTGGAAGCACAGCTTGATCGCTCGCGGGCTCTGCGCGGCCCTCCGGCGTCGGCCGCCCCCTGCCCTCGGGTGCGAGGACATCCTTACGGCACGCGGGCGACGCCGACGTAGAAGCCGCTCAGCTCCTCGGTGGGAGCCGGTGAATCCTTGTACCACTTGGTCGCTGTGACCAGCCCTGGAGCCACCAGTTCCAGGCCCTCGAAGAACGGCTCGATCTCGGCCCGCGTACGCATGCGCAGGGGGATCTCGCCCTTGCGGTACGTCGTGGTCACCGACTTGACGAGGTGCGGGTGCTCGTCCGCCGTGCCGTGGGAGAACATGAAGTAACTGCCCGAGGGCAGCGCGTCGAGAAGCGTCCGTGTAAGACCGTAGGGGTTTTCGTCGTCGGTGATGAAGTGCATCAGCGCGATCATCGACAGCGCGACGGGCCGGGTGAAGTCCAGGAACGTACGGGCGTGGTCGAGGATGACTCCCGGCTTCCGTACGTCGGCCTCGATGTAGTCGGTGTTTCCCTCGGGACTGCTGATGAGCAGAGCCTCCGCGTGCCGCAGCACGATGGGGTCGTTGTCGGCGTAGGCGATCCGCGCCGACGGCACTATGCCTTGCACGATCTGATGCAGGTTCGGCTGGGTCGGGATGCCCGTACCGATATCGAGGAACTGGTCGATGCCGTTGCCGGCCAGCCAGGCCGCCGCGCGGTGCATGAACGCCCTGTTGCGCATGGCGTTGAGACGCGCCTCCGGTGGCAGCTTCGCCGCCACCTCCTCATCAACCGGATAGTTGTCCTTGCCGCCCAGCAGCCAGTCGTAGACGCGTGCAGGGTGGGGCCTGCTCGTGTCGATACGACTTTCGCAGGAAGGGTCCGCCGTCATGCATGACTCCAGCGTGTACTAGATCGCTGACCGACTCACCGAGGTCGCTTCGTGCGCCGTGGATGAGGCAGTAGAGGGCATTGCGATTGTGCCATTGGCCTAGCCCTCACGCGGAGTTGTCGCTCGATGCTCGGCACGCTCACCTGCGCGACGGGCTGCCCCCGCAGGAGCGACCGGTCGCGCCGGGGCGCTACTGAACTTGACCGAGTGATGCCGGGAGGGTTCGCCTGACAGCGGCTACTGGCGCCGGTGGCTTCTGAGGACGAGGGCTGTCGGTGATGTCTATGTGGGTGCCGAGGGCGTGCCTGGCTGGTTTCGTCTCCGCCTTGTTCCCAACCGGTCACGTCGCCCGTTAGTTGTTGTCGGAGGGCAGTTCCGGATCAGGGCGAGAGGGAACACGTGATGACCCATGCACGGTCGAACGGCTCGCCGGCACCCGTGGTCAGCAGCTCCCGGCAGACGTCGGGCCTCGCTGCAGGGACGATGACTCAGTTCGATGGCATCTACGATCAGCCGGACCCTCGCGCGTACTTTCGTGAGCTGGGCCCCTGGGAATACCAAACCCCTCATCATGCCCAGCCCGTCTTCCGGCGCATGCTCACAGCGCGCCGGACCGCAGGCCCGGCCACGGTGCTGGACCTGTGCTGTTCCTACGGCATCAACGCCGCCCTGCTCAACCACGATCTCACCCTGGAGGACCTGTACGCCCACTACACATCGCCGCAGGCCACGGAGCTGACCACCGCAGAGTTGATCGAATGGGACCGGGCCTACTACGCGGCGCACCGGCGCCCGGACCCGGCTCGCGTCATCGGGCTCGACGCCGCCCCCTGTGCCATCTCCTACGCACACGCTGTCGGCCTGCTGGACGAGGGGTTCGCCGAGAATCTGGAGACAATGCCGCCCAGCCCGGCCCTGCGCCAGGCCGTAGGCCACACCCGCCTCATCACCGTCACCGGCGGAGCCAGCTTCCTGTCCCCTCTCACCTTCGAGTCTCTCCTGGACTGCGTCCACGGCCCGGTGTGGGTCGCCGCGTTCGTGCTGCGAACCCACTCCTACCGCCGCACGGCCGAGTGCCTGGAGTCGTACGGCCTGAGTACCGAGAAGGCCGCCACCCGTACGTTTCCGCAGCGCCGCTTCACCAGCGAGCAGGAGCAGCGGTACGCGATCGACGCGGTGACCGCGGCCGGTGAGGATCCGCAGGGCAGGGAGACCCACGGCTACTTCCACACCACGCTGTACCTGTCGCGTTCCGCGGCAGACGCGGCAGAAGCTCCCCTGGCCACCCTGGTCCAGGCATCCTGACGCCTTCCAACTCCCTTACCCGGAGCAGCAGTCGGCGTCGCCGGCAGCATCCAGAAGCACGGTCGGGACCCCTCAGGTCGGCCCGTGCCATGGTGGCGCCGGACCGGGACGGCGAAGGTATCCGGGATCGGCCCTTCCGCGGCGCGCGGGCCCGGCAGGTTACAGGCCGCCCACCTTGACCGGGAACTGCTGGATCGTCACGTCCGTGAGGGGGCGGTCGTTCCGTCCTGTCGGGGCCTTGGCAGTGGCGTCGACGACCTCCTGGCCCTGCACGACTTCACCGAGGATGGTGTGCCGGTTGGTCAGGTGCGGGGTCGGACCGACGGGGATGACCGGCCCTCCTCGGCCATCTCTTTGGGGATCGCCGCCCTGGATCATGAATCCGTCGGTCACGCAGTGGAAGATCGTTCCGTTGTAGAGCGGCCCCTGACCCGGTGCCTGAGTCTGCGGGTGGGAGGAAGCGCTTCGCGTCGAGGCCATCTCGGCCGAGGAGTTAGAGAGGGCCGCCACCCCACCACCCCGGCCCCGGGCAGGTGACGGCCGTCCCATGCCCGTCCCGGTGCTACGAGCCCACCAGCAGCACACTCGCAATCTGCCGTGCTCCGTCACATCCGCTGCCCACTGTGCCTGAGCGTCTTACTCGGCCCAGCTTAGGACTCCTAACAAAAGTGGTGGGCTTGACCTGGTCGGAGGTCGGTGTCGGGCACGAGGCCGCCGGGTGGCGGGACGCGGTCAGCCGCGTAATCGCACGCGGTAAACCCGGCGACGTCGGCGATCATCCCCGGGATACTGGTCGCCCATGGATGAGGTCGAGGTCGTCGTCGCCCATTCCGAGCGCGCGACTCTGCGCGTCGGTGACGTGTTCCTGAAGGTGGACGCCGATCAGGCGCGCATCGACGCCGAGGTCGAGGCGATGTCCCTCGCGCCGGTCCCGACCCCGGAGGTCCTGTGGCACAAGCCGCACGTGCTCGCGATCGCCGCACTCCCGGGGGCGACGCTCGGGCGCCTCGGCGGGCCGTCGACCGGGTCGCCGGCGGCGTGGGCCGCGGCGGGCGCCGCCATCCGGAAGCTGCACGACGCGCCGCTGCCGCCCCTGCCGGGCCGGGCCGGGCGGAGCACCGTCGCGCTGGCGGCGGAACTCGACGCCGAGTGCGAGTTGCTCGTGACGAACGGCCTCCTGCCCGCTGACCTGGTCACCCGCAACCGCCAGGTCGCCGAGGCCGCGCTGCGGCCGTGGACTCCGGCGTTCACGCACGGCGACCTGCAGATCGCGCACGTCTTCGTCGACGGCGACGAGGTCACCGGCATCATCGACTGGTCCGAGGCGGGCCAGGGAGATGCCCTGTACGACCTCGCCACCTTCACGCTCGGACACGAGGAGCACCTCGCCGACGTCATCGCCGGCTATGGCACCGGCGTCGACCTCGACGTGATCCGCGCGTGGTGGTCGTTTCGGAGCCTGCTGATAATTCGCTGGCTGAGCGAGCACGGCTTCGACCCGTTCGCGCCGGGCTGTGAGGTCGACGTGCTGAGATCCCGGATGTGAGGCTGCGCGGGCCCGACTGCTACGAATGCGTTCTGACGCAGCGAGCGGGCCATCCCCTGGGGCGATCGCCCGCCCTTGCTCCCGACACAGTGCGGTGCGCAGTCGTCGCCGGCAGATGATGGCGCAGTGGCCGGCCGCGCTTGCCGCGGATCGGCGGGACGGCCTGGGCACTGGTCAGTGGTCGGTGTCGAGAAGCGGTGGTGAGACCTGGCGGCGCAACACGGGCGGAGCGAGCAGTCCGCATGGCTCGGGTGCGGCGCGAAGGCCGGTGCCGGCGTAGTAGCGGTTGGCCGCCGACGGCGTGAGGCGGATACGCAGTTCGTTCGAGCCCGATCGCAGGTGGTCGGCGGGGATCGTGAAGCGATAGGGCGACCACGCGCGTTCCGCGACTCTCGTTCCGTTCGCGGACAGGGACGCCCCTCCGGCGACGGCCGGGAGCGTCAGTTCCACCGCGGTCGGCGCATCGAGCGCGATCCGCCGCACGTAATCGGCGGCGCCCGCGAACGTCGGAAGGCCCTGACGCTCCCAGCCACAGGTGACCTCGATCTCGCGGCAGGTGCCCGCCTGCTCGTGGGCGTCGTCGGGGATCTCGAGGAGCCAGTCGGATCCGAGCACCTGCGGCCTCGACCATTCGGCTCCGTCCTCGTGTTCGTACCCTTCGGTGGTTCCCGGAGCGCCGCACCAGGGTTCTGCGCCGTATCGCGCGCGCAGCAGGCGTAGTGAATTCGGCTCGATATGCAACACGACCGTGCTCTCGGCGGAACCGAGGCTGCGCACGGTTCCGTCGGCGGCCATCCACTCCTCGACCTGCCAGGTCCCTTCAGGCAGCACGAGTTCCACCGTCGCCCCGGCTTCGGCCCCGGGTTCGGCGAAGCACGCGAACCTGAATGCGTCGGGTGACTCCGGGCCACCGCGCCAGCGCACCGCCGACCCGTCCGGTGTGCGCAGTGTCGGCACGCTCCCGTCGTACGGGGCGAGCCCGCGAAGAGCCTCCGTACCGGGGACCGCGGCGAGCACCTCCACCGCGGGGGCGAGTTCCGCCCAGTCCGCCCCGGCGGTCTGCGGTCCGTGTTGGTAGACGGTGGGCGTCGTGCCGCTGGCGAGCACCCGTGTCCCCGCTTCGGCGATGCGGCGGACCTGGGCCAGTACCGCGGCGGAGCGCAGTGTGGTCACGGCGGGCAGCACGAGCGCCCGGTACCGGCGCTCGCCGAAGCACACCGCTCCCTCTGCCACGGTGGCGGCCTCGAGGTCGCGCTCGTCGACGAGGTGGAAGCCGACTCCGGCTTCGGTGAGCGCGCGCGTCCACTCGCCCGTCGCGGAGGCCTGCGCGCCGCGTTGCCCCGCCGTCCACACCGTGCGCAGTGGATACAGGACCGCTACCTCGGCCTGGGGTGTCACCGGCTCCAGGAACTCGCTCAGACGGGCGCTTTCGAGCGCGAACCGCGGATAGTGATCGGCGAACCAGGGCTCGAAGTTGATCCCCGGAGGGAAGTCGAAGCGGGGATTGCTCAGCGATGCGTGGTCCGCGTCGTGGCCGTGGGTCTGGTAGAACCCGTGGAAGATCATCTGCCGCATGCCCTGCATATGGTGGTTGATCGCCGTTGTGCGCAGCTCCTGCAGGCTCAACCCCCAGTGGCCGGACCACGGTGCCCCGCCCTGGGGCGGGGTGAGGAAGTACTGTTCGACCATCGTGCCGCTGCGGCCGTGGCGGCGGGCGACCGAGTCGCCGAACACCGGGCTGAGTTGCGTGAGGGCGTCCTGGGCGTCCACCGCTGTCAGGTCCCGGTAACCGTCCACACCGAAGTGGTCGAGCCCGAAGTTCACGCGCAGGTCCCAGTTCGTGAACGAGGTGTCGAGCCGCCACCCGCCGACGTGTCCGAGCACCTCGTGGCCGGACTGGCGCAGACCGTGGGCGTGGCTCCAGGCACGCAGCCGGCCGAGGAACGTCTCCATCGCGTAGCCGCTGAAGTGTTCGTAGAACTGGGCGCGAAGGCTCAGCCGCTCCGGGTCGTCCCCGTCGAGCACCGCGGCGAGCACGTCAGGTGTCCGCTCGCCCCAGCGCTCCCGGATCGAGGAGGCCAGACGGGCGTGGAACGGCATCGCCGAGCGCAGATCGCCGGTGCGCGCCTCCCAGTCGTAGTACACGGCATGCGGCTGGTCGAAGAACATGTAGGCGACAGTGCTGCCGAAGAACTCCCCCAGAGCGTCGGCGAACGGCTGATAGCCGGCCTCGATGAAGCGGTCGACGGCGATCGGATCGACCGGGTTGACCAGCCGGGAGGTGGCGCACCGGGCCGAGACGAACACGATCGCCTCGGCTTCGTCCGGCACGGGCTCGGCCAAGTGGACGCGACACCCGTCGGCGGCACCCTCCGTCCGGTCGACGAGCCCCGGCTGTTCGAAGACCGTGCTCTGCGTCGGTGCTTTGACGAGCACGTACTCGGTCCGCCAGTCGGCCCAGGCGACCACGCCGCCCTCGTAATGCCACGCCATCGCGGCCGGGCCCAGGTTCTCGGTCGCCGACCGGATCTTCCCGAGCGCCCCCTCGCTGTTCCCCGCGGCGATCCGCATCCAGAACAGGTGCCGCTCGCGCAACTCGTCGTGCCCGTTCACCGCGCGACCCGCGGCATGGCCGGTCTGCCAGTTGTAGTCGTCGTAGATGCCCACGATCATGCCGTGCTCCGCGGCCGTCTCGACGGCGCACCGGCAGGCGGCGAGGTAGTCCTCGTCCAGGTAGCCCGCGATCGGGTACGACAGACGCGCCTGTACCTGGAAGCTGAGGATCCCGGCGTCGTGCATCTGTCGCACCTGGGCGCGGATCGTGTCCTTGTCGGGCAGGTGATGCCAGAACCAGTAGGTGGCGGGCGAGTGCCACGGATCCGGCTTCCGGAACCGCTCCAGCGCGGTCTCGTATGAGGACATGGCTGTCAGCTCCTCGGGCGGCGGCGAGGCGCTGTGGTCCCGCCGCCACCGGGTCGGTCAGTGTTCGTTCAGGTCGGCCACGGCCTGGCCGGCGCCGCGCGCGGCGCCGGTGCCGGTCGCCAGCGAGTGATCGGGCTTCGGGTCCAGGTGGAGCCCGAAGGTGAGGAACGTGTACAGCGCGGCGCCGATCGCCATGGCGATGACGATCCCGAGCCCACTCGAGCCGAACACCCCGGCACGCGCACTCGGCGTGAGCAGGAATCCGGTGATCTTCGCGAAGTTCGGGTCGGAACTGGTGACCAGGCCCAGGCCCAGGACAGTCCCGACGACCAGGCTCGTGATCGCCGTCCATCGCCCGTTGCGCCCGCCGTGACCGCGCGGGTTGGCCATGTCGGTGTTCCAGCCCATGCGGCGCTGCCGGACGAAGTCGACGAGCTGGATCGCGCCCATGGTGCCCATCATCACGGCGATGAGCGACAGGAAGGACTCGAAGGTCGCGAGGAACGAGGTGGAGACGAACTCCAGGTAGAACGCGCCGGCCGCGATGATCGTCGCGTTGATCGCGGTCGTCACGGAGCGGGCCAGCGGAACGCCGACCGCCATCAGCGCAAGGCCCGAGCTGTACATGCCGGTGATGGCCGCCGAGACCAGCGAGATGACGATCACGATGGAGAAGGGAACGAAGAACCACATCGGCAGCAGTGCGGTCAGAGCTCCGATGGGATCGGCGGCCGCGGCGCTGCCGAGTTTCGGATCCCCGCCGACCAGCAACGCCCCGACGACGAGCATGATGACGACCGGTGTGCTGAGCCCGGCGACCGTCCATCCGATCACGCCGCGCGCCCTGGTCTCGCGCGGAAGGTAGCGCGCGAAGTCGCCGCCGTAGTTCAGGAAGCCCAGGCCGACGAGCGTCATCGCCATGATGATGCCGCCGACGAACTCCAGCGCCCCGCCCGCGCGGGCCTCGCCGAGGTGCGACCACTCGATCTTGGGCAGCACGAACCCGAGGAAGGCGAGGGTCATGACGCCGGTCACCCACGAGATCCACACTTCGAGCCTCATGATCAGCTGGTGCCCGAGCACGGCGACCGTCATCGTCACCGCGAGCACGACCACGAACCACAACACCAGCGCGGGGGTGGTGCTCGAACCGTCGGATCTCGCGAACACCGACGGCCACAGCTTCGCGAACAGATGGGCGCCGGAACTCGAGGCGAGGGTGACGATCGTCACCTTCCAGCCCATGTTGGACAGGTAGGCGAAGAACGCGGGGATCCTGTTGCCTTTGATGCCGAAGGCGAAGCGCGTCTGGGTGAGCGTGGGCAGTCCCGTGCGGGGCCCGCCGACCGCGAGGATGCCGACGAGGGTGGCCGAGGCGAGATACCCGATGATTCCCGCGACAATCGTCTGCCAGACGTTCAGGCCGAGGCCGAAGACGTAGATTCCGTAGCTGACGCCGAGGATCGATATGTTCCAGGCGAACCACACGGCGAACAGATCGCGCGGCTTTCCGCGCCGTTCGGTGTCGGGAACGGGGTTGACGCCGTTCGCCTCGACGGTGGTGCCTCGTCGTCCTTGCCGATCCGCATTGCTCATGGATGTGTGCCTTTCGGTGGAGGGCTGTGCAGGGGCAGGGGGGTGGATCAGTTGCGGGACATCGCCGGTTCACGAGCCACGCGCGCGTGGCTGCCGCGCCGAGGAATGCGTCGCCGGTGCGGCCGGCCCGATTCCCTGGGCTCAGCCGGCGACCGGGCTGGTCACGCGGCCGCTGAGCAGGCTTCCGGCGCCCGGTACGACCGGAGGCAGGCCGAGTTCCGTGAGGATGCGGAACGTTGTCGAGGTGGCCGCCGAGAGCACCGGCAGCCCCGCTTCGTCCTCCACCGGCTGGATCGACGCGAGGGACGGCATCTGCACGCACGCCGACAGCACCAGGGCGTCGGCGCGGCGCAGATCGAGACGCCGCCAGTGTGCGCGCAGATCGGCGGGTTCCAGGCGGGCGACCGCCAGGTTGTCGGGCACTTCGAGGCTGAGCGCGTCGACCACCTCGATTCCGGTGTCCTCGATGTAGTCGGCGACCCGGGCGGTGAGCTCCTTCAGGTACGGCGTGATGATCGCGACCCGCCTGGCCCGGAGGGCCTCGATGGCGCTCAGCAGCGCGCCGGCGCTGGAGACCACGGGGGCCTCGGCGCCTTCGGCGCGCAGCGCCGAGCTGATCGCGGCCTCCGCGACGCAGTGGTGCCCCGGCCCCTGGGCCATGATGGCGACCAGGCAGGCCGTGGCGACGACGTCGGGCCGGGCGTCGGCCAGCTCCAGCGCCGCCCGCTCGGTCTGCGCGTTCATCCCGCGCAGTTCCTCGGGCGTGACGTGCTTCATCCGCATCCTGCTGCTGTGGAACACGAAGCGGTCGCCGGGCAGGGCGGCCTCGCGGGCGCCCAGCATCCGCGGCAGCTCGGTCTCCATCGTCAGGTTGGAGCTGGGCACGATCAGGCCGATGTGATGATCCGTCATGGAATGCTCCGGTTGAGATACGGGGCGACGCCCTTCCCCTCGCCCGGAGCGCGCCCGAGTACGGCGGTCCGGCGACCGGGAGGGCTATGAGCCCGAGGCCAGTCCCACCCAGTGGTCGGCGAGGGACGTGATCATGTGCAGAACGGTTTCACGGCCGGCGCTGCCGAACGGCTCCAGCAGGAGCTCGTCCAGCGCCCGGGTGCGGTGCTCGGCCTCGCTGAGGACCTTTTCGCCTTCCTCGGTGAGGTAGAGCAGTTTGCGGCGGCCGTCGTCGGCCGCGGTGCGACGGGTGATCAGCTGCCGCCTCTCCAGCCGCCTGGCCACGTCCGCCATGGTCGAGGTGTCCAGTGCCACCGCCGACGCCAGCGAGCTCTGGTCACGGCCCGGATATGCCTGGACGGTCTGGAGCACGGCGAACTGCGGCCCGGTGAGCACCGGGTCGACCTCACGCAACCAGACGGCGAGATAGGCCTGGTACAAGCGGCGTACCTGGTAGCCGGGGGCGGCGGTCAGCGCTACGGGGGCCTGCGGGGCGGTTTCGGAAACCGGGGTCTCATCGGACATGGTCACACCTAAACACGCTGTGGCCGGTGGGACGGGGCGGGGAAAGGATCGCCCGCACGGCCTCGCGCAGGGCTGTGAGAGCGGCCGCCGGGGCATCCCAGAACACCATGTGCCCGGCGCCGGGGACCGGCTGCAGCGCTGCCCGCGGGTTGCGCGCAGCGGCCTCCTCGGCCCCGGTCGCGGTGACCACCGGGCTGTCGGCCCCGTACAGCATGGCGACGGGCGCCGGCACCGAGGGCCACCAGTCGTAGAAGTCCTCGTGCTCGAAGCCGTGGTGGGTGGCCACGACGGCCTCCTGCGCGCAGCTGGACAGCCAGCGCGCCCGCAGCTCCTGTTCCCGTCGCGGCCAGGCGGGCCAGGACGCGGCCACCTCGTCGGCGTCCGTGCCGCGCCTGGCCTCGGACAACTGGCGCAGGAACGCGTCCAGGCCGGTCGGGTACGGTGCCCGGCCCGGGCCGCTCAGCGGCGGGTCGACCAGGACGGCCCCGCGCAGGGGTACCGCGGCGCGGGCCGCGACGACCGCCGCGATCCGCGCGCCCATGGAGTGGCCGAGCAGCAGCGGCCGGTCGAGTCCCAGCCCGGTGATCAGGGCCTCGGTGTCCGAGGCGTAGTCCTCCAGTCCGTAGCCTCCGCCGTCGTCGGACAGCCCCCGGCCGCGGACGTCCACCACTACCGGCCTGACCAGGTCGGTCAGTTCGCGGGCGACGAAATCCATGGTGATCGCGGGGCTGGTGATGCCGGGCAGAACGACCAGTGGAGGGAGGTCGCCCCCGTAGTCGAGCGCGTGCAGCCGTACGTCCCCAGACCGAATCCAGCGGCTGGTCGCGGGCACGTCGGCAAGATCGGCGAGTGCGTCCTGCAGAACCGAACGTCTGGGCATGTGGTCCCTCCTCATGGGCGTGTGCGCCGCGCGCCGCCCGAAGCGGTCGGGGCGGAGAGGGAGCCGAGGTAACCGACGGCGTCAGCGAGACTGATGACGTCGCCGTACTTGGCCTGGATGTCGAAGAGAGCCGCGTCGGCCGGTCCGGCGGCCCGGTCGCCCACGCATTCGCGGGGCACGAGCACCGGGAAGCCCGACTGGACGGCGTCGACGGCGGTGGCCCGCACGCAGCCGCTCGTGGTGGCGCCGCACACCAGGACGGTGTCGCAGCCGAGTCCGGTCAGCGCGGCGGCGAGGTGGGTGCCGAAGAACGCGGAGGCGCCCTTCTTCACCACCAGCGGGTCGTGTCCGGGCCGCCGGGGCAGCCGGGGATCGACGTCCACGGCTTCGCTGCCCTCGAGCAGCACGCGCAGGCCGGGCGCCTTGTGCAGCCAGGGGACCGCATCGCCTGACGCCTCGGCCTCGGTGTAGGCGATGGCGGTGAAGACCACCGGCACCTCGGCGGGGCGGCCCGCCTCGATCAGGCGGGCGGTCGCGGCCACGACGTCGGTCAGGTCGGTGCCCGAGGGGTAGGAGTCCTCGGTGAAGCCCCGGGTCAGGTCCACCACGACGATCGCGGGTCGGTCGCCGCGGCGGACCGGGGCGCCGAAGCCGGCCCGGCGGTAGGTGAGATCCGCGGTGTCGCCGTACAGTCCGTTCATCGACGCCTGCCCAGCAGCCAGCCCGGGACGAACCCGCACGCGAAGGCGGCGATCACCGGGCCGTACTTCTTCAGCAGCGGGCCGGCGATCAGCGACAGGCCGTTCAGCTCGGCCGGTGCCGCGGCAGGCGCCGTGCCCGCGCGAACGGGCGCCCCGGATGTCGCCGCGGCGGTGCCTTCTCCCGCGGCGGACTGCGCGCCGCCCGGGGAGAGCAGCAGGTCCGCGAGGTTCTGGGCGAACTGCTGGAGGATCCGGTCGGAGACGGCGACGATGGCACCCTTGCCGAACTGGGCGATCTTGCCGCGGATCAGCAGATCCGTGGCGAGGTTCAGCAGCGCGCCGTCCTGGTCCGGGACGACTTCGAGGAAGACCTCTGCCTCGGCGTCGCCGCTGCCGTGCGTGTCGGCGCCGCGGGCGTGCACGCGCAGGACGCGCTTGCCGGTGTCGACTTCCAGGAACCGCACAGTACCGGCGTACGCGGCCGTGATCGGGCCCACCTTGACCTTGACGGTGCCGCGCCAGGCGTCGCCGTCGCGGCCTTCCAAGGCTGCGCCGGGCATGCAGGACGCGACCCGCTGGACGTCACTGATCAGGGCGAACACCGCGTCGGGTGCGGCTTTGACGGGGACGGTGTTGGTCAGTTGCACGGTGTCTCCTTCGTGTCCGCGGTCCGCCGGTCGCGCCGTGCGGTCGCGCAGGCATCGATCGCCTCGACGACGGTCTGGTAGCCGGTGCACCGGCAGAGGTTCGCGGCGACGACTTCGCGGATCTCCGCGCGGGTCGCCTCCGGCCGCTCGGCGAGAAAGCCTTCGGCGAGCATCAGGAAGCCGGGGGTGCAGAAGCCGCACTGCAGTCCGTGGTGCTCGGTGAACGCCCGTTGCAGATCGCTGAGTTCGCCGGTGCCGGGGTCGGCGAGGGACTCGACGGTGGCGATCCGCGCCCCCTCCGCCTGCGCGGCGAACATCAGGCAGGCCCGGGCCGGCATGCCGTCGACGAGCACGGTGCAGGCTCCGCAGATCCCGTGCTCGCAGCCGACGTGGGTGCCGGTCAGCCGCAGATCGTGGCGGAGCACGTCCACCAGGGTGCGGCGCGCCGGGGCGATCACCTCGTGCGAGGTGCCGTTGACATCGAGGGTGATGAGCTGGATCTCGTCCAGTCCGCTGGTGTCGTTCATGGTGTCTGCTCCGCTGCTGACGAGGTCAGGGCTCGGTGGACCGTCTCCGGTGTGATCGGGGTGTTGTCCAGTTCGACGCCGGTGGCGCGCAGGGCGTCGTTGACGGCGTTGAGTACCGCGGCGGGGGCCCCGATCGTGCCGCCTTCGCCCGCGCCCTTGGCACCGGTCTCGGTGAAGGCGCAGGGGGTTTCCAGGTGGAGGATGGTGACATCGGGGATCTCGTGAGCGGTGGGGACCTTGTAATCCATGAAGCTCGTGGCCGACGGCTCGCCCTGCGCGTCATAGGTGACCTGCTCGAAGAGCGCGCCCGCGATGCCCTGGGCGATGCCCCCGCGGCACTGGCCCTCGACGACCTGGGGGTTGATCGCCACGCCGCAGTCCTCGACGCAGACGTAGCCGAGGATCTCCACCTGGCCGGTGCCCTCGTGCAGTTCGACGACGGCTCCGTGCGTCGCGTTGGAGAAGGTGCCGTCGACGGAGCCGTCGAAGACGGCGCCGGCGGTCAGGCCCGGGTCGATGTCCTTGGGCAGCAGATGCGACTTGAGGTAGGCGGTCTCGGCGAGGTGCTGGTGGGTGAGCGCGGTGTCCGGGGCGCCGCGACGGCGGACCCGCCCCAGGTCCAGTTCGGTCTCGTCCGGGTGGATGCCCCACTCGGCGGCGGCGATCGCGCGCAGCTTGTCGCCGAGCTTGGCCGCGGCCAGGCGTACGGCGCTGCCGCCGACCGCGATGGAGCGGCTGGCGAAGGTGCCCCAGCCATAGGTGATGCGCTCGGTGTCGCCCTGGTGGAGCTTGACCTTGGCGAGGTCGACGCCGAGCGCGTCGGCCACGATCTGCGCCATGGTCGTCTCGTGGCTCTGGCCGTGGCTCATCGTGCCGGTGGTGACGGTGACCGCGCCGCTGGTGTCCATGCGGACCTCGGCGAGATCGAAGCCGGGGACGACCGCCATCTTGCGCTGGGCGAAGGCGCCCGAGCCGTAGCCGGTGCGTTCGCTGAAGCAGCTGTAGCCGATCCCGACATGCCGTCCCGCGGCGCGGGCGGCCGCCTGCCGCTCGTACCAGCCCGCCTCCTTCAGGGTCCGCTCGCACAGGTCGAGGGATTCCAGGTACGAGCCCGGGTCGTAGGTGATGTTGTTGACGCCGGTGTAGGGGAATTCGGTGATGACATTGCGGCGCCGGATCTCGACCGGATCCAGATCCAGTTCGCGGGCGGCGCGTTCCATGAGCCGCTCGGCGACCATCACGTGCTGGGGGCGGCTCACGCCCCGGTACGGGGCGGTGGGCGCCTTGTTGGTGGTGATCGCCCGACCGCGCGCCCGGTAGGCCGGCACCCGGTAGACGCCGGGCATCTCGGCGGCCGCCATCAGCGGCTCGATACCCGCCGTGAACGGGTAGCAGGAGTAGGCGCCCATGTCGCACACGATGTCCGCGTCGAGTCCGAGGATCCGGCCGTCGGCGTCGAACGCGGCGCGGGCGGTGTAGTGCTGTTCGCGGGCGAGGAAGGACGCCGACAGCGCGTCCTTGCGGTCCTCGATCCACTTGACCGGCCGGCGCAGTCGCAGCGCGGCCGCCGCGGCGGCGATCTCCTCGCGGCCGACCACGCACTTGAGGCCGAAGCCGCCGCCCATGTCCGGGACGATGACCCGCACCGCGCGTTCGTCGAGCCGCAGGCAGCCCGCGGCCACGGTCCGTACCTGGTGCGGGACCTGGGTGCAGGTGTGCAGGACGAGCTGGTCCTCCCGGTCGTCCCAGTGCGCGACGGCGCCGCGCGTCTCCAGCGGGAGCGCGTTCTGCCGCCCGGTCCTCGCCTCCACGTGGACCACGCACGCGGCCTTGTCGAAGATCTCGTCGATGCCATCGGTGGCGAACAGGGTGACGTCGACCAGGGTGTTACGCGCGGCCTGTTCGTGCACCGGCACGGCGTCGGCGGCGAGGGCCTGTTCCTCGTTGGTGACCGGCGGGAGCGCCTGGTACGTCACCCTGGCCACTTCCACCCCGTCCTCGGCGGTGTAGGGGTCCCGGGCGACGACCACGGCGACCGGTTCGCCGACGAAGCGGACGCGGTCGCCGGCGAGGACCGGCATGGCCGTGGGCACGAACTCGGTGAGCGGACGGCCGAGCTGCGCCACGATGTCGCCGAGCTCCAGGTCGTCCGCGGTGAACGCGGCGAGGACGCCGGGGACCGCGCGCGCCTCGGACAGGTCGACGGAGGTGATCCGGCCGTGTGCGACCGTGCTGCGGACGAACTGCGCGTGGAGCATGCCGGGCAGTTCGATGTCGTCGACGAAGCGGCCGCGCCCGGTCAGCAGGCGGGGATCCTCGCGGCGGGGCACCGACCTGCCGACCAGCCGGTGGTCCTGGACGGGCTTCATCGGGACATCGCCTCCTCACAGGCGCGTTCGACCAGGGTGCGCACGAGGTGCCTTCGGTACGCGGGACTCGCGTTCGTGTCACCCGGCGGGTCCACCGCCGCGGCCGCGGCTTCGGCGCAGTCACGGAAGGAACCGCCGTCGGCCAGTACCGCCTCCGCCTCGGGTACGCGTACCGGCATCGCGGCCACCCCGCCGAGCGCCACCCGTCCGCCGCGGACCGCCGGGCCGTCGGCGTCGAGGTCCACGGCCGCGGACACGATCGCGAAGTCTCCTCGGCGCTCGGCGAACTCGGTGAGTGCCGCGTGCGGCGCCGGGCGCGGGAAGACCACTTCGACGATGATCTCGTCCGGCTCCAGGGCGGTGGTGTAGTAGCCGAAGAAGAACCCCTGGGCGGGGATGCGGCGTCGGCCGCGCGGGCTGTGGGTCACGAACTCGGCGTCCAGCAGCACGGCGAGCAGGCACCACTCGGCGGTCGCGTCGCCGTGCGCGACGCTGCCGCCGACCGTGCCGCGGGTGCGGATCGGCAGGTGGCCGATCCACCCCATGGCGTTGCGGATGACGTCGAATCCCGCCCCGAGTCGCCGCGGGGGAGCGATCTCCACCGTGTGGTGGGTGGTGAGCGCCCCGATGCGCAGGCAGCCGTCGTCGCCGGTGTCGAGGTGGTCGAGTTCGCGCAGACCGGCGATGTCCACCAGGTGCCTGGGGCGGGCCAGCCGGAAGTTCATCATCGCGACCAGGCTCTGGCCGCCGGCGACGACCTTGGCGTCTTCGCCCAGGTCGGCGAGCAGCGCCGTGGCATCGTCGACGTCGCGCGCCCGGTGGTAGCGGAAGGCTGCGGGCTTCATGTCTCTCCAGTCGTACGGGCCTGCCGGGGCACCGCCCCGCCGGGCGGGCCGGCGGCCGCGGTCAGCGGGCGAAGCTGTAGGAGTAGGCGCCCAGATCTGGGTCGTCGAGCGGCGTGCCGCTCCACAGCCAGTCGTAGGAGACATCGGACTCGCCGTCGAAGCCGCGCCTGAGCAAGTCGTCGCGCGCCTGCTGCTCGGGGCCGTCCGGAAGGTGGTAGAAGGTCTTGTTCTGCAAGGAGGCGTCCTGGACGATGCCGGCGTGCTTGGCCCGCCGTTCGACGTAGCGACGCAGGGCGCCCTCGACGCCGTCCGCGCCGACGCGGCCCAGTTCCTCCGCCAGGACGGCGGCGTCCTCCATGGCCTGGGAGGCGCCCTGAGCCTGGTAGGGCAGCATGGCGTGGCAGGCATCGCCGAGGAGCGCCACCCGGCCGTCCATCCAGACCGGGTCGCGGCGGCGGTGGTGGAGGGCGAAGGCCGGCACCTCGTCCTTCGCCTTCGACAGCAGCGCCGCGACCCGGTCGTCCCAGCCCTGGTAGGCGTCGACCAGGTCCTGCGCCGTGGCGGGGACGGTCCACTTCTCGGCGGCCTCGTCGGTACACGGGACGCAGCCGACGACGTTGAGGTACTCGCCGCCGCGGATCATGTAGTGGACCAGGTGCCGGTCGGGCCCGTACCAGATGGTGCTCTGGAAGCGGTCCATCAGGAATCGGGTCGCGGGGTCGGCGGCGATGAGGTCGCCGGGGATCAGGGCCCGGAAGGCCATCTCGCCGGAGAACAGCAGGGTGTCGGGCAGGTCCATGAGCTCGCGGACCCGGGAGCGGATGCCGTCGGCGCCGAGCACGACGTCGGCCTCGAAGCGTCGTCCGTCGTCGGTCACCACGGCCGGGCGGCGGGGGTCGCCCCGGTCCAGCCCGGCGACCCGGCTCGCGGTGCGCAGCTCGACGACCGGTCCGGGGCCGGCCGGGTCGACGCAGGCGTCCACGAGGACGCTGTGCAGGTCGGCGCGGTGGTAGTGCCAATAGGGGGCGTTGTAGTGCTGCGTGCAGAAATCGCCGAGCCGGGTCAGGCCGACGATACTGCCGTCCTTCCACCGGCGCCGCACCTGCTCCTGGGGCTCGGTGTGGATGGCCTCAAGGCGCCTGCGCAGTCCCAGCCCGAGCAGGATCCGGCTCGCGTTGGGGGCCGTCTGGATGCCCGCGCCGATCTCGCCGAACTGCGGTGCCTGCTCCAGCACGGTGACCCGCAGGCCCCGCTGCCGCAGCGAGAGTGCGGCGGTCATGCCGCCGAGACCGCCTCCGACGATGACCACTTCGAACGACTGGGTGGATGGCATGTGTTCTCCGGTTGCGGGTGCGGCAGGCGGTGTCAGAAGTCGACGAGGCGGCCGGCGGTGACGACGTCCCGGCCGTCGACGCGGACGGTGCAGCCGCGCATGGCGATGTCGAGGTGCGCGTAGGATTCGCGGCCGAGCACGGGGTGCGGGCCGGTGGACCACAGGAAGTTCCCGGCGAAGGCCCGCGCGTCCATGCCCATCAGCTCGTTCTTGCCGTACAGCGCGGTGGCGAACCAGTCGGCCGTCCGCATCAGGCCCCAGCCCATGTGCGACAGGCTGCGCGCCCATTCGTCGTGCGCGTCGTCGAAGAAGGCGTTCAGCAGCTGGGCCTCGGCGCCCCCGGAGACCTTCTCGATGTGCCCGCCCGCGATGTCCAGGGTGACCGGCTGACGTACGTACTCTTTGAACGGCAGCAGGATGTCGCCCTCCGCCAGCACGATCCGGCCGTCGGAGATCCGCGGCCAGCACAGCACCATGGTGCTCGGCCAGTGGTCCCAGCGGCCCGGGTCGTCGGCGAAGCCCACCTGGAACTCCGGCCTGGAGCCCGGCACCTCGACGGTCAGGTCGGTGCCGGCCGCGGAGGTCACCCGCATCTCGGACGCGCGCTCCAGCAGCGCGACGCCCTTGAGGACCTCCGCCTTGTCCTGCTCCTTGGGCAGGTTGCGGATGAGGACGTCCGGGGCGTCGCAGACGAACAGGATGCGGGTACCGGTCCCCAGGATTTCCTGCTGCAACGGGGCGTGGATGAATCCCTCCCGGGTGAGGTCCACCACCAGGTCGGCCGACTTGAGCAGTTCCTGGGCGGCGGTGTCGTTGAGCACCGCGGCCAGACCGGGCCCCGCTCCGGTGCGCGTGCTGTCCGCGGGGGACGGATTGCCGCCGGGCACGGTGGCGGCGATGACGTGCGCGCCGCTCGACTTGGCCGCACCGAAGGCGGCCGCCACGTAGTCGCCGCGGCTGGTCGGCTCGGACAGGATCACGACGTGCTCGCCGGGCTTGAGCTTGCACAGCTTCAGCTCGCGGGTGAACGCATCGAGCAGATCGACGGAACTGAGGTCGAGCATGTCTCGCTCCAAGAGGCGGGAGGGGTGAGCGTCGGTGGCGAACGACCTGGACATGTGGGGCGCGGACCCGGCTGTGGGCAAGCGCCGGCACCGTGACGGCGGAGCGGCGGAGCGCCACTCACATAACTAATCCGAGTACTAACTATCTATCTCTGTCAAGAGTCGGGATCGACTCCGTTGGCGACTCTCGGCCATTCGGCAGCCGAATCTGCAGCTCAGCGGCACGGATTTTTTCAACATCACGGACATGTCCGAGGTGCCGCACCGGGGTGGGCGGTGAACTTTCGATGGCGAGGTCTTGTGCCGGCAGGGTGCCCGTGCTTAATTATCCGCACTCGGACTAGTTGAATCCGGTCATTCTCCGGACACGTCCGTGCAGGGAACCCCTCTCTCCCCTCATCACGCCTAAGTAGGTCACCATGGTGGATGCCCCAGCTGAAAGACTTGAAAGTCGGCCGTTCGCGGTGGAGTCGCACGGCCTCGATGTGATCGGCGAGAGCGAGCACAAGGGTTTGCCGCGTTCGCTGTTCTGGCCCTGGTTCGGGTCGAATGCGGGGCTTCTCGGGCTGAGTTACGGGTCCTTCGCCCTGGGGTTCGGGATCTCGTTCTGGCAGGCCTTGATCGCCGGCGTGCTGGGGATCGTCTGCTCGTTCCTGCTGTGCGGGTTCATCGCGGTCGGGGGCAAGCGGGGTTCGGCGCCGACGATGGTGCTCAGCCGGGCGGCCTATGGCGTGCGCGGCAACCGGGTTCCCGCGGCGATCTCGTGGATCCTGAACGTCGGCTGGGAGACCGTGCTGATCGCCGTGGCCACGACGGCCACGGCGACGGTCTTCGGGCGGCTCGGCTGGGGCGGCGGGACCGGCGTCAAGGTCGCGGCGCTGATCGTGGTCGGGGCGCTGACCGTGGCCGGCGGGGTGATGGGCTTCGACATGATCATGCGCCTGCAGACGGTGATCACGGTGGTGACCGGTGTGCTGACGGTCGTCTACATGGCGCTGGTGGCCGGTCACATCCACTGGCACACGGTCAGCGCCGTCCACTCGGGCTCGTTCCAGGAGTTCATCGGGGCCCTGGTGTTCATGATGACGGGGTTCGGGCTCGGCTGGGTCAACGCGGCCGCCGACTACTCCCGCTACCTGCCGCGCAGCACCTCCAACCGCTCCATCGTGGGCT
The DNA here is from genome assembly GCF_019091475.1 of Streptomyces sp. GbtcB6. Taxonomy (NCBI): domain Bacteria; kingdom Bacillati; phylum Actinomycetota; class Actinomycetes; order Kitasatosporales; family Streptomycetaceae; genus Streptomyces; species Streptomyces sp. GbtcB6. The sequence goes on along the minus strand of NZ_JAGXJL010000028.1, from coordinate 101,804 downwards.
GGATCACCTTCGGGGCGTCTTTGGCGCCGATACTCCTGCTGCTGTTCGGACTGCTGCTCGCGGGCTCGTCGAGCTCGCTGAGCTCGGCCATCGCGATCGACCCGGTCGGCGCGCTGACCACGATCCTGCCGACCTGGTTCCTGCTGCCGTTCGCGGTGGTGGCCGTCCTGGGCATGGTCGGCGGCGCCGTGCTGGACATCTACTCCTCCGGGCTGGCGCTGCTGGCGGTGGGCGTGCGCATCCCGCGTTACGCGGCCGCGGGGATCGACGGCGTGCTGATGACGGTGGGCGCGATCTACATCGTGTTCTTCAGCAGCAGCTTCATCGGACAGTTCCAGGGCTTCCTCACGACCCTCGGCGTGCCCATCGCCGCGTGGTGCGGCGTGATCCTCGCCGACCTCGCGCTGCGCCGGCGCGGATACGACGAGCACGACCTGTTCCGTCCCCGGGGCCGCTACGGCGATGTCCGGGTGGCCCCGCTCGTGGTCACCCTCGGCGGGACCGCGCTCGGTTGGGGCCTGGTGACCAACACCACCGCGGGCTGGCTCGACTGGCAGGGCTACCTGCTCAAGCCCTTCGGCCTCGGCGGCAGGACCGGTGCCTGGGCCTACGCCAACCTCGGCGTGCTCACGGCGCTCGTGCTCGCGTTCGCCGCCACGCTGTTCCTCTTCCGCAACCGCATCCACGCACAGGAACAACAGCCGTACTCCGAGCCGGCCCCGGAAGGCGAAGTGGAGGTGGTCGAGGCATGACCGGTTCAGTGGTCGACTCCGGCGGTCTGCTCGCGGTCATCGATATGCAGCGTGTCTTCGCCGAGCCGAACAGCCCGTGGGCCGTGCCCCGTTACGCGGAGGCCGCCGCCGGAGTGCTCCGACTTCTGCCGGCCTTCGGGGACCGGGTGGTGTTCACCCGGTTCATCGCCCCGGCCGAACCGACCGGCGCTTGGCGCCCCTACTACGACCAGTGGCCGTTCGCCCTCCAACCACCGTCCGCGTGCCTGTGGGAGCTGACCGACGAATTCACCCTGGGCCGGCAGGATCCGGCGCGTCCACTCGACGCCGCCACGTTCGGAAAGTGGACGCCCGAGCTGGCCGAGCGGGTCGGCCCCGGCGGCAGGCTGGTGCTGGCCGGCGTCAGTACGGACTGCTGCGTGCTCTCGACCGCGCTGGCCGCCGCGGACGCCGGAGTCCAGGTCACCGTCGTGGCCGACGCCTGCGCGGGCGTGGATGACACCACGCACCTTCGGGCGCTTGAGGTGATGAGGCTGTACGCGCCGCTGATCGAGGTATTGGAGGTTGACCAACTCCTCAAGGGCGATGCGCGGTGACGGGAATCCGACGACGGCTCCGGACCACATCGGGAACCGGCGATCGGAGTGCACTTCGAGACGCCGAAGCAGGGCGGCGGTGCCCGCCGGTGGACGGTTGCGGACGCGGAAACGACCCCCGAGGCCGGAGCGCGGAGCATGCCGGGACGTGGGCGGTGGCCCGGTCGAGCCGTCGCCGGACGTCAGGCGTCGACGACGAGGTTCTCCCGAGGCCGGGAGCAGCAGAGGAGGATCTTGTTCTGGGCGATCTCGCGCGGCCGGATGCCTCCGTTGTGCCGCATGTCGACGGATCCGGCCAGCAGGGTGGTCTTGCAGGTGCCGCACATTCCCTGGGCGCAGGAGGCGGGCAGGCTCAGGCCGGCCCGGGTGGCGGCCGCGAGGAGGGAGGTGTCCGCGTCGCAGGTGAGGGTGCGTCGGCTGCGGGTGAACTCGACGGTGAAGACGCGTCCTTCGGTGGATTCCCCGGTGCCGGCACCGGTGTCGGCGACGGCTTCGGCGGCCGGTGGCGCGTCGAAGGTGAAGCTCTCCTCGTGGTAGCGGTCCATGGCGGCCCCGGCCGTCGCGAGCAGGTGGCGCACGGCGGCCATGTAGCCGCCGGGGCCGCAGGTGAAGATCTCCCGCTGCCGGAAGTCGGGGGCGATCTGCCGGAGCATGTCGAGGGTCAGCCGGCCGCGGTGGCCGCCCCAGGGCTCGGTCGGGCCGTCCTCCTCGCAGACGTGCACCACCCGGACGGTGGGGGCGGTGGCGGCGATGAGGTCGAGTTCCCGGCGGAAGAGGATGTCGGCGGGGGTGCGGGCGCTGTGGACGAACACCACGTCGGCCGGGTGCGCCAGGTCGTACAGGGCCCTCGTCATGGCCATCACCGGTGTCGCGCCACTGCCGCCGGACAGGAACAGGTACTTCGGCGCGGGGTGCCGGGCGAGGGTGAAATCCCCGAGCGGCCCCCTCGCCCGCACCGTGTGGCCGGGCCGCAGATTGTCGTGCAGCCAGTTGGACACCAGGCCGCCCGGCACCCTCTTCACGGTGATCGCGACGGAGTGCGGGCGGGTCGGCGGCGAGGAGATGGTGTAGCACCGCTCGACGGGCCGGCCGTCGATGTCGACGGTGAGGGTGAGGAACTGTCCGGGATCGTGGTGGAAGAGGCGGGGCTGCGGGGGCTGGAGAACGAAGGTCCTGACGTCGGGGGTCAGGGTGTGGACCTGCTTGCAGACCAGCAGGCCGCCGGTGTCGCCACTCGTGTCGCCGCCGGTGTCCTCGTCGGTCCAGGAACGGGTGCCGGCCCAGGCCGGGAGCGTGTCGGTCATCGTGCCAGGTGCGCCTTCAGCCGGGTCGTGTACCAGTTGACGAACGCCTCGACCTGGTACTCGGTCGGGCCGTAGGGGCCGGGCTGGTAGGCGGGGCTGCCGATGCCCTGCTGGGCGCGGGCGACGAGGAGCGCGTCCTGGTCGTTGGTGGCCGTCCACACCCGCGTCAGGCTGTCGAGGTGGTAGTCGACCCCCTCGACCGCGTCGGGGTGCACCAGCCAGGTGGTGCGGACCAGGGTGCGGTCCGCTGCGAGCGGGATCACGGAGAAGGTGATCGCGTGGTCGGAGAGGAAGTGGAACCAGGCGTTGGGCTGCATGTGCATCGAGAGGCGGCCCAGGCGGGGCGTGCGGAAGTCGCCCAGCAGCCGCTTGCAGGCAGCCGTACCGTCCTCGGTGAAGGATTCGCCCGCGCCGTCCAGCGGTTCGCGCTGGATGCGGAAGCCGGTGGTGCGGGTGTCCAGTTCCTCGATCGCCTCGTAGGGCAGGCCCAGTGACTCGTACGTCCGGCGGGACTCGGCGTCGGCCTGAAGGTAGCGTTCGTACGCCGGTCGCAGCACCGGCGGGACGTCCTGCTCGGCGTAGCCGTACACGGGGAAGAGGGAACACTGCAGCTCGGGGTGGCCGCCGCAGTGGTAGCACTCCCGGTTGTTCTCCATGGTGAGCTTCCAGTTGCCGTTCTCCACCAGGTCGATCTGCCCGGCCACCTTCGCCCGGCGCAGGCCGTGCGGCAGGATGTACGGCTCGATGCGGGCGGCCACCTCGTCGAAGTCGGCGGGCGGTTCCTCGGCGAGGCAGATGAAGACCAGGCCGGCGACCGTGCGGGCGTGCACACTCCGCAGGCCGAAGCAGGACGGGTCGAAGTCGGCCGGCTGGGACTCCGCGTGCAGCAGGCGGCCGTCCACGCCGTAGGTCCAGCGGTGGTAGCCGCAGACGATGTTGCCCACCGAGCCGCGCTCGTCGTTGAGTATGCGGGCACCGCGGTGGCGGCAGACGTTGTGGAAGGCGCGTACCTCTTCGTCGTCGTCCCGGACGACGACGACCGAGTACGGCCCGAGGGTCACGGTCACGTAGTCGCCGGGCTCGGGGAGTTCGGCCTCCGCGGCGACGAACAGCCAGTGCCGGGCGAAGACCGCCTCGATGTCGAGGTCGAAGAACTCCCGGCTCATGTAGAAGGGGGCTTCCAGACTGCGGCCGACGGGACGGCGGGCCACCAGGCCGGCCAGGTCCGTCGCGGGGGCGAGTGTGCTCAACTTCGTGTCTCCAGAGGGTTGGTCGGGGTCACACGGGTCACACGGGTCACCCGGGTCAGACCGGCAGGCACAGGCGCAGCGCGTCGTAGACGGCGGCGTGGATGTTGCGGCTGGTGACCGCGTCGCCGATGCGGAACAGCCGGTAGCGTCCGGCGTCGTTGCGGACCACCGTCTGCTCCCGGTGGTCCAGCAGGGCGCGGTGGTCGATCTCGCCGAGATTGCTGGATCCGGGCAGCAGTTCGCGGTACAGCTCGTCCGCGGGCAGGGTGCCGTGTTCCACGATCACGTGGTCGACGGTCAGTTCGGTGTCGGTGCCGGTGTAGTCGCTGTGGAGGGTGGCGGCCAGGCGGCCGTCCGTGGTGCGGCGTACGGCGCGCAGCCGCCGGGCGAGGGTGGTGGTCACGCCGTGTTCCGCGAAGACCTTGAGGTAGGCGGGGGAGTTCATGCTGCCGACGTCGGGGGCGAGGGTGCGTTCCGGCGTCACGAAGTGCAGGCGGGCGCCGGACGGGGCGAGGACTTCGACGGCGTCGAGTGCGGGGTAGCCGCCGTGGTCGTCGTAGACCAGTACCTCGCCCCGTGGGCGCAGTGCGCCGGTCAGCACGTCCCAGGTGTCGGCGACCAGGTCCTCGCCCTTGTCGAGGAAGGACCGGTCGGGCATGCCGCCGGTGGCGACCACGACGAGGTCGGGGTGTTCGGCGAGCACGTCGCGGGACTCGGCGTACCTGCCGAAGCGGAGGTCGACGCCGTGGTGCTTGCACTCGGCGACCCGCCAGTCGACGATGCCGAGCAGATCGCGGCGGCGCGGGTTGGACGCGGCGAGCCGGATCTGCCCGCCGGGGAGGTCGCCGGCCTCGAACAGCACGACGTCGTGGCCGCGTTCGCCGAGCACCCGGGCGGCTTCCAGGCCGGCCGGGCCGGCGCCGACGACGACCGCCTTCCGCCGGCGGCCGGTGCTGGCCGGGACGGTGTGGGGCAGTTGGAGCTCCCGGCCGGTCGCCGGGTTGTGGACGCACTTGGTGTCGCCCGAGTCGTAGATCGCGTCCAGGCAGTAACTCGCCCCGACACAGGGGCGGATGCGGTCCTCCCGGCCGCCCGCGATCTTGGCGACCAGGTGGGGATCGGCGATCTGGGCGCGGGTCATGCCGACCAGGTCGAGCAGCCCCTCGCGCAGGGCGTACCGCGCGGTGGCGGGATCGGCGATCCGGGCCGCGTGCATCACGGGCACCCGCAGCCGGCGCCGGACCTCGCCGGTGAACTCCAGGAAGGGGCCCAGCGGGGTGCCGATCGGCGGGATCGTGCGGACCAGGGAGGCGTCGCTCTCGATGGAGCCGCGGATGGTGCTGACGAAGTCGATGCCGTCGTCGGTGAAACGCTCCGCGGCCACCAGGGCGTCGTCGAAGGTCAGTCCCCCCGGGCGGTCCTCGTCCAGCATCAGCCGGATCCCGACCACGAAGTCCGGGCCGACCGCCTCCCGCACCGCCCGGATCACCCGTCGCGGGAAGGCCATGCGTCGGTCCAGGCTGCCGCCGAGGTCGTCGTCGCGGTGGTTGGTGGTGGGGGAGAGGAAGCTGTCCAGGAAGTGGCCGTATGCCTCCAGCTCGATGCCGTCGAGGCCGGCCTCCCGGCAGCGCTGTGCCGCGGCGACGTAGTCGGCCGTGACGCGGTCCAGGTCCCAGGCCTCGGCGGCCTTGGGGAACGCCCGGTGCGCGGGCTCGCGCAGCGGGGACGCGGAGAGCACCGGCAGCCAGTCACCGGAGTAGTTGCTGGTGCGGCGGCCCAGGTGGGTGACCTGGCACATGACCGCCGCTCCGGCGTCGTGCACCTCGTCGGCCAGCCGGTGCAGCCACGGCACGATGTCGTCCCGGTACAGCAGCAGGTTGCCGAAGGCGGGCGGGCTGTCCGGCGAGACCACGGCGGAGCCGCCGATCATGGTCAGGCCGACGCCGCCGCGTGCCTTCTCGACGTGGTAGGCGCGGTAGCGGTCCTTGGGCAGACCGTCCTCGCCGAAGGCGGGCTCGTGGGAGGTGCTGACCACCCTGTTGCGCAGGGTGAGGTGCTTGAGGCGGAAGGGCTGGAGCAGGGGATCGACACTCTGGGAGGGCATGACCACTCCTCGGGAAGCGGGGTGCCGACGGCCGCGGCAGAGCTTCGGTGGCTGCGCGGCAGCGTCGGTCGTATCGCATTGCGAAACAGACTCGCGATGCGAGACAAATGGTGAGGGCGTCGGCCCGCGGCCGTCAAGAGCCGGTCCGGGTGTCGTCGGTCAGTCGTGCTTGCGGTGGCCCTGGCGCCAGGAGATCCTGGCGCCCGCCTCCCGCACCCGCTCCGCGAGGGCCGGCACGGTGTCGTCGTTGACCCGGAAGGCCGGACCGGACACCGTGACGGCGGCGACGACCCGGCCGTCCGGGGAACGGACCGGCGCGGCGACGGCGGCCAGCCCGATCTCGTGCTCCTCCGACGTGGTGGCGTACCCGCACTCGCGGACCGTCCCCAACTGCTCCTTCAGGAGCGCCGGTTCGACGATCGTGTGCGGGGTGTACCGCGCGAGCCCCCGCGCCAGCACCTCGTCGGTCTCCTTCTCCGGCAGGTACGCCAGGAAGACCTTGCCCGCGGCCGTGGCGTGCAGGGGGCTGCGCTTGCCGACCCAGTCGATGCTGGCGATGGTCGCGCCGCCGATCTCCTGGTCGATGGTGATCACTTCGATGCCGTCGTGGATCGCGAGGTTCACCGTCTCGCCGACGGCGGCGGCCAGTTCCCGGCAGACCGGCCTGCTCAGCAGCGACAGGTCGCTCTGCCGGCCGGCGCCCGCGGCCAGTTCGACCATGCCGAAGCCCAGGCGGTAGCGGCCGCGCTCGGCGTCCTGCTCGACGAGGCCGCGCGACTCCAGCGTGGCGAGGAGCCGGAAGACCGTCGCCTTGTGCAGCCCCAGCGTCCCGGCGATCTCGGTGACGCCGGACGGGCCGCGCCGGGACAGCGACTGGAGGATCGACACCGCGCGGTCGACGGACTGCACCGAGGTGTCGCGAGGCCTCCCGTTGCCGGTCATGGCGCAAGGATAGCCAGCCGGACGGCCGCCCTCCCGGGGGCCGGGGCCCCCGCCGGGCCGGTTACGGATCCGTTTCCGCAGTTAATTTCCGGTCCTGAGGCTTGGCGGGAAACCGCCGTATGGCTATCGTTCACGCACTCCACTCAATCGTTCCGCTGAACGAATAGCGAGAAGGACGGTCGGCCCATGACCGACACCCACCACCCAGGACGGCGGTCTTTCCTCGCCGCCGGTGCCGCCGGTACCGCCTGTCTCGGTGCGTCCTGGCTGCTGTCCGGATGCTCGGGCGCGGCGTCCGGCACGGTGCTGCCCGCGGCGGCGCCGAAGGGCACGCCCGACCGCGGCGGCACTCTCCGGATCGCCCGCCCGCCCGCTTCGGACGCCGAGACCCTCGACCCCGCGAGCTCCCTGTCGGCGTACGAATACCTCGGCGCCCTCTACAACCGCCTGGTCCGTGTCGGCAGCGACGGCGACCTCGCCCCCGATCTCGCCGAGTCCTGGGAGACGGACGCCAAGGCCCGCACCTGGACCTTCCGCCTGCGCAAGGGCGTCACCTTCCACGACGGCCGCGCCTTCACCTCCGCCGACGCCGCCTACACCCTGCGTCACATCCTCGACAAGGCGACCGCGTCCCCGCAGGCGGCCGTCCTCGCCCCGCTCGTCGACCCGAAGACCCTGCGCACGCCGGACGCCCACACGCTCGTCGTCCCGCTCAAGTCCCCGAACGCCGAGTTCCCCAGCCTCCTCACGCACTACAACTGCTACGTCGTCCCGGACGGCAGCGCGAAGTCCGTCGGCCGCACCGGCATCGGCACCGGCCCCTTCAAACTGGAGTCCTTCGCGCCCGCCGGCCCCGGCCGCGTCACCGCGTACACGGACCACTGGGCCGGGCGTCCCGTGCTCGACGCGATCTCCTTCTACTCCGTGGCCGACATGTCGGCCCGCGCCAACGCCCTGCTGGCCGGCCAGGTCGACCTGCTCTCGCAGACCAACCTCGACTTCGCGACGGCCCGCGTGGTCGCCGCCTCGGACCGCGCCACCGTCGCCCGGGTGAAGAACGCCCAGTGGTACGTGCTGCCGATGCTCACCACCGACAAGCCCTTCACCGACGTACGCGTGCGGCAGGCGATGAAGCTCGCCTACGACCCCGAGCACGTGGTGAAGGTCGCCCTCCAGGGCGCCGGCACCCCCGGCTGGGACAACCCGGTGCCGCCCGACGACCCGCTGCACATCTCCGCGCACCCCGCGCACGACCCCGACCAGGCCCGCCACCTGCTGAAGCAGGCGGGGCAGGAGGGGCTGGCCGTCGACCTCTACACCTCCGCCTACGACCCGCTGCTCACCCCCATGGCGCTCGCCTACCAGGAGTCCGCCAAGCGGGCCGGCATCCGCATCCGGGTCAAGACGGCCGCCGCGGACTCGTACTACACGCAGATCTGGATGAAGAAACCGCTGATGGCGACCTACTGGTACACGGGCCGGCCCGTCGACCAGCTCTTCACCCAGATCTTCCGCAGCGGCTCCTCCTACAACGAGACCGCGTGGTCCGACAAGGACTTCGACGCCGTCCTCGACCGCGCCCGCGCCGAGACCGACGCCACGCAGCGGCGCGAGCTCTACGGCCAGGCACAGAACCTGGTGATCGAGAAGGGCGGGGCGATGACACCGATGTTCGCCGACCGGCTGGTCGGGCTCTCCCGCAAGGTCCGCGGATACGCCGAGCACGGCTTCGAGTTCGACTACCTCGGCATCGGCCTGAAGGGAGCCTGAGCATGCTCGCGTTCGTCGCCCGCCGCGTCGCGGCGGCCATCGGCACCCTGTTTCTCTCGTCCGTGCTCGTCTTCCTGGCCCTCCAGGCCCTGCCCGGCGACGTGGCCACCCAGATCCTCGGCAAGGACGCCACGCCCGACGCCGTCGCCGCGCTCCGCAAGCAGCTGGGACTCGACCAGCCCGCCTGGGAACGCTACTTCGACTGGATCAAGGGCGCCCTGCACGGGGACTTCGGCACCTCGCTGGTCTCCGCCAAGCCCGTGGGCGGCGAGGTGGCGCAGTACCTCGCCAACTCCGCGCTCATCGCCCTCGTCACCATCCTGTTCGCGGTGACCGGCTCGCTGGTGCTGGGCATCCTCGCCGGCCTGTACCGCGACCGCTGGGCCGACCACCTGATCTCCACCGTCAGCCTCGTCGGCATGAGCGTCCCCGAGTTCGTGGTCGCCACCGTGCTGGTGCTGTGCTTCTCGGTCGCGCTGCCGTGGTTCCCCGCCGTCGTCCTCTACGGCCCCGACGCGAGCGTGGGCCAACTGCTGCCCGCCGTCTGGCTCCCCGCACTCGCCCTCGCCATCGTCATGGCCGCCTACATCGTCCGCATGGCCCGCACCTCCGTCATCGACGTGATGGCGAGCGAGTACGTCACCACCGCCCGGCTCAAGGGCCTGTCCACCTGGCGCGTCGTCACCCGGCACGCACTGCCCAGCGCCCTGCTGCCCACCCTGCACGTGATCGCACTGAACGTGGCCTGGCTCGTCGGCGGCGTCGCCGTCGTCGAGAACGTCTTCAACTACCCGGGCATCGGCAAGCTGATGCTCACCTCCGTGCAGAACCGCGACCTGCCCGTGGTCCAGGCCGTCGCACTGATCAGCGCCGTCGTCTACGTCGTCTGCAACCTCGCCGCCGACCTCGGCGCCATGGCCCTCAACCCCAAGCTCCGTACGCGCGGGAGGACCCGATGACCACCCTCGACACCGCCCCGCCCGCCGCACCCGCGGCCGCGGACGTCCGGGCCCGCACCGCCCGCGCCTGGCGCACTCTGCGCTCCTCGCGCACCGCGCTCGTCGGCCTCGCCGTCGTCGGCGTCCACGTGCTGCTCGCCCTGCTCGCCCCGCTGCTCACCTCGTACGACCCGATCGCCAACGACCCCTCGCACGTACTCCTCGGACCGAGCTGGGAGCACTGGGCGGGCACCGACCAGTACGGCCGGGACGTCCTGACCCGGGTGCTGTACGGCGGCCGGTACGCGCTCGGCGTGTCCGTCGTCGCCACCGTCCTGGCGGTCGCCCTCGGCACGGTCATCGGCTGCGCAGCGGCACTGCGCGGCGGCTGGTTCGACGACGTCCTGGGCCGGGTGCTCGACGCGGTGCTCGCGGTGCCGTCCATCCTCGCGCTGCTCGTCGTCGTGACCGCGCTGGGCACCGGTTCCGCGGTCATCGTCTGCGCCGTCGCCGTCGTGTTCGTGCCCCAGGTCGTCCGGGTGGTGCGCGGCGCGGCGCTCGCCGTCGTGCCCGCCGACTACGTCACCGCGGCCCGCGCCCGCGGCGAGGGCACCTGGTCGATCCTGCGGCGGGAGGTTCTCCCTAACATCGCCGACGTGGTCGGCGTGGAGTTCGCCATGCGGGCCTCCTGGGTCGTGCTGCTGATCTCCTCGCTGTCCTTCCTCGGCTTCGGCGCCGACCCGCCGACCCCCGACTGGGGGCTCATGGTCGCCGAGAACCGCACCGCCATCACCGTCGTCCCGATGGCGAGCCTCGCGCCGATCATCGCCCTGGCCACGCTCGTGGTCGGGCTCAACCTCGCGGCCGACGGCCTGTCCAAGGCCTGGGGCGTGGACCGGATCAGGGAGGGCTCCTGATGACCTCGACCCAGCCGATTCCCCCGACTCGGGGTGAGCCCTCGACGACCCCCGTCGTCTCCGTCGACTCCCTTTCCGTCTCCTACCGTTCGGGCGGGCGCGACCTGCCGGTCGTGCACGACGTGTCCTTCGAACTCGCCGAGGGACGCACGCTCGCCCTCGTCGGCGAGTCCGGCAGCGGCAAGTCGACCGTCGCCGCCACCCTGCTCGGTCACCTCCGGCACGGCTCGCGCCTGGACGGCGGGGTCGTACGGGTGGCGGGTCACGACGTCTTCGCCCTGTCGGCACCGGAGTTGCGGCGGCTGCGCGGCGGGACCGTGGCCATGGTCGCCCAGAACGCCGGCCACGCGCTCACCCCGTCCATGCGCGTCGGACGGCAGATCGCCGAGGCCGGCAGTGACGTCCTGGTGCTCGACCTGCTGGAGCAGGTCCGGCTGCCGCGCCCCGCCGACCTCGCGCGTCGCTACCCGCACGAACTCTCCGGCGGACAGCAGCAGCGCGTCGCCATCGCCATGGCCCTCGCCGCCCGCCCCAGGGTCCTCGTTCTCGACGAGCCCACGACCGGCCTCGACGTCGTCACCCAGCGCGGCATCCTCGACCTCGTCGCCGCCCTGCGCGACGAACTCGGCCTGGCCGCCGTGCTGGTGAGCCACGACCTCGGGGTCGTCGCCCGGATGGCCGACGAGGTGAGCGTGCTGCGCTCGGGCCGGGTCGTGGAGTCGGCGCCCACCCGGACGCTCTTCGCCGGGGCCGAACAGCCGTACACCAAGCGGCTGCTGGCGAGCGTGCCGCGGCTGACGGACGACGGGCTCGCGCTCGTGGGGGACAGCGGCGAGCGGGAGGTGCGGGCCAGGGCCGTGGTGGACGCGGACGCTCCCGTGGCCGTCTCCGCGCAGGACGTCACCGTCGACTACGGATCGGCCCGCGCCGTGCACGGCGTCACCTTCGACGTCCGCCGCGGCGAGATCGTCGCCCTGGTGGGCGAGTCGGGCAGCGGAAAGTCCACCCTCGCCTGGTCCCTCGCCGGACTGCGCGCCCCCTCGGGCGGCACGATGACCCACGGCGCCGGCGATCTGGCCCGGCCCGCCCGCCGCCGACCCGCGGCGCTGCGGCGCCTGGTGCAACTGGTGTTCCAGAACGCCGACACCTCGCTCAACCCGCGCCGCACGGTCGGCGACGCGATCCGCCGCCCCCTGCGCTTCTTCGGCACCGCCCCCGACCGCCGGTCCGCCCACGCCCGCGCCCTCGACCTCGTACGGGACGTACGGCTCGACCCGGCGCTCGCCGACCGGCTGCCCGCACAGCTCTCCGGCGGCCAGCGCCAGCGCATCGGCATCGCACGGGCGCTGGCCGGCGAACCGGACGTGCTGATCGCCGACGAGATCACCACCGCCCTGGACGTCTCGGTGCAGGCCGAGGTGCTCCGACTCCTCGACGACCTGCGCAGGGAACGGCAGTTGGCCTGCCTGTTCATCAGCCACGACCTGGCCGTCGTACGGGGCATCGCCGACCGTGTGCTCGTGCTGCGCCACGGCGTGGTGGTGGAGGAGGGCCCGACCGAGGCCGTCTTCGCCGACCCCGGACACCCCTACACCCGTGAGCTGATGGCGGCGGCCCTCGAACCCGACCCCGATGCCCGCCCGTTGGTGGAGGCGGTGGCCGACTGGGTCGACGCGGCGCAGCCGGACGACCTGTGGACCGACCTAGGCGGCGGTCACCGCGTACGCCGCTGGCGTCCCGCCGACACCGCCGTCACCGATGTCACCTCCGTCAGTGAAGGAGTCTCGTGAAGTACCGCGAGCGGTTCGAACGCCAGGTCGTGTGCGAGGACGTCTGGATTCCCGTCCAGGGCGGCCGGACCCGGCTGCACGCACGCGTCTGGCGCCCGGCCGACGCCGAGCACGACCCGGTGCCGGCGCTGCTCGAATACCTCCCGTACCGCAAGAGCGACTGGACCGCACCCCGCGACGCCCAGCGCCACCCCTGGTACGCGGGCCACGGCTACGCCTCCGTCCGCGTCGACATCCGCGGCCACGGCGACAGCGAGGGCGTCCCCGGCGACGAGTACGACGCGACCGAACTCGCGGACGGCGTGGACGTCGTCAACTGGCTGGCCGCGCAGCCCTGGTGCACGGGCAAGGTCGGCATGTTCGGGATCTCCTGGGGCGGCTTCAACTCCCTGCAGATCGCCGCCCTCGCCCCCGAACCCCTCAAGGCGATCGTGACGGTCTGTTCCACCGACGACCGCTACGACAACGACGTGCACTACACCGGCGGCGCGGTCCTCGGCATCGACATGCTCGCCTGGGCCGGCACCATGCTCGCCTTCGCCGCCCGCCCGCCGGACCCGGCGAACGTCGGCGCCGACCGCTGGCTGCCGATGTGGCGCGAACGCCTCGACGCCCTCGAACCGTTCCTGCACACCTGGCTGGCCCACCAGCAGCGGGACGACTACTGGCGGCACGGCAGCGTGTGCGAGGACTACGGCGCGATCGACGCGGCGGTGCTCGCGGTCGGCGGCTGGCACGACCCGTACCGCGACGCGGTACTGCGGCTGGTCGAACACCTGCCGCAGGACCGCGTACGGGGGCTGATCGGCCCGTGGTCCCACCAGTACCCCGACCGCGGGCTGCCCCCCGGTCCCGCCATCGGCTTCCTCCAGGAGACCCTGCGCTGGTGGGACCAGCACCTCAAGGGCGCCGACACCGGGGTGATGCGGGAACCGCTGCTGCGCGCCTGGATCAACGACCCGGTCCCGCCCGCCACGTCGTACGACGTCATGCCGGGCCGCTGGGTCGGCGACCCGGCCTGGCCCTCGCCGCGGGTCAGCTGGCAGGAGCGCCCGCTGGGCACGGACGGCACGCCGCCCGTCCTGGTCCGCTCCCCGCTCCACACCGGCATCGACGCCGGCCGCTTCTTCCCCTTCGGCAACGCGAGTGACCTGCCGCCCGACCAGCGGGAGGAGGACGGCCGGTCGGTGTGCCTCGACTCGGCGCCGCTGACCGAGCGCGTCGAGATCCTCGGCCGCCCACGGGTCCGGCTCCGCCTGGACAGCGCCACCCCGCGCGCCCACGTCATCGCCCGCCTGTGCGACGTGGCCCCCGACGGCTCGTCCACCCTCGTCACCCGGGGCGTGCTCAACCTGCTCGCCCGGCACGGACGGGACCAGGCCGTCGAGTGGAGCCCGGGAACGTACGAGGACGTCGAGTTCGAGCTGAGCGCCATCGGGTACGCCTTCCCGCCCGGCCACCGCATCCGCCTCGCCGTCTCCGACGCCTACTGGCCGTGGGTGTGGCCGCACGGCGAACGCGGGGAACTGACCCTGCTGCCCGCCGACAGCACCCTCCTGCTGCCCGTGCGGGCGGCCGGGGAGGAGCCGCCGGTTCGCTTCGAGGAACCCGAACAGGCGCCACCGCTCCCGGTGACGTACGACGTCCCGGCCGAGCCGCGTCCCGAGCGGCTCGTCACCCACGACGTCGCGGCGGGGGAGTGGACCCTGGAGGTCGACCCCCGCTACGGCGGATCCCGCACCTACCCGGACGGGTTGCGCTACGAGGAGAACGCCCGGGAGACGTACCGTGTCCGCAGCGACGACCCGCTGTCCGCCTCGGCCGTCTCCGCGTGGACGATCCGGCTGACCCGCGGCGAAGCCGGCGAGCAGGAAGAGGGCCGGCCATGGGACGCGGAGATCGTCGCGCGGACCGAACTGCGGGCCACGGACGCGGAGTTCGTGATGGACAGTCACCTCGAAGCACGGGCGAACGGAGAGACAGTGGCCAAACGCGCATGGCACCGCACCACCCCGAGGACGTCGGGATGAAGGCCGAGCGGAGCCCGCGCCGTGCCGTCGCCGCCGCCGACCGCACCCGGCAGCCCACCGAGGTGCGCCGCCGCCTCATCGTCGAGGCCGCGGTACCGCTGATCGCCGAGCGAGGCTACGCCTCGGTCGGTGTGCGGGACGTCGCGGCCGCGGCCGGGGTGTCCGTCGGCACGGTCACCTACCACTTCGGCAGCGTCCAGGAGATCCTCTCCGAGGCGATGGTGCTGCAGATCGAGCGGTACTACGCGGCCCTCAGCGAGGCCGCGGACCGGGCGACCAGCGGTGCCGAGGCGCTGCGGCTGCTCGTCGACGCGCTGTTCACCGAGGACACCGACCGGCACTGGCGGATGTGGTTCGAGTACTGGAACGCGGGTGAGCACCACCCCGACCAGGCGTTCGCCCGCGGTCAGGACCGGCGCTACGAGAGCTGGCACCAGCAGATCCGCACGCTGGCCGAACGAGGCGTCGCCGACGGCGAGTTCAGCTGCGAGGACCTGGACGGCTTCACGGTCCGCTTCGCCGCACTCGCCGACGGCCTGGCCCTGCAGCGGCTGCGCCAGGCCCCGCCGCTCACCACTCAGGACGCCCGCCGCCACCTGAACCACTTCGTCGAGACGGAACTCCGCCGACGGCCCGGAACCTGACGAAGCATCCGTGATCCGTCGTCCGTGACGGGGGGTGAGGCCACGAGGCTGCCCGGCGGAGGCCGTAGCACGCAGACTGCTTTGCTCGGCCGAGTGCGCTGGACACCGACCTCGAGGAACGACCCGTCGCACGCCGCTCAGTGGCTCCATGACTGGGGGTCAAGGGGTCGCAGGTTCAGATCCTGTCGTCCTGACGCGGCGAAGAGGTCTTCGCGGGCGAGAGCCTGCGGGGGCCCCTTTCGCATGGGGTGTTTCCGGCACGGCAGTCTTCGCCGGCCTCCAGAGGTGCGGGCTCGTGTCCATCACTCCTGTCGGACCTTCCACCGCCGGTCTGTCAGGGCTCGGGTCAGTTCGGTGTCGTACTGATCGGCGTCGAAACAGAACGCTGGGGGCCGCACCTCGTCCCTGGGCACCCGCCAGTCGGACCACTCCACAACCCCGCCGTGACGCTGCACGAACACGGACAGGTAGCCACAGCAGCCGCCCGTGCACTCAGGCTCGCCCAGCACCACACGTCGCCCCTCGCCCGTCGCCCAGAGGGGACCGTGACCGTCGGCGGGCAGCGCCTCCTTCGCGAACGGACCGCGACCTGCCTCTCCGACCGCCTCTGCCAGCACTTCCGCGCCGTCGATCCGGAACTGTAGCTGGGCAGCCCAACGGGGGCCCGCCGGCAACACACTGACCTCAAGCCGATTGAACACCCGAGCACCCTACGTGGGTACCGGCCGCCACCGATCCTTTCCTACGACCAGGCGTGGGCGTCTGGCCGACAAGTCATCTCACCAGGCCGGCCGTCGGTGACACATGAGGGTGCGTCCGATGGCCGCAGAGGCGAGGACGCAGTCGATGCCGAAGGTGTACGGCCCCGACGGTGGCCGTCGCTGCGGGCCGCCCCGACGAAGCTCTCGGTCCCACCGGGACCCGTCGATGAACCGCCCGGTCCCGACGTGCTTGCCGGTTCCGCCCCGATCCGGCGGCCGAAACCGGTGGCAGCCGTGCTGACGAGCAGGGCGATGGGAGCGGCGTGCACGGGGTGTTCAGCAGCACGGGAAACGACGCATTCCGTCAGTACGTTTCCCACAACCTCACCGTCGTGTCGACGCCGCAGCCGGCGAGCAGCCGTCCGTCCGGGCTGAAGGCCAGACCCCGCACGGCCTTGCGGTGGCCGGTGAGATGGACGGTCGCGGTCAGATGCGTGGGGTCGGTGACATCCCACAGGGTCACGATCGCGTTCTCGCATCCGGAGGCCAGCGACCGGCCGTCCGGGCTGAACGCCACCGCGTACATCTGCCCCGTGTCCCCAAGACTGGCCAGGGGAAGGGTGCCCGCGTCCGTCCTCACAGGATGTGCCGGGTCGGTGACATCCCACACCATGACGGCTCCTTGCCGCCACGACCCGTAGGTGCCGGAGACAACGCCCAAATCCCCGCTGGCGGTGGCCAGCAGCCGCCCGTCCTGGCTGAACCCCACCGAATGAACGGCAGGCGCCCCGCCCGAGGTCAACGCCTTGGGCCAGTCGCGTGCCTGCGGTCGGACGACGGCGATGCGGACCGGATGCGTCGGCTCGCTGACATCCCACAGGACTCCGGTGTTCTTGTCGCCGTCGGAACCCGTGGCCAGTAACCGTCCGTCCGGACTGAACATCACCGTCCTGACGGGACCTGACCGCCAGACATGCCGATGGTGGGTGACAGGGGCGCCTCGGCTCGGCCGTGCCGGGTCGGAGATGTCCCAGACGGTCACGGCGCGGTCGCCGGCGCAGGCGATGAACCGTCCGTCCGGACTGAAACTCACCGCGTGGACGCCACCTTGCCGCCAGCCATCGCGGAACAACCAGCCGGGGCGTTCATGGACGAGGGCCACCGATCGGGTTGGGTTCGCCTGGTCCGTGACGTCCCAGAGGAGCACGCTCCAGTCGCTGCTTCCGGACGCAAGCAGCCGTCCGTCCGGGCTGAACGCCACCGCGTTCACCGCTCTGCGATGGCTGGTCAGTTCGGCGGCCCGGATCGGATGGGAGACATCCGTGACATCCCAGAGGACCACGGTCCTGTCGCTGCTTCCGGACGCAAGCAGCCGTCCGTCCGGGCTGAACGCCACCGCGTTCACCGCTCTGCCGTGCCCGCTGAGGGCAGCGGCCGGCCCCCGCGACGGAGGCGGCGACGGCCGTCCCAGGAATGCCATAGTGCAGTCTCGCGCGATCCGGAATCCCAGGGAAGGCGGAGGGCTGACTTGCTCAGCCTGCCCGGTTCGGGTCCTCTCGCCGGGCCGGGCGCACTATCGTCGGGTGTGTGAGGGTCCGTCACAATGTTCGCGCGGTCCTGCTGGACGACGGTCAACTGGTGTTCCTGCGCCGAAGATGGCCGGGCTGCCTGCCCTACAACACGACGGTCGGTGGAGGCGTCGAACCCTACGACGTCGACCTTGAAGCGGCCCTGCGCCGCGAAGTCATGGAAGAGCTCGGCGCCACGATCGGCGCTGCCACCGAATTTCTGACCCTGACCGAGCCGGGCGAGAAGGTCACCGTCGTGCGGCACTACTTCCGCGCCGACGTACTGGACATGGACCTGAACCGTCGTGGTGGTCCCGAGCCGGACGATGCCGACACCGGCGACTTCTCGCCGGTCCGGGTGGCGCTGGACGCGTCCGCCGTGGCGGCGCTCGAACTCCAACCGCCCGAACTCGTCGACTACCTGTGCGAGCACGCCAAGATGTGGGGCGCCTGAGAGACCGGGTCACGGGGGTTCTGGCGGGGCAGGGCAGCGCGAGGCCCGGTTGTGGGCCGGGACGAGACGAGGGTGGCTCCTCATCGCCCAACGGCACGGGAGCCTCGTGCGTTGCGCACGCCACCAGCGGCACCGGATCAGTGGCCACTCTGAAAAAGCTCGATGAGCCGGCCGCCCAGGCCGAAGTGCCGAACAACCTTGTGGGCCCCGGGAAACGGGAGCCCACGTACGGGACGGGGGCTCCGCATGCCCACGGCTGCGTCACATCAGCCATGGTGCGAGCAACGGTGGCGGGACAGCCCCTACCGGCTGTCGCGCATCAGTGCAGTGGCAGATAGAACTCCCATGGCCACACCAGCCCGTACGTGTGCAGGGCGTAGGTCAGCAGGTGCCAGAGCGGCTCGACCGCCACGGCGGTCGGAAACGCGCAGAGCATCGCGATGCCCCACTCCCGGCGCCAGGACGGCGTCGCACGTTGGATTTGCCTCTTCATGAGTGCCGCACTTCCTTCACGTCTTCACGGTCGGGGATCGTCCCCGTCGCCATAGACGTGGCGGTCTCACTTCGCGTTACCGGCGCCGCCCTCCCGCCGGTCTTCGCCCGAACGGGTGATGGCGGAGAAAGCCGGTAACGCTGCCCGGCACGGGCGCGTCATGGGTGGAGTCGGTCGGGTCACTGTAAAGCGAGGAGCAGCGCGCCCATGACTCCAGTTCCCCGTAAAAGAGTGCGAGGTAAGCTATTTGAGACATGGGACGATTTCTTCACCGCACACGCCGAGTCGTTGTACCGATACGCGCGCCATCTGTCGTACGGCAGCGGTGGATTCGATGGCGAGAGTGAGATGAACGTGATCCTCGCCAGGATAAAGAACGACTGGGACGACATCGAACCGGCGATGGCGAGCGGCTATGCCCGGCGCGCACTGCTCAATGCCCTGATCTCGCACAAGCGCGTGAACCGCCCGCACATGGTTCCGCTCCAGCAGACGTCGCGGAACGGCCAGGTGTATTCCGTGGACTTTCCCGATCCGGCCCCCACGCCGGAGGAGTCGACGGCCAGTAACGACCTGCTCGTTCGCATCCTGGCGGTCATTCACGAACTGACCCCCGAGCACAAGGAGGTGCTGATCATGACCTACGCGGGACACACCCCGAAGCAGATCGCCGAGTTGCTCGGACAGAAACCGGGCACCGTCCGCCAGCGGCTGCGCCGGGCTCGCAAGGAGTTCGACCAGGCCTGCGACAGCGAGCTGCTGCGAACCCTGACGCAGAAGGTCACGAAGGGGGTCCGATGATGGCGGCCCGGAACGCGACGCAGCCGCCCGCCGTCCTCGGCTCCACGACGCGGTGGGGGTGGCGTTTCTCCCGGCTGGGGCGGGCGGTGCGGGCGGCCGAGAAGAGGTATGCGGCCGACAGGGCGGAGTCCCGGCGCAGGCGGGATCAGCGGCTCTCCGAGGCGCTCGGGTCCGGGGCCGGGACTTGGGGGCCGGCGGAGCTGGAGCGCAAGCGCGCCGAAGTGAACCTCATGGCCGAACTGATGACCACGCTGAAGGATCCCGCGACGGCGGCTCAGGACGAGCCGGCCGTTCAGACGGTGGCCACCCGGCGGAGTTCGGCGACCGACGGGCAGAAGATGTCGGCGGGGTCGCCTCCCGCCCCTGAGGCCCGGTCGAACGTGGGCGTCATCGACCAGGATTCCCCCGGCCCGGCCGAGGAGACGGAGACGCCGGCGGAAAGTCGGTACGGGCCGCGCCGTCATCTGATCTCCATGATGGCGATCGCGGCCAGTCTCCTCAGTATTCTCTGGGTGACCCACGAGGGATATACCGCACACCAGCAGGCCTCGGCGCCGCGTGATTCGCCGGGCTTTTCGCCCCGCCCCTACGAGCGGATGCCGATTTCAAGTCCTGACCTGGACTTCTCGGCGACCCAACGCCCAGGTCCGGCAGGTGCCTATGCGACCGCCTTGCAGATCCAGAACGCCGAATTCCAGGGCGCCAGCAGAGTGTGGTGTGTGCTCGCCGACCCGGCTTCGAAGGACTGCGCGACGACCATGCGCCGGAGTTTTCGAACTCACGAGGGTGCCCGCGACATGGTCCTCCTTGTCACCACGTCGGTCGGAAAGATGAACCGCGACCGCACCTCCGTCGAAATACTGCTCCGGCTGGGCGACACGGAACGCCACGCTTTCCCGCTGGAGTGGGTCGACGGGCGCTGGCAGGCCGATCCGGTGACCATCCCCGCAGCCAAGGAGAAGGGAGGGCTTTACACCATGGTCGTGGCGAACGCGGGGTACGGCCTTTGCGCCGAGGCGGATTGCTAGGCGGCGTCTTCAAATGACCCCGAGTGAGAGATCACGGTCAGGTGGTACGTCGCCACGAACTGTCCGACGCCGAGCGGGAGTCCGTCCGGCCGCAGCTGCCCGAGCCGGCGCGGGGAAGGAAGCGGTTGAACGACCGCACGGACTCGACCGGATCGTGCGGAGGCTCCGGACCGGGGCGGTCCGGCGGGACGCGGTATTCCTCCGGCTTGTTCACGGGGTCGCCAACGGGAACGTCGACCAGAAGCTCAAGGCCGGGATCGGCTTCAACACGGCCGTGGTTCAGCGGCTGGACCACCTGAAGGAGACCCAGCTGAGTGACGACGGTCCCGGAGCCAACGAGTTGGCGGACCGGATGCAGGAGGCACGCTCGGCCCTCTACCTGCTCTGCGCCGGCGACACCGTCGATCTCGCCGATGCTCTCGCGCGTCGGGTCTGGCGCACCCGGCCCACCGACGGCAGGGACGACCGCCGGGCCGAGTTCCGGGAGACGTTGGACCTCCTGCGTCGTTTCACCCACCAGCTCCGGCAGGAGATCGCCAGACCGTAGTTCCCATCGGATCACCGGGCGGACCAGCGCACGTCCTTCTCGGGACGAGCGGTGATGGCTCCTGCTCCTAGTACACCGCTTCCAGGATCCCGAGGATCTGCTCCTCGGTGGGCTGCCGGGGCGTGTTGCGGGTGACCGCGTCCGCGAGGGCGCCCGCGGCGACGGGGCGCAGCAGGTCCGGGCGGGCGCCCAGGTCGCGCAGGGGCTGCTTGATGCCGAGCGCGCCGGAGATCTCGCGGACGGCGTCGATCATGGCGCGGGCCCAGTCGCCGTCGGCGGGCGGGGCGAGGCGGAGCGCGCGGCCGGCCTGCTCGTACGCCTCCTGGGCGGCCGGAGCGCTGAACTCCAGGACCTCCTCCAGGACGGCGGCGAGCGCGACCCCGTGCGGGGTGCCGGTGTGGGCGGTCAGGGCGTGCCCGATGCCGTGGACGAGACCGAGCCCGGAGATGGTCAGGGCCTGGCCCGCCAGGTGGGCGCCGAGCATCAGCCCCGCCCGGGCTTCCAGGTCCGCGCCGTCGGCGTGGGCGACGGGCAGCCATCGGCCGACCATCGCCACCGCCTGCGTCGCGTACGCCGCCGAGACCGGGTTCGCGCCCCGCGAGGCCAGCGACTCGATGCCGTGCACGAGGGCGTCGATGCCGGTGGCCGCCGTGATCCGGGCGGGCAGGCCGAGCGTCAGCTCCGGGTCGAGCAGCGCGATCCGCGGCTTCACCGAGGGATGGCCGAGGTACACCTTGCGGCGCGCGGCGGTGTCCTCGATGACGCCGAAGCCGTTGGTCTCCGCACCCGTGCCCGAGGTGGTCGGGATCGCGATCAGCGGCAGCCCGTCCAGCGCCTCCCACAGCGCGTCCGCGTCGGCCGCCGCCGCGTCCGCGTTGCCGACCAGGAGCGAGATGCCCTTGGCCGCGTCGAGGACCGAGCCCCCGCCGAGGGCGACGACCACCGCCGGGCCGAACTCCCGCGCCCGGGCGGCGCCTTCGTCGACGTTGCCGGTGGAGGGGTTGGCGCCGACCCCGTCGTACACCCCGTGCTCGACGCCCGCCGCGTCCAGCACCTTGAGCACCTGGCCGGCGATCCCGGCGGCCCGCAGCCCGCGGTCGGTGACCACGAACGCGCGGCTCATGCCGAGGGAGGAGACCAGGTCCGGGAGATGCGAGAGGCGGCCGGGGCCGAACTCGATACGGCAGGTGGGGTCGACGGTCAGCTGGCTGGTGAGGGACTCGCCCATGGCGTACAGCTCCTGGGGACGCGGGGGAAGGGGAGAAGGGGGGCTGCTCAGGCGGGGGTGCTCAGCAGGGCCTCCTCCGGACGGGGGAGCCGGAACTCCCGGCCGGCCAGGGCCTCGTAGAGCCGGACCGGGCTCATCTCCCCGGCCAGGTCGCCGTGTTGTGCCTTGGAGCGGCGGTAGATCTGCTCCACGAGCGCGGACAGCTCCGTGGCGACGCCCAGGTCGCGGCCGAGGTCCACGGCGAGGCCGAGGTCCTTGCAGGCGAGGACCATGGCGAACGAGTCGTCGTAGTCGCCGTCGACCAGCACGGACAGCAGGTCCTGCGCCAGGAAGTGCGAGGCGGCCGGGCTGGCCAGCAGCGAACTGCGCAGCACGCCCAGGTCGACGCCCGCCTTGGTGCCCATGGCCAGCACCTCGGAGGTGGCGACGAGGTGGGTGAACCACAGCAGGTTGATCATCAGCTTGACCGTGTAGCCGGCCCCCAGCGGGCCCACGTGCAGCACCTTGTCGGGGTCGCCCATGGCCTCGAAGACCGGCAGGCACCTCCGGAAGTCGTCCGCCTCCCCGCCCACGAATATCTGCAGCCGCCCGGCCTCGGCGCCGCGCGCCATCCCGCTGACGGGGGCGTCCAGACGGCGTACCCCGCGCCGGTCCAGGACGTCGGCGGCGATCCGGTCCGCGACGGCCGGGGTGGAGGTCGACATGTCGATCCACAGGGCGCCCTCGGGCAGCGCCTCGGCGGCCCCGCCGCGCAGCAGCACCTCCTCCACGACACGCGGGTTGGGCAGCATGGTGATCAGCAGTTCGGCGCCGGCCACGCACTGGGCCGGGGTGTCGGCCCAGCGGGCGCCGAGCGCCAGGTGTTCGGCGGCGGCCCCGGGCCGACTGTCGTGCACGGTGACCGGGTGTCCCGCCTGGATCAGGTGGCGGGCCATGTGGCGTCCCATGTTGCCCAGGCCGATGAAACCGATCCTCATCGTTGTCCTCGCTAGGTGATGGTGAAGTACGGGGAGGGGCCGTTCAGGCCAGGTTGATCCAGGTGGTCTTGAGGGCCGTGTACGCGTCCAGCGCGTGCAGGGACTTGTCGCGTCCCGCGCCGGTGGCCTTGAAGCCGCCGAACGGGGTGATGACGTCACTCGCGTCGAAGGTGTTGACCCAGACCGTGCCGGCCCGCAGCCGCTTCGCGGTGCGGTGGGCGACCGTCACGTCCCGGGTCCAGACGGCGGCGACCAGCCCGAAGTCGCTCTCGTTCGCCAGCCGTACGCCCTCGTCGACGTCACCGTCGTACGACACGACGGCGAGCACCGGGCCGAAGATCTCCTCCTGGCCCACGACGGAGGTGTTCGCCACGCCGTCGAGCACGGTCGGCTCGACGAAGCTCCCGCCGGTGCCGGCGAGGGTGCGCCCGCCGCCCAGCAGCACCCGCGCCCCGTCCGACCTGCCGCGCTCGATGTAGCCGAGGACCTTGGCGAGTTGGGCCTCGTCCACGACGGGTCCCATGACGGTGGCCGGGTCGAGCGGGTCGCCGACGCGGAATGTCTCGACGGTGATCCGCCGTACGGCCTCCAGGAGCCGGTCCTTGACCGAGGCGTGCACGACGACCCGGGAACCGGCGTTGCAGGTCTGCCCCGCGTTGTAGAAGATCCCCCACGCCACGGCGGACGCGGCGGCCTCGATGTCGGCGTCGGCCAGGACCAGTTGGGGCGACTTGCCGCCGGCCTCCACGGCGACCTGCTTGCCGTTGGACTCGCCCGCGTACACCTGGAAGAGGCGGGCGACCTCGGCCGAGCCGGTGAAGGCGATCTTGTCGACGTCCGGGTGGCGGCCGAGGGCCTGACCGGCGACCTCGCCGCGACCGGGGACCACGTTGAGCACGCCGTCGGGCAGCCCCGCCTCGGTGGCCAGCGCCGCCAGCCGGAGCGCGGCGAGCGAGGTCTGCTCGGCGGGCTTGAGGACCACGCTGTTGCCGGTGGCGAGCGCCGGGGCCAGCTTCCAACTGGCGATCAGCAGCGCGTAGTTCCACGGCACGACCGCGCCGACCACGCCCAGCGGCTCGCGGGTGATCAGTGCCAGCGCGTCGCCGGGGGTCGGGGCCACCTCGTCGTACGTCTTGTCGATCGTCTCGGCGTACCAGGCGATGGTCTCCGCCGCCTTGGCCACGTCGATGCGCACCGACTCGGTGATGGGCTTGCCCATCTCCAGGGTGTCGAGGAGGGCCAGTTCCTCGGCGTTCGCGAGGATCAGCCCGGCCCAGCGCAGCAGGATCCGCTTGCGTTCCTTCGGCGCGAGGCCACGCCAGCGGCCGTCCTCGAAGGCGGTCCGGGCGGACCGTACCGCCCGGTCGACGTCCTCGGCCCCCGCCGCCTGCACCTGGGCCAGCACCGCGCCGTCGCGCGGCGAGACACTGGTGAAGGAGTCGCCGGAGGTGGCGTCGGTGCAGCCGCCGTCGATGAACAGGCGTGTCTCGAAGACGAGCTTGTCCGCCGCGGCCAGCCAGTCGTCGTACGAGCGGGCCAGCAACTCGCCGATGGTGTACGTCACTTGATCCTCCAGCGGTCGATCGCGTCCTCGTCCAGCTCGACGCCGAGACCGGGCAGGTCCGGGACCTCCAGGTCGCCGTCGGCGTTCACCCGCACCGGCTCGGCGAGCATGAAGTCGCGGCGCTCGGGGGTCCAGCCGGGCGGGTCGTACGGGAACTCGAAGAACGGGCCGCCGCCGACGCCCGCCGCCACGTGGAGGTTGGCGAGCACGCCGATGCCGTTGGTCCAGCTGTGCGGGGTGAACTGACGGTGCTTCAGCTGGGCCAGTTCGGCCAGGGTGCGGGCGCGGTGCATGCCGATCGCCAGCACCACGTCCATCTGGTAGATGTCGAGGGCGTCCGCTTCGAGGTAACGCAACAGCTCGGTGGGGGAGTGGTGCATCTCGCCGGCGGCGATCCGCACCCCCGGGTTCTCGGCGCGCAGTTGCCTGAAGCCGTTGAGGTCCGCGTACGGCAGCGGCTCCTCCACCCAGAACACGTCGAGTTCGGCGAGCCGGGCGACGGTCTTGCGGGTCCTGGCGAGGTCGGAGGCGTTCGCGGTGTCGCCGGCCATCCGCCAGGACTGGTTGAGGTCGACCATGATCTCGAAGCCGGGTCCGAGTTCCTCGCGGACGGCACGGACCGCCGCGATGCCCTCGTCGATGCGGTTGCGGTCGATGCGGATCTTCATGGCGCGGAAACCGGCCTCGCGCACCTTCAGAGCGGTCTCGACGCGCTCCTCGGGGGATTTCAGCTCGCCGGAGGAAGCGTAGGCGGGCAGCTTCTCCGCCGCGTTGCCGAAGAGCTCCGACACCGGGCGGCCGTGCACCTTGCCGATGACGTCCCACAGCGCGGCCTCCAGCGGCCAGTAGTGGGCGCCGTGGAAGTTGGCGGTCTCGATCGCCCGCACATGCCGGGTGATGTCGAGCGGGTCCTCGCCGACGAACAGGTGCTTGTACGTCTCGAAGCCGTCCATGAGATCGCCGGAACCGATGCCGGTGATCCCCTCGTCGGTGTGGACGCGCACGATCGTCGCGTCGAAGGCGCGGCGCGGCTCCGGGTCCCAGGCGGCGCGGAACGGCGGGTCCAGCTCCAGCCGCAGCCGGTCCAGGACGATGTCGGTGATCTTCATCGGGCGAGCACCTCGGCGGTCGGCGTGTAGAACGGGTTGGCCGGGCCCTCCTTGGCGGCCGCCAGCACGTCGGACACGGTCGGCGTGCCGGTCACGGCGGCCCGGACCGCGCCGTACGCGGCGGCGCGCTGGTTGCGGAAGGAGATGTCCAGGTCGCCGACGGCCGGGTTGACCCACACCGCGGCGATGATCAGCAGATCGTCCGCCTCCGCCGCCGGGATCAGCCCCTCCTCGACCGCGTCCGCGACCCCCTGCGCGAGGCCGGCCTGGGCGGAACCCCAGGTCGCCCGCTCGTGCAGCTCGCCCGCGGCGGCGGCCTTGGTCACGAACAGGGTCAGCGGCTTCACCGGCACCGACGGCCGGACGACCGTGAGGAACGGGACGTGCCCGGCGCTCGGGGTGGCCAGCGCCGTGGCCCACGCCGTCTCGACGGGACCGCCCTTGCGTCCGATCACGATGTTCGTGTGCGCGGCGTCGACGCCGTCGCCGGCGAACGACTCGCCGATCAGCGCGGTCGCCGCGAAACCGGGCGGGCGGGTGGGGGAAACCGGCGTGGGCATCGGATCTCCTGGGCCTGGGAAGCGTGATTCACCGGGCGCAGAAGGACGAACCCCGTACAAGGACGAACCTCGTATTCGGCGCAGTTCATTCGGCCCGATGCGGCGAATCTAGGTCGGCGGCCACCCCCTCGCAAGGCGCCGGCGGGAATCGAAATGCCGGTTGCTCTGCTGACAACTTCCCCTCTGACCTGGGGTTCCGCTGTCGGTATCCGTGCCTACGATGACTCCGTGACCGACTCCACCGCGGCTTCCCGCGGCCACGGCCTGCGCCGCGACATCGACCTCCTCGAAGCGCTCGCCTCCGACGAGGCCCAGAACGCCGGCGGCCTCGGCGTCGTACGCCTCGCCCAGCTGGTGGGCCGGGAGAAGACCCAGATCTCCCGGGCCCTGAAGGCGCTGGCCGCCGAAGGCATCGTCGAGCGCGACCCCGACTCCCTGGAGTACCGCATCGGCTGGCGGCTCTTCTCCCTGGTCGCCCGCACCTCCGAGAGCCGGCTGGTGCGGGTGGCCGAGCCGGTCATGCACGCGCTGTCGGCCGACCTGGAGGAGACCAGCCACCTGTGCGTCCTCAGCGACCGTGACGTCCTCACCCTGCTGTCCGTCTCGGGGCACTCCTTCCGCGTGCACGGCTGGGAAGGGCGCGGGGTGCCCGCCTGGCGGCTGTCGGCGGGGCGCGTGCTGCTCGCCGACGCGACCCCGGACGAGCTGTACGTCCGCTTCGGCACCAGCGGCGAGATGCCGGTACAGGATCTGTGGGCGCTCATCCAGGACGCCCGGCGGCAGGGCTACGCGCGGGTCAGCGAGGAGTTCGAGGAGGGGCTGGTCGGGGTGTCGGCGCCCATCCGGGACTTCCGGGGCCGGGTCGTCGCCGCCATCAACATCTCCGCCCCCAAGTCCCGGTTCGGCGACCGGCTCGACGAGGCGGGGCGCACCACGGCAAGGGCCGCGACCCGGGTGTCCGCGCTGCTGGGCTGGGAGCCCCGGCGCGCCCCGCTGGCGCGGACCCGGCTCACCTGACGGCGGTGCTCCCGCGGACTCTCCGCATGATCGGCGAGTTGCCCTCACAGCAACCCCCGTTGCGATCCGCAGAGGTTGCCTTGTCGGCCCCATGACGCGCTCGTAAATTCACCGCCCATCGGACGAGCCTCGTCCGGAACGGAGAAAAGAGCAGCTCATGAACCTCGCCGGCATCGACCTCCTGGCCAAGGCGCCGTACGCGGAGGGCGATGTGTTCCTCGGCGGCCGCTGGCTCCAGGCCGCCGACGGACGCACCTACCCCGTGTACGACCCGGCCACCGGCGACCTGATCCGCGATGTCTCCGCGGCGGGCGAGGAGGACGCCCGCGCGGCGATCGAGGCCGCGGAGTCGGCCGCGGCCGGCTGGCGTGCGACACCGCCCCGGCGCCGTTCGGAGATCCTGCACGACACGTTCGAGCTGATGCGCGAGCACACCGACGCCCTCGCCCGGCTCATCGTGCTGGAGAACGGCAAGGCCTACCGGGACGCGGCGGCCGAGGTCGGGTACGCCGCCGAGTTCTTCCGCTGGTTCGCCGAGGAGGCGGTCCGGATCGACTCCTCCTTCGGCGATGCCCCGGCCGGCGGCTACCGGCACGTCGTGCGCAGACACCCCGTCGGCGTCACCGCGTTCGTGACCCCCTGGAACTTCCCGGCCGCCATGGCCACCCGCAAGATCGCCCCGGCGCTCGCGGCCGGCTGCCCGGTGCTGCTCAAGCCCGCCCCGGAGACCCCGCTCACCGCCCTGGCGGTGGCCGCGCTGCTCACCGAAGCCGGCCTGCCCGAAGGCCTGTTGAACGTGCTGCCCACCGACCGCGCCGCCGAGGTCGGCTCCGCCTGGCTCGGCGACGAACGGGTCCGCAAGTTCTCCTTCACCGGCTCCACCGCCACTGGCAGACTCCTCCTGGAGCAGGCCGCCGCCAACGTCGTCAACGTGACCATGGAACTGGGCGGCAACGCCCCCTTCGTGGTCTGCGCCGACGCCGACATCGACGCCGCCGTACGGGGCGCGATGGACGCCAAGATGCGCGGCGGCGGCGAGGTCTGCATCGCCGCCAACCGCTTCTACGTCCACGCCGACGTCGCAGCGGAGTTCACCGAGAAGTTCGGTGCCGCCATGGTCGCCGTGCGCGCCGGATCCGGTCTGGCGGAGGGCGTCACCCTCGGCCCGATGATCAACCAGCCGGCCGTGGACAAGATCCGCGACCTGGTCGCCGACGCCCTGGCGCGCGGCGCGCGCATCGCGGCACAGGGCGAAGTGCCCGACGGACCCGGCCACTTCCACCCCGCGACCGTCCTCGTCGACGTCCCCGACGACGCCCGCATCCTGCACGAGGAGGTCTTCGGCCCCGTCGCGCCGCTCACCACCTTCACCGACGAGGACGAGATGCTGGCCCGCGCCAACGCCACCGTCCACGGCCTGGCGTCGTACGTCTACTCCCGTGACGTCGGCCGCGCCCTGCGCCTCGCCGAACGCCTGGAGGCCGGCATGGTCGGCGTCAACCGCGGCCTGCTCTCCGACCCTGCGGCGCCCTTCGGCGGCGTCAAGCAGTCCGGCCTCGGCCGGGAGGGCGGCCGCGAGGGCATCGAGGCCTTCCTGGAGACGCAGTACATCGCCCTCGACTGGCCCCTCTGAACCTCAACAACCTCTGAACCCTTGCCCGTCCCCGTCCCCGCACCCGCTCACCCCAAGGACCGCTCATGGCAATGACGCCTGCGACCCAGCAACCGCCCGGCACCCCGGAAGTGCCCGCCGACCGCGCCCGCGAACGCCGCCGCCTGCACACGAAGCTGAAACTCGCCACCCAGATAGGCGAGGGCATCGACGGCTACATCATCGGCGGCATCGGCATGGCGATGACCGCCCTCACCGCCGATCTGCACCTCTCCACCCTCATGGAGGGCCTGGTCGGGGCCTCCCCGCTGATCGGCATCTTCGTCGGCGGCCCGCTCTTCGGCCGCCTCGCCGACCGCTTCGGCCGCCGCCCGGTGTTCCTCGCCGACATGCTGATCTTCCTGGTCGGCTCGGCGCTCCAGTTCTTCGTCACCGACGGGCTGCAACTCTTCCTCATCCGGCTGCTGATGGGCGTGGCGATCGGCGGCGAGTACGCCATCGGCGCCCCGCTGCTCTCCGAGTACGCCCCCAGACAGGGACGCGGCCGGCTGCTGGCCAGCCTGGAGATCAGCTGGTACGTCGGCTACGCGCTCGCCACGGTCGTCGGCGCCCTGTTCGCGGACGTCGACGGCGGCTGGCGCTGGTCCCTGGCCAGCAGCGCGGTCATCGCCGTGGTGTGCGTGTCGTTGCGCGGCGGCATCCCGGAGTCGGCCCGCTGGCTGCTGAGCAAGGGGCGCCGGGAGGAGGCCGAGGCGCTGATCGAGAGGTACGGCATCGAGATCGACGTCGACGCGGAACTCGACGAGCGGGGCGCGACCGGACAGGCCGGGTTCTGGGCGCTGTTCAGCAAGGACCACCTGCGCAGCACGGTGTTCGCGAGCGTCTTCTGGGCGGCCCTGGTGCTGCCGTACTTCGCCATCGGCACGTTCTGGACGCAGGTCTTCGACGCCCTCCACATGGGTGACAACGCGGTCGCGGCGCTGCTCGTCTACTCGTTCACCGCGGTCGCCGGGGTCACGGCCGGCTGCCTGGTCGTGGACCGCATCGGCCGCCGCAGGCTGCTGATCCCGCCGTTCTGGATCACCGCGGCCTGTCTGGCCCTGGTCGCGGTGTGGCCGCACTCGACACCCGTCATCGTGGGCGGTTTCCTCTTCTTCATCTTCCTCAACGCGGCCTCCAGCGCGCTCACCGCGGTCTACCCGCTGGAGGTGTTCCCCACCTCGCTGCGCGCCACCGGCGTCGGCTTCGCCACCGCGATGAGCAGGGTCGGCGCGGCCGTCGGCACCTTCCTGCTGCCGATGGGCCTCGACCGGTTCGGAGTGGAGTTCGTCCTGCTCGTCGGAGCCGGGGTGCTCGCGCTCGGCGGTCTGGTCTCCCAGTTCCTGGCCCCGGAGACCACGGACCTGGACCTCGCGAAGGCGGCGCGGACGGCCCGTGGACCGGTGAGCGGCTGACGTTCCCCGAGGTGACGCGGCTACGGCTTCTGCGTGAGCGCGGTGACGCCGAGGCCGTCGGCCGACTCGATCTGGCGGAGCGTGTGGAAGTACATCACCGCGTCCTTGTGCCGGGGCTGTTCCTCGGTGGGACCTCCGCCGACGAGCATGCCGAGAAGGACGGCGTTGCCCTTGTCGTCGAGCCGGTACACCGGCGAGCCGGAGTCACCCTCCAGGGGGCCGGACGAGACAGGCTTGGTGGCGGCGGCGAGGCCGGTCGTGCAGTCGTCGGTGTGCCCCGGATCCGTGCTGCACAACGTGCCGTGATCCGGGGTCCGGACCTCGAATCCGCAGTTCGCCTTGGTGACCATCCCGCTGTAGCAGACCATGTCGCCCTGCGCGACGGAGCCCTTGCCGACCACCCGGACCGCGCTCGGGACCTGGGGATCGACCCAGATCGTGGCCGCGTACGTCTGCGGTCCGGACTGCCCGCGCACACCGGTGATCAGCTCCATGTCGTGTCGTCCGTCGGGAACACCCGCGTCGAATTTCACGACCGTGACCGTGCCGAAGTCGATGTCGCCGCCGGACCGATCGTGGCCGGAGCCGAGATCGATGTCCTTCTTGAAGCAGTGCCCGGCGGTCACCATGCCCTTCTTCCTGGGGTCGGCGTTGAACTGCACGGCGAATCCGGAGGTGCAGTGGTAGTCGCTCTCCTGCGCGGTCGGGAAGACGGAGAGGGCGGCGCCGCCGAAGTGCGGTTGCACGTCATTGGCCCGGCCGTACGGCGCCGGATCGGCCAGCGGGCGTGGGGTGTCGAGCGCCGACGGCACCAGGCTGAGACAGCCCACGGCGGCAAGGGCGACGGCGTAACCGGTGACTGTCCGCGTGCGCATGGGCCGCCTCACAGCTCGATGTCGATGACGATGCCGCCGAGCAGACCGCGCCTGGCGGGCACATAGTCGGCGTGCACCAGCCGACGGGCCACCGGGACGGGCGTGCCGCCCACGGTCACGGTCTCGGTCGCGGTGTCCGGGTCGCACTGGTGGAGCTCGTGTTCCTCGACCAGGAACCGGTAGCGGACGAGCAGTTCGGTGGGCCGGTCGGGGAAGTCGACCGACCAAGCGAAGCCGGCGCCGTCGGCCCGGCAGGTGAGCTCGACCGGGTCGCCCACCGGCGCCCAGTCGAGCTCGTCGCCGGCGGTCAGCCTCTGCAGGGTGGCCCGGACCCGTCGGCTCCCGGCCACGGCGGCCGGCCCCGTGCCGATCCGCCGGCCGACGTCGTTCCAGGTGGTCGGGCCGGACAGGCGCAGCCGCGCACGGTTGTCGACCGTGGTGGCGGTGACGGTCCGGGGCGGCGGCAGCTGGCCGAACTCGGCGACCACCGCCTTCGACAGCTCGAGACCCGGCAGGGCGAAGGGCTGGTAGCGGGCGACGACCGGCCGCAGGAACGGGAAGTAGGCGGTGGCCGCGGCCGCGGCCAGGTCCACGTCGATGTCGACGTACCAGAGGCGGCGGTCGGTGTCGTACAGCGGCGTGTACGCGGCGACGGACACGGTCGGCGGGGTGGCGCCGGTGGATTCGGCGAGCGGCAGGCCGGTGGCCGTGGCGGTGGGGTTCGGGAAGGTGGCGGTCGAGGGCGGTGGGAGGGGCGTGGTGTCCGCCCACACCGGGTCGATGCCCCAGCGGGTGGCGTACTCGTCGGGCAGCACGCCGGCCGGATCCAGGAGTACGGCGAGGAGTTCGTCGTCGCCGGAGGAGTACCACGGGCGGTTCAGGTAGAGCCGCAGGCCCGCGAGGTGCCGGGTCCGGGTCATCGTACGGGTGTCCCGGTCGACCGCGGTGGACCAGCGGAACGTGGGCACCAGGTGGCTGACGTCGGGCGGCTCGGGGCGCCGTGAGCTGGGCACGGGCACCGCGACGCCCGGGCCGGTCCGGGTGACGAGTTTCGGGTCGTCGGTGATGGTCGGGTGGAAGTACTCGCGGAACCGGGTCGTCGCGGTCGGCGTGTAGGTGAGGTTCCGGTGCCGGGTGTCGCCGAACTCGTGGGAGACGGAGGCGTATCCGAAGTCGGCGTCCGCCGGGATCGTGGTGTCCTCCAGGTGGGCGAGGTGGGTGAAGCGCTGCGGGCCCGCCTGGGTGACGTCGTCGACCCACTCGCTCCAGGTGCCCTCCACGGCCACGGTGGCGGTGCTCTCCACATGCACCAGCAGGGTGCTCTCCAGCAGCGCGGACGTCTCTTCCGGACCCCGGTCGACGCGCGGGCGGTCCAGCTCCGGCGGCCGCAGCGGCTTCTCCACCGCGTGCACCAGGTCCAGCCGCACCCACGGGGTGAGCAGCCAGTTCTCGCCCGCCGCGCTGAGCCGCGCGACCAGGTCCCGGTCGGGCTGGCGGAGCCCCGCCCAGTACTCGGAACGGGTCAGCAGGGTCCACTGGTTGAGCAGCGGCAGGTCGGCGGGGTCGAGGTAGCAGCTGAGGTAGACGCGGGCGGTCTCGCCCTTGGTGAGGTACACGGTCAGCCGGCGCCACAGCGGGTTGTCCTCGGGCCGCGGCTCGTCGTCGCCCTCCTCGATGCGCAGCACGAACGGCCTGGCCTGCGGCCAGGGGCCGGTGAACGGGAAGAAGTAGTCGCCGGTGGTGCCCGGCAGACCGCGCAGACAGACACCGCGGGCGAGCGGGTCCGGCAGATAGGGCAGCAGCAGCTGATCGCGGTCGTGGATCACGAACTCGCCGGTCTTCAGGCCCGCGCCCCGGTGGGCCAGCGGCAACTCGGTGAGCGGCTCGGTGTCCCGGACGCTGTGCTTGGCCACCCGGATCTCGCCGAACCGCAGCAGGTCGGTGCTGGAGTCGGGGTCCTCGGGGTCGCTGACCACGGTGTCCAGGAACGACCCGGACTCCCGGGCGGCGGAGGCGAAGTAGCGCCGGCGCACCTCCTCGGTGACGTCCGGGCCGAACG
This sequence comes from Streptomyces sp. GbtcB6, assembly GCF_019091475.1. Lineage (NCBI taxonomy): Bacteria > Bacillati > Actinomycetota > Actinomycetes > Kitasatosporales > Streptomycetaceae > Streptomyces > Streptomyces sp. GbtcB6. Next base: position 68,741 of record NZ_JAGXJL010000028.1, on the reverse strand, counting down.
CCGGGTCGTAGCAGCCGTGTTCCTCGGCCATCCGCAGCGCGCACTTGGGCGGCGCGATGTGCCGCTCGTCGCGGTAGCCGTAACTGCGGTCCAGGTGGTCGATGCCGGTGTCGGTGCCATGGTCCGGGACGTCCGAGCGCCGCACGCTGTACGACAGCGCGGAGATCTCCGTGCCGTCGTCCTCGACGGTGCTCCTGATGACCAGCTGCTCCGCCGACTCACCTTCGTTGAAGGGCTTCGACGGTACGACCACCGGCTGCGGCACCGGCTCCCAGCGCCGGTAGGTGACCGCCGGGGAGGCGAGCTCCTCGGGGATCTCGGCGGTGTGGTCGAGGCCGTTGCCGGCCAGGTCGACGGCGCGCGCCCGCAGCCGGTAGGTCCGGCCGTAGCGCAGCGCGGGCAGGCTGCCGGGCTGGGCGGTGAACCGGGTCTCCAGCGGTACGTCCGGGGAGACCTCGGGCGCCACCGCCTCCGGCTGGTTCCGGAGGCCGATGGTCCTGCCCGGGCGCGCGGCGACCAGGCTCCAGCCCTCCCAGCCGAACAGCGCCTGGTGACCGTAGAGTTCGTCGGCCCCGGGCGACTGCCTGGTCACCGCGCTGGTCTTCACCTGGCCCTCGTCGGGGCGCACGGTGAGCGGCACGGGCGCCTCACCGGGGCGGCGGACGGTGTAGGTGCCCTGGCGCCGGCACAGGGAGTGCCAGCTGTGCACCTCTCCGGTCGCGTCGGCGACACCGACGTCCACCCGGTAGCCGCGCACCAGGTCCTCGGCGTGCAGGACGGGGTCGGCGGCGCCCGCGGTGCGCTCGCCGTCGGCGCCGATCCGGGCCGCCAGCCGGTGGTCGCCGTCGGCGCACAGCACGGTGAGCCCGCTGCCGCGCGCCGCCGGGGTGCCGGTGCCCAGCTGTTTGCGGGCCGGGGCCGTGTCGTCGAGCGGGCCCTGGTCCAGGGCGTCGACCGCCCGGGCGTAGTCGACGTGCTTGAGTGCCGCGCCGTCCACGTCGAGGTCGGTGACCCGGAAGGCGTCGGAGCCGAGGTCGAGCATCCGGCCGCGCAGGACGCCCTCGTCGGCGGACAGGGGATCGAACCGGCTCCCCGCCCGGTAGCGCAGCCTGGTCGCCGGGCGTAGTCCGGGGGCGTGCAGCCGGTCCTGGTCGGGGTGACCGGCGAAGGAGACCTGGACCGCGCCCTCGTCGGCCAGTCCGGGCGGTGCGGTGAAGACCAGGTCGACGACCAGTCCGAACCTGCGCTGCAGCTCGGGGTAGTCGGCGAGCAGGGTGCACGCCTCGTGGAAGTCGACGCGGTGCGGCTCCGGTTCGGGTTGCGGAGCGGCCGTCCGCGCCGCCGAGGCCGGCGTGCGGTCGAAGAAGCGGTGGGCCTCGGCGAACGCGAAGGTCCTGGCCCGCGCCTCGTAGTCCGGGTTGCCGGTGCGCCGCATGACGCGCGGGGTGTACGGCGACGGGTCGGCGGCCGCCTCGGCGCTCCCGGTGCCGAGCAGGGTGTCGAGGGTGCGGTAGGCCTCGCCGGGGTCGGGCGCGAAGTCCTTCACCCCAGGTCCGATCAGGTCCAGGACCGCGCCGGGTGCGGGGAACTTCCAGCCCTGGTCGAGGTCCGGGTCCGGCGGGCCGCACTCGCTCAGCTCCTGTGCGGCGGCCTCCAGGCGCAGGCGCTGGGCGGTGGTGGCGACCGCGACCTCCCGGTACAGGCCGGTGACCTCGGTGTGCACCGCGGCCGCCGGATAGGAGCGGAGGGTCCGCTGGACCGGCCCGGCGGCCGTGGCGGTCTTCTGCCCCGGCGGCCGTACCGGTGTGCTGTCGCGGAACAGCGCGGTCCAGGCCCCGCTGTCCGCGGGCGGGAACCGGTCGGCGGGGGTGACGGAGCCGGCCGTGGCGATCACCGGGCCGCCCGGACTGCCGTAGAAGTCGAGGGACAGGTGGCCGAGGAGGCCGTGCAGTGCCGTCGGCCAGTCGGGCATCCCCTCGTAGTCACCGAGCCGTGCGGATCCGGTGAGCAGCGGGGTGACCAGGACGGAGACCCGCAGGACGTCGTGCCCGGCCGGGTCCTGGCCGGTGATGCCGTCGGGGAGCACGGTCCAGCGCAGGGCGCGTTGAGCGGTCACGGGGTCACCTCCGCGAAGGCGGTGCAGTACTCGGACACGGGGTCCCGCTCCGCTCCGGTCACCGGGTCGGGGTAGACGGACATCAGGTCGGCGAACGAGGGCGGGACGACCGGCGGGGGATCGGTGGCCGCTCTGTGCCCCGACGCCGCGGCCAGGGGCGCGGGAGCCGTGCCCGAGCCGGCGAACCGCTTCTCGCAGGTGATCTCCACCGACTCGGAGAAGAACCCGATCTCGATGCTGATCGACAGGGTGGCCCGGCCGATCGCGTAGCCGTCGCTGTAGCCGAGCTCCAGATACAGCTCGATCGAGGCGGAGACCAGGCCGAGCACGTCGACCTCGCCGCGGGCCCGCAGATAGCCGACCAGTTTCACGCCCTTCGCGGTGTCCAGCCGGAAGTACACCCCGGCCATCACCGAGAGGCTTCCGCTGGCCACCCCGAAGTTCATGGACACCGCGGCGCCGAACTCCAGGGCCGCCTCCAGCACCGTGATCTCCTGGGCGGAGAGCACGATGCCGAAGTACCCGCCGCCGCCCAGCATGGACACGGTCAGCCGGAACGGCGCCTCCCGGCGGCAGAAGGCGAAGCCGACCTCCAGGGCGCTGCCGAGGAACGGCACCTGGAGGGAGGCGCTGAGCGCGATGTTCTCCAGGCTGAACACGCCGACGGCCAGGTTCGGCAGCGGCATCGAGTAGTTCGCCGTGATGCCCGAGGCGGTCACCTCGACGGCCGGCGGATCGCTGAAGCCGTCCAGCGGGATCAGCTGCCGCAGGGTCTCCACGAAGGACAGCTCGTTGACGAACCGGACGTGCCCGAACTTCACCTCGATGTCCGGCTTCTTGCCGATCCGCATGGTGAAACGGATCAGCTCGAAGTGGAGTTCCAGGCCCTGGAGCACACCCGGCACCAGGAGCAGATCGAAGTCGGACAGCGTGCAGGTCACGTCGGCGCCCTGCGGGACGCCCTCGCTCAGCGCGCCGCGCCGGTCCACCACGAGGGTGAGGTGTCCGGCGGCCCGCCCGTCGGACAGCCGGAACAGGGTGTGCGGGGGGTCCGGCCAGTCCTTGAGGTCGGGCGCCCATTCCATCCGGGCGTTCACCACCTCGGCCAGCTTGGCGCCCCGGGCGGCGGGCTGGACCGCGTCCTTGAGGGCCAGGGCGCCGCCGACCGTGTCGTCCCAGGTCGCCACCTGCTGCTGGACCCGTTCCAGGACGGCGCGGACGCCGGGGTCCGTGGCGGCAGGCAGCGCGGCGCGGAGGTCGGTCAGCGCCGACGAGAAGACGTGGAACGCGTTCTCCACGTCCTCCAGTCCCGGTGCCTGGTCGTCGCCCTTGAGCGCGCCGACGACGAACTCCACCAGCGTGTCGGCGAAGATCGCCGCCGCGTCGGTCGTCCTGATCACCAGATCGGCGATGTCAGGGAACTGCCGTTCCAGCGCGGCGGTGAGCCCGCGCACCCGGCGCAGGTCTCCCAGGAACCCGGTGACGGCGTCGACCGTCTCGGAGAAGAAGTTGGGCGCCTGGAGGTTGTCCAGGCCGGTCGCCTCCAGCAGTTTCACCAGCGGGATGACTCCGAACAACCTGGCGTTGGTGCCGAGCAGTTGGCCGAAGAACGCCGTCGGCTCGAAGCGGCCCTCCGCGATCGCGGACCAGTCGTGCTCCAGGACGTCCGACGCGTCGGCGCCCGCCGCGCGGGGCAGTTGCGGCGCGGCGACCGGTCCGGTCAGCCGGGAGACGCCGGCCACGTCGAAACTCGGCGTCACCAGCGCCCCGGACTGGTCGGCTGAGCGGTGGAAGGACATGGGCGCGGTGTAGAGGACGAGTTCCGCGAACAGCTCGCCGCGGTTGCCGTCCTCGAACGCGTGCTTCGCGTAGGGGACCGGGTAGCGCAGGGGCAGCGCGGACCTGAAGCCGCTCAGCGACCTCACCTGCGGCAGCACCGCGCGCGCCCAGCGCAGCCGGGGGACGAAACGGGGAGCCGCCTCGCTGTCCCCGGCCAGCAGTTCGCCGGTGGTCTCCATGCCCCAGACGGCCTCGGCGAGTTCGAGCGCGGTGTCGCCCGGTGTGGTGCTCGGTGCCATCGCCACCGACTGGCCGCGCAGGGCCGCGGTCACGCGTCCGACGGTCGTGGTCCCGTCCGGCGGGCCCGAGGTGGGGCCGGTGTCCTGCCGGTTGTAGTGGTCGGCGACGGTGGTCACGGCGTCCGGGGACTCGTGTGCCGTCTTCCCCAGGAACAGCAGGGGGATCTGGAACTCGACCAGCCTGCCGTCCCGGTCCACGGCGCTGACGGCGAACCGGAAGGCGTCCTCGGGACGCGCCGGGTCCTTGCCGCTCGCGACCGGGAAGAAGGCGTGCTCGCCGGGCAGGATGCCGTCCAGGTTGACGGGCTCGGCGAGATCCGGGGTCACCTGGGTGAGCAACTGCACGCTGGTGAAGGGGAATAGCAGGTGCAGCCGGTCCCGGGGCGGGTTGCCGGGGCCGAGCACCTCCCGGTCGTAGCCGATGACCGGCTCGCGTACGACGACGTACATCCGCTGGCAGAGATAGGCGCCGTGGTCCGGGCGGCCGGGGTCGAACTTGCGCTCGGTGACCTTGACCAGCTCGGCCCGGTGCCCGAAGGGGCACAGCCGTCCGGCGTACATGACCCGCACATAGTGGTCCCGGCCGAGCGCCGCGCGGTGCCGCCACTGGGTGACGTCCAGCCCGGTGGGCGGTTTCGGCCAGCGCCCGAGCGAGTCCAGGCCGCCGCCGAGCCCGGACAGGGTCAGGCCCCGGACGTCCACCGGCTCGGGCGGGCGGTCGCCGGTGAGCGCGAAGTCCGAGGTGAGGTGGACCAGTTGGTGGCGGTCGCGGGAGTCCAGCGCCATGCGGAACTCGTACTGGCCGGCCGGGGGCAGGCTGATCCGGCCCGGTACGAAGTCGGGGTCCCGGGTCCACACGACCCGCGCCGTCTCCTGCCGCAGCCGGGTGTGCCAGAGGGCGATGCGCTCCTGCGGCTGCGGCGGGCCGAGCGCGGTGGTGTGCGTCCAGCGCGCGTCCTGGGTGGGTGACAGCAGCAGGCGGTACGGCAGTTCGATGCCGGTGCGCGGGTCGGCGGGGTCGGCGAAGGGGTTCTGCGGGCCCGGCGGTGGCGCTGGGGCGGCGTGCGGAGGCTGTGGCGGGCCGGAGTGCGCCGGCCGCAGCGGGGCGGGGTGCGGCGCGCCGACGGGGCCGGCCACCGCGGTCAGCGCGGTCTCCTCGCCGTACCGCGCGGTGAGTTCGGCCAGCGCGCGGACCGCCCGCAGGACGTGCTCGGCGCCCCGGCCCGCCAGTGCCTCGGCGAGCCGCGCGGTGGCGGCGGGCGCGGCCGGTGCCACCGCGGCGTCGACCACGCGCAACGGCAGGGTGCGCATCGCGGTCAGCAGCCCGGTGGCGGAGTAGTCGATCCGGTCCTGTGCGCCGACGGCGAAGACCAGGACGCTGCGGCCGGCGATCCGTGCGAGCACGGGCGGCGTGGGGTGGGGTTCGCCCGCTCCCGGTTCGCCCTCGGCCGGCAGTCCGGGGGCGGCCTCGAAGAACGCCTGCTCGGTGAGGTGCTGCGGGCCGAAGTCGACCACCAGCCGGCCCTCGACCGCCGGATCGGCCCGCTGGAGTGTTCGCCTGCCGAACGGGGAGGCGTCGAGGCGCAACCCCGGGAAGCTGAATCCCAGATCCAGCAGATCGTCCGTACGTAACAGCCTGATGGGTGCTGGAGTGGGATTCGTTGAGGTCACCAGCCGCTCCTGCCCAGGTGAAGAGAGTCCGCCCCGGGCGATGACCGTAGCCTCGGTCCGACATGTAGATCAATGTGCAAATTCACCCGTAGGGGTGATCGTGTGACGATGTGCACCCGGATGAGTGAATGGTGTTCGTGGGTCTTGACGGCGTCAGGTGACGCGATCGGAAGGCAAAGCTTGCGGTGCCCGGTACGGCGCCGCACCCCCCGCCCGGACGTAGCGTGAGCCCGTCACCGTATGCCCGCCCCCGCAGCAGCACCGGGAGTCCCAGATGGCCCGCTCCGAAGCCCGCGTCCCCACCGACCGCCCCGCCCGCTACGCCAAGCAGCTGGCCTCGCATCTCTCCCGCCGCTCACAGACCAGCTGGGACGAAGAGACCGGTACCGGCGGCATCGTCTTCCAGAACGGCACCGGCACCCTCACCGCGGCCGAGGGCGCCCTGCTGCTCACCGTGGAGACGGACCCCGAGAACCTCGAACTCCTGGAGAGTGTGGTCGGCCGGCACCTGGTCCGCTTCGGCACCCGTGACGAACTCGTCGTCGCATGGCACCGCGACAACGGGGAGCCGGGCACCACCCAGAGCAACCCCGGGGACCCGATGCCCCACTGAGCGGGCCGGAACTGCCTAGTCGAACTGGCTCGGCAGCGGTGCCGGGGTCTTGCCGGACAGCACGTCCTTGAGGCGCTGGGCGCCGTTCTGGACGGCCAGGGCGGTGCTGTCGTGGTCGACGCCGGACAGGCCGCCGTTGGTGACCGCCGCCCCGGAGGCGCCGACGCGCAGCGCCGCGACGTCCAGAGTGGTCGTGGCGGGCTGCCCGTTCGAGGTGCCCTGGACGGTGACCGTGAGCGCCGCCAGCGCGTCGGCCACCTTGGGCGGTTCCTTGTACTCGACGACCTGCACGGTCCGTTGGCTGCCGTCCGAACCGGTGGCCGTGAACTGGTTGCACTTCTCCGGGAGGCCCTTCAGCCAGTCGATGGTGGCGTCCATCCCGGCCTGGCCGTAGTCCCCGACCTGGTACAGCAGCCGGGAGTTGTCCGAGGTGAAGCCGCGCAGTCCGGAGGCGCCGGTGGCGCGGCCCAGCAGCGTGTCGGAGTAGAGGCTGTCCAGCAGCCGCTGGCAGTCGGCGGCATCGGCCTTGGCCCTGAGGAAGTCGGCGACGTCGACCTTGCCGACCAGCATCTGGTTGCGCCAGGTGGCGGCGTCGTTGGCCAGCTGCCAGTCGTCCTCGATGTCGGCCGGCGTGATCAGCGCCGCCTGCGCGCCCGCTCCGGTGAGGGCGGGGGTCGCCGACGGGGAGGCGGGGCGCTCGGCGGCGGGGGAGACGGCCGCGGCCTCGGGGGAGCCGCCGTCGCCCGAACAGGCCGCCGCCGTGGCGAACAGGGTCCCCGCCGTCAGGGCCGTGGCGAGAACACGCGCGGGTCGGGACGGACGGTTCATCGCGACTGCCTCCTCGGGAACGCGGTACGTCCCTCCACGCCACCACCGCCCGTGAGGGCCGACCACTCGCACGTGCCATTCGGGTGAGCGTCATGATCCGGCCGCCGCGATCCGTACCCGCCGGCTGCCGCAGCGCGGGCACACCGCGTCCGTGAGCGGCGACGGCACGGCCCGGCCGGCCTCGTCGACGTACTCCAGGGTGCTCTGCAGGTCGGGGTCGGCGATCGGGTCGGTGAAGAACACCGCCTGGAAGGTGGCCTCCCAGCCGTGGCCGCACCACCCGCAGTGGAACGCGAAGGTCTCGGGCACGGCGCCGGGCACGGGCCCGGGACCCGGGGGCTCGGTCATCGGTTCCGGCTCCTGTCGCTAGGCCTCCGTCACCCAGCGCACCGCCCCTCCCGCCAGGCGGCAAGTCGGGGCCGGGTGTCCCAGGCGTGGACGCCCCCTTGACGCCGGGCGGAGGCCGATCGACACTCCAGATGGGAATCCTAGTGAAAAGGTAGGGAAAGATGGGTCGCCTGCGCACGCTCACCGGCAGACACCGCCGCGAGAGCCCCGCGCCCTCGGTCGGCCCCCTGCTCACCTCCCGCCGCCACATCGACCTGCTACGGATGTGCGGCGCCACCGGCCGCAGAGGCTGAGCGCCCGATCCCGGCCGTACGGGCCGAGCGTCCACCCGCCAGGGCTCACCAGGACGCACCCGAAACCACTCAGAACCCACTGAACCCACCGACGAACGCTTCCGCCGCGCGTACGTCCGCGCGCCCGCCCGCCCCCGGGGAGACGCATGTCCATCGCTCCACTCGCCGCCCTGCCCGCCGTCCGTACCGCCCCCGCCTTCCGGGGCCGCATCGGCCGGGACGCGCGCAGCGGCCACTACGCCGTGCCGCGCCGCTACCGGCTCCACCTCTCCACCGCCTGTCCGGACGGCCTGCGCATCGCCGTCGGCCACAGCCTGCTGGCCCTGGACGACTGTTGTCCGGTCACCTTCCTGCCCGCGGTCCCGGACTGTCCCGACGGCAGCCATCCGGCGCTGCGCCCGCTGTACGAGGCCAGCGCTCACCGCTACTCGGGACCGGCGCTCGCGCCGGTGTTCAGCGACGACTGGTCCGGCCGTATCGTCAGCACCCACAGCCGGGACATCCTGCGCGATCTGGACCGGCACTTCGGCGACGGCGTCGTCCGGCTCTACCCGTGCGGTGCCGAGGCCGAGATCGAGGCCGTCGAGCGGCTGTGCGCCGAGGACATCGAGCAGGCCGCACAGCGGGCCGGCCGCGAGGGCGGCGACCCCGAGGCGCTGGCGGTGCTGCTCGCCGCCCTGGACGGGCTGGAGCGCCGGCTGACCGGCGTGGAGTTCCTGATCGGCGGTCAACTCACGGCCGCGGACATCGAGTTGTGGGTGACCCTGGTGCAACTCGACACCGTGCACCGCAACCACCTGGACGCCGCCGCCGTGCACGCCATCGCCGGCCACCCGGTGCTGTGGGCCTACGCCCGGCGGCTGGCCGCCCACCCGGCCTTCGGCGCTCACCTCGACCTCGACGGCATCGCCCGCCGCCACCACGGCCGTTGCCAGGGCCTGGAGGCCGCCGGCGCGGCCGTCCAGATCCTGGACTGGGCGGGTCACGCGGCGGACGCTCCCGGCGTTCCACGCAGGTGAGAGCGGCCCGAACCGTTTCGCCAGTCGGACAGGCGTTGACATTCGTTCGGGCAACTGCGTTACTTACGGACCAGAACGGTCAAGAGCGTCAGCGTCAAGCCCTGGCTTGCTGACCGGCAACCCTCGCATCGCGGTGGGGTGCCCCAGGTGACGACCGGACCGACGACGTTTCGGCAAGCGACGATTCGGTAAGCGCGAGGCCCCCAGGGGGCCGGCACGACAGTGAACAGGTGACGGACATGTACGCAGCTTCCAGGACGGCCCAGAGCCGCGCCGTGGGCTGCGTACGCCCGTACCCGAGCCCGCTCGTCGCCGACCGCGCCGTCGACCTGCTCCGTGTCAACAGCGCCCTGTGTAGCGCGTGTACCGCACCGGGCTGTGCCCGCTGTCGGGTCTGACCAGGCCTTTCTTCCGCCGGCTGCCCGCAGCTCCGCACCCCAGCGTTCCCGTCAGAACACCGGCTGCCCGGTGTGTTGCCGTCCGCCCAGCCCCGTGCCCCGCGCGCCTCCGCGCACCCTGCCGTGCCCGAACACGGCAGGGTGCGCGGCCCCCGCCGCGGGACACGTGGGTGTCCGACTCCGCCGGAGCCCGCCATGAGTGAACCCCCAGGCGCCACGATCGCCGCCTCCGAGGCACCCCCCGCTGCCGACGAACCGTCAAAACCCCTCGCCGCACAGCGCGTTCTGCCGCTGCGCAGGCCGGGACGGTGGATCGCCACCGCCGTCGTCCTGGTCCTGGCCGTCCAGTTCGTGCACGGACTGGTGACCAACCCCTTCTACCAGTGGGACCGCTTCGGCTACTGGTTCCTGCGGCCGACGATTCTCGACGGTCTGGTCATCACCCTCGAAGTCACCGCCTACAGTGCGGTGCTGGGCCTCCTCGGCGGCATCGTGCTCGCCCTGGCCCGGCTCTCGAAGAGCCCGGTGCTGCGCGCGGTCAGCTGGACCTACGTGTGGGCGCTGCGTTCCATCCCGCTCATCGTGGTCCTGCTGTTCCTCTACAACTTCAGCGCCCTGTACAAGACGTTGAGCGTCGGAGTCCCCTTCGGACCCGCCTTCTTCTCCTTCGACGAGTCGAAGCTCGCCACCGACATGGTCGTCGCCGTCATCGGCCTCAGCCTCAACGAGGCCGCCTACGCGGCCGAGGTGGTCCGCGGCGGCATCCTCTCCGTGGACCAGGGCCAGCACGAGGCGGCCGCCGCACTCGGCCTGCCCAAGGGCTACCAGTTCCGGAAGATCGTGTTCCCGCAGGCGCTCAGGTCGATCACCCCGAACTACGTCAACCAGCTGATCGGCCTGATCAAGAGCACCTCGCTGGTCTTCTACGTCTCGCTGCTCGACCTCTTCGGCTCCGCGCAGAGCATGGGCTCCACCTACCCAGGGGACATCGTGCCGCTGCTCCTGGTGGTGACCGTCTGGTACCTGATCCTGACCAGCGTCGTCTCCGTCGTCCAGTTCTACGTGGAGCGGTACTACGCCCGCGGCGCCACCCGCACGCTGCCGCCGACCCCCCTGCAGAAACTGCGCACCGGCCTCACCGACCTGCGCGCCCGCATCCGCCGGGAGGCCGCGGTATGACCATCACCGACACCCTGGAGACGGCCCCCGTCGCCCTGGAGATATCCGGCGTCCACAAGTGGTACGGCGCCCACCGCGTCCTCGACGGCATCGACCTGACCATCCGCCCCGGCGAGGTCACCGTCATCCTCGGCCCGTCCGGCTCCGGCAAGTCCACCCTGCTGCGGGTCATCAACCACCTGGAGAAGCCCGAGATCGGCCATGTCAGCGTCAACGGCGAGCCGATCGGTGTGAAGCGGCAGGGCGAGCGGCTGAAGGAGCTCAGCGAGCGCGCCATCCTGGCCCAGCGCAGCCGGATCGGCTTCGTCTTCCAGAACTTCAACCTCTTCCCGCACCTGACCGTGCTGGACAACGTGGCCGCCGCCCCGGTCGCCACCGGAAAGCTCGGCAAGCCCCAGGCCCAGGCCCTGGCCAAGGAACTCCTGGAGCGGGTCGGCCTCGGCGAGCGCGTCGGCGCCTACCCCCGGCAGCTCTCCGGCGGCCAGCAGCAGCGTGTGGCCATCGCCCGCGCCCTGGCCCTGCGCCCCGGCGTGATCCTCTTCGACGAGCCCACCTCCGCCCTGGACCCCGAACTCGTCGGTGAGGTCCTCGCGGTCATCAAGGACCTGGCGACCAGCGGCACCACCCTCGTCATCGTCACCCACGAGATCGGCTTCGCCCGCGAGATCGCCGACCGGGTCGTCTTCATCGACGGCGGCCGGATCGTCGAGCAGGGCCCGCCCTCCGAGGTCCTCGACAAGCCGCAGCACGAACGGACCAGGGACTTCCTCAGCAAGGTCCTCTGAACCGCCGTACTCCCAGACTTCCCCCCACGCCTCATCTCCGCACACCCTCTCAGCGACAAGGAACGGCCATGCCCACCCACCTCACCCGACGCAGCCTGATCAGAGGCATCTCCGCGGCGACCGTCGTCGCCTCCCTCGCCACCGGGCTCGCCGCCTGCGGTGGCGACAGCGACGCGGCCACCACCACCGACGCCAAGACCGGCGAGGTCGTCGTCGGACAGGTCTCCAACGGCGCCGCCACCCAGACCTCGATCAAGGTCTCCGAGGTCAAGTCCATCAGCGCCGAACTGCCCGACTCCGTCAAGAAGAGCGGCAAGCTCGTCATCGGCGAGGGCGCCCTGCCCGCCGGGTTCCCGCCGCTGGCCTTCGTGGGCAGCGACCAGAAGACCCTCACCGGTTCCGAGCCCGACCTCGGCCGGCTGGTCGCCGCGGTCTTCGGCCTCAAGCCCGAGATCGACAACGCCACCTGGGAGAACATGTTCGTCGGCATCGACAGCGGCAAGGTCGACGTGGCCTTCTCCAACGTCACCGACACCGAGGAACGCAAGAAGAAGTACGAGTTCGCCTCCTACCGGCAGGACAACCTCGCCTTCACCGTGCCGAAGAAGAGCACCTGGAACTTCGACGGCAACTACGAGAACCTCGCCGGCAAGACCGTCTCCGTGAGCGCCGGCACCAACCAGGAGAAGATCCTCCTGGAGTGGAAGAAGAAGCTGGAGAGCGAGGGCAAGAAGCTCACCGTCAAGTACTTCCAGGACAGCAACAGCGTCTACCTGGCCCTGTCCAGCGGCAAGATCGACGCCTACCTCGGCCCCAACCCCGGCATCGCGTACCACAACAAGCAGACCGCGAACACGCCCAACGCCACCCGCACCGCGGGCACCTACTCCGGCGCGGGCGCCAGCCTCCAGGGCCTGATCGCGGCCACCGCCAAGAAGGACAGCGGCCTCGCCAAGCCGCTCGCCGACGCCATCAACTACCTGATCAAGAACGGTCAGTACGCCGAGTGGCTCAAGGCCTACAACCTCTCCAACGAGGCCGTCGCCAAGTCCGAGGTCAACCCGCCCGGACTGCCCCTCGACAACTCCTGATCCCTGTCAAAGAGCAAACCTGTCGGTTGAGAAAGGACTTCGCCTCCGTGACTCTCCGGACCGGCCTTCGCGGAGGCGGAGCCCCTCTCGCTCCACGCACGTCCCCGCTCGACAACGCCGTCTGGTCGGCCCTCGCCGGCCCGCACGCCCACCTCGCGGAGCGGGTCGGCCGGGCGGCCCGCTACCCCGACGACGTCTACGCCTACGCCGCCCTCGCCGACCCCACCGACCCGGCAGCCTGGGCCGACCTGCGCACGCTCGTCGGCCCGGGAACGACCGTGAAGATCAAGCCGGTCGAGGAGGCGCCGCCCGGCTGGGAGGTGGTCGGCGGCGGGACGGGCGTCCAGTTCGTGGACACGGCACTCCGGGCCGAGGCCGCCCCCGAGGCGGTACGGCTCGGGCCGGACGACGTGCCCGAGATCCTGGACCTGGTCGCCCGCACCGAGCCCGGCCCGTTCCGCACCCGGACCGTCGAGATGGGCACCTACCTCGGCATCCGGCACCGCGGCCGGCTGATCGCCATGGCGGGGGAGCGGCTGCGGCTCCCCGGCTGGACGGAGATCAGCGCCGTCTGCACCGACCCGGAACACCAGGGCCGGGGCCTGGCCACCCGGCTGGTCCGCGCGGTCGCCGCCGGTATCCGGGAGCGCGGCGACACCCCGTTCCTGCACGCGGCCCCGGGCAACGCGAACGCGATCCGGCTGTACGAGTCGATCGGCTTCACCGAGCGGCTGCGCACCCGCACCCTGCTGGTGCGCAGCCCGGGAACAACCACGGAAACCGGTCTGTTGTGACTCACGACGAGATGTACGCGGAGCAGACCGGGAGGTGCGGGACGTGACACGTGTCCTCAGTCCCAGCCGCCGTACCGTCCTGCACTCCCGGCCGCACATCGACCTCCAGCGCGTGGCCGGCGCGCTCTGTTGTTCCTGACCTGTTGTCCCCGCCGCGCCCTTCTCTTCGGCGCGCTCTCGCACGGACCCCTCAGGAAGGCACCCCTGTGTCCTCATCTCCCGCTTCCCACCTGCACCTCGCCGTCGCCCTGGACGGCACCGGCTGGCACCCCGCCTCCTGGCGCGAGCCGGTCGCCCGCCCCCGTGAGCTGTTCACCGCCGGCTACTGGGCCGACCTGGTCGCCGAGGCCGAGCGCGGTCTCATCGACTTCGTCACCATCGAGGACGGCCTCGGCCTGCAGTCCTCGCACTACGGCGAACTCGACGGCCGCACCGACCAGGTCCGCGGCCGCCTCGACGCCGTCCTGATCGCGTCCCGGATCGCGCCCCTGTCCAGCCACATCGGCCTCGTGCCGACGGTGATCACCACCCACACCGAGCCGTTCCACATCTCCAAGGCGATCGCCACCCTGGACTACGTCAGCACCGGCCGCGCCGGGCTGCGCGTGCAGATATCCGCCCGCCCGCACGAGGCGGACCACTTCGGCCGGCGCGCCTTCCCGCCGATCGACCTGGCGGAACTGCAGTCCCCGGCCGGGCAGGAGCGGCTCACCGAGCACTTCGACGAGGCCGCCGACCACGTCGAGGCCGTGCGCCGGCTCTGGGACAGCTGGGAGGACGACGCCGAGATCCGGGACGCCGCCACCGGCCGCTTCATCGACCGCGACAAGCTGCACTACATCGACTTCGAGGGCCGGCACTTCAGCGTCATGGGCCCCTCCATCACCCCGCGCCCGCCGCAGGGCCAGCCGCTCGTCACCGCCCTCGGCCACCAGACCGTCCCCTACCGGCTGATCGCCCGCCAGGCCGACGTCGGCTACGTCACCCCGCAGGACAGCGCCGACGCCCGCGCGATCGTCGCCGAGATCCGCGCCGAGCAGGAGGCCGCCGGACGGGCCGGCGACACCGTGCACGTCTTCGGCGACCTCGTGGTCTTCCTCGACGACGACCAGGCCACGGCCGCCGCCCGCAAGGCGCGCCTCGACGCCCTCGACGGCGGCGCGTACACGAGCGACACGCGGATCTTCACCGGGTCGGCAGCCGAACTCGCCGACCTCCTTGAGGAGTTCGCCGCCGAGGGTCTCTCCGGCTTCCGGCTGCGGCCCGCCGTACTCGGCCACGACCTGCCGCGCATCACCGGGGACCTGGTCCCCGAACTCCAGCGCCGCGGCCGCTTCCGCACCGCCTACGAGGCGGACACCCTGCGCGGCCTGCTCGGGCTCGCCCGCCCCGCCAACCGCTACGCCGCCGCGACCGCCTGAGCCGGAAGGACCGCACCCGACATGAGCAAGCCCCTGAAGCAGATCCACCTGGCCGCGCACTTCCCCGGCGTCAACAACACCACCGTGTGGAGCGACCCGGCCGCCGGCAGCCACATCGAGTTCAGCTCCTTCGCCCACTTCGCGAAGACCGCCGAACGCGCCAGGTTCGACTTCCTGTTCCTCGCCGAGGGCCTCAGGCTGCGCGAACAGGGCGGGAAAATATACGACCTGGACGTCGTCGGCCGCCCCGACACCTTCACCGTCCTGGCCGCGCTGGCCGCCGTCACCGAGCACCTCGGCCTGACCGGCACCATCAACTCCACCTTCAACGAGCCCTACGAGGTGGCCCGCCAGTTCGCCAGCCTCGACCACCTCTCCGGCGGCCGGGCCGCATGGAACGTGGTCACCTCCTGGGACGCCTTCACCGGCGAGAACTTCCGGCGCGGCGGCTTCCTGCCGCAGGACGAGCGCTACTCCCGCGCCAAGGAGTTCCTCGCCACCGCGAACGAGCTCTTCGACTCCTGGCACGGCGACGAGATCCTCGCCGACCAGGCCACCGGCGCCTTCCTGAGCGACGCCAGGGCCGGCTCCTTCGTGCACAAGGGCGCCCAGTTCGACATCCACGGCCAGTTCAACGTGCCGCGCTCCCCGCAGGGCCGCCCGGTGATCTTCCAGGCCGGCGAGTCCGACGAGGGCCGCGAGTTCGCCGCCTCCGGTGCCGACGCGATCTTCAGCCGGTACGCCACCCTCGACGCCGGCCAGGCCTTCTACACCGACGTGAAGTCCCGCCTCGCCAAGTACGGCCGCCGCCCCGACGAACTGCTGATCCTGCCGGCCGCCAGCTTCGTCCTCGGCGACACCGACGCGGAGGCCCAGGAGATCGCCCACCAGGTGCGCCGCCAGCAGGTCAGCGGGGCGACCGCCCTCAAGCACCTGGAGTTCGTCTGGAACCGGGACCTGTCGTCGTACGACCCGGAGGGACCGCTGCCCGACGTCGACCCGCTGGTCGGCGAGGAGCACATCTCCCGGGGCCGCGCCCAGGTCAGGATGTACCGCGACCCGATCGCCATCGCCCGCGAGTGGCGAGAGCTCGCCGAGGCCAACAAGTGGTCCATCCGCGACCTCGTGATCAACACCGGCAACCGGCAGACCTTCGTCGGCTCCCCGGCCACCGTCGCCCGCACCATCAACGACTTCGTGCAGGCCGACGTCTCCGACGGCTTCATCCTGGTCCCGCACATCACCCCCGGCGGCCTCGACGCCTTCGCCGACACGGTCGTCCCGCTCCTCCAGGAGCAGGGCGTCTTCCGCACCGAGTACGAGGGCACCACCCTGCGCGACCACCTGGGCCTCGCCCACCCGGACGAGAAGCGGAGCGAGCGGGTGGCGTCGTGAAGTTCCTGGCGATCACCCTGATCGTGCACCGGCCGGATCCGGTCACGGGGAGACAGAAGTCCACCCACGAGCGGTTCCGCGAGGTCCTCGACAACGCCGTGCTCGCCGAGGACCTGGGCTTCGACGGCTTCGGGGTGGGGGAGCGGCACGAGCGCCCGTTCATCTCCTCCTCGCCCACCGTGGTGCTCAGCCATGTCGCCGCGCTCACCCGGCGCATCCGGCTCTTCACCGCGGTGACCACGCTGAGCCTGCTGGACCCCGTCCGGGCGTACGAGGACTACGCGACCCTCGACCACCTCTCCGAGGGCCGCCTCGACCTGATCATCGGCAAGGGGAACGGCTCCGCCCAGCGCGAGCTGTTCCATGTCACGCCCGAGGACCAGTGGGACCGCAACGCCGAGAGCTACGAGGTGTTCCGGCAGCTGTGGCGGCAGGACAAGGTGACGGCCAGGACCCGGTTCCGGCCGGAGCTGACCGACGCCGAGGTCTGGCCGCGCCCCTACCAGCGGCCGGTCCGCGTCTGGCACGGCAGCGCCACCAGCAAGGAGTCCGTCGACCTCGCGGCCCGCTACGGCGACCCGCTGTTCTCCGCGAACGTCACCAACCCCGTCGAGCCGTACGCCGAGTTGGTCCGCTACTACCGGGAACGCTGGGAGCACTACGGCCACGACCCGGCGGACATCGCGGTCGGCGCGGGTACCGCGGGCCTCCTGGTGGCGCCCACCACCCAGGAGGCGCTGGCCGCCTACCGCCCGGTGTTCGAGGCGAACCTGGCCTTCTTCCGCCGGGCGGGACTGCCGGTCGTCTTCGAGACCCTGGAGGACTTCGCCGAGCGCAGCTCGGCGCTGATCGGCAGCCCGCAGCAGGTCATCGAGAAAGTGCACCGCTACCACGAGCAGTTGGGGCACACGGTCCTGCATCTGCACGCCGACGCCAGCGGGCTGACGGATGCTCAGCACCGCGACTCGCTGGAGCTGTTCCAGTCGGCGGTGGCCCCGGTCCTGCGCAAGGACATCCCCGACCCGCCGTTCCCGTGGGCACCCGTACACCCGGCCGCCGAGGAGCCCGCACATGTCTGACATCCCGCTCGGCGTCCTCGACCTGGTGCCGGTCCCGAGCGGTGCCACCGCCGCCGACGCCCTGCGCAACTCCGTCGAACTCGCGCAGCTCACCGAGGAGTTCGGCTACGCCCGCTACTGGTTCGCCGAGCACCACCTCAACCCGGGGGTGGCCGGCACCTCCCCCGCGGTGGTCCTGGCACTGACCGCCGCCGCGACCTCCACGATCCGGCTCGGCTCCGGCGCAGTACAGCTCGGACACCGCACCGCGCTGTCCACGGTCGAGGAGTTCGGCCTCCTCGACGCCCTCTACCCGGGCCGCCTCGACCTGGGCCTGGGCCGCTCCGGCGGCCGCCCGCCCGCGGAGAAGACGGAGAGCCCGACGACGACCCCGGTGGTCGACGGCCGGGCACCCAATGGCTTGGTCATCCCGCCCCGCTTCTCCTTCGCCCGCCTCCTCGGCTCCCCGCGGGTCGCGCTCCACCGCAAGCTGCTCCTGCTGCCGAACGCCGAGTCCCAGGACTACGCCGAACAGATCGACGACATCCTCGCGCTGCTCGCCGGGACCTACCGCACCGAGGACGGCGTCGAGGCCCACGTCGTCCCCGGCGAGGGCGCCGAGGTCGAGGTGTGGATCCTGGGCAGCAGCGGAGGCGAGAGCGCCCAGGTCGCGGGCGAGCGGGGCCTGCGCTTCGCCGCCAACTACCACGTCAGCCCGGGCACGGTCCTGGAGGCGGTGGACGGCTACCGCGCGTACTTCCAGCCCTCGGACGTCCTCGACAAGCCGTACGTCAGCGTCTCGGCCGACGTCGTGGTCGCCGAGGACGACGCCGCCGCCCGTGAACTCGCCACCGGCTACGGCGCCTGGGTCCGCAGCATCCGTACCGCCGAGGGGGCCATCCCCTTCCCCACCCCCGCGGAGGCGCGGGCGCACGTCTGGACGGACGAGGACCGGGAGCTGGTCCAGGACCGCCTCGACACCCAGTTCGTGGGCAGCCCGCAGCATGTCGCCGACCGTCTGGAACAGCTCCAGGAGGCCACCGGAGCCGACGAGTTGCTCATCACGACGATCACCCACGACCAGGCCGACCGGGTCCGCTCGTACGAACTCCTCGCGGCGGAATGGCGTCGGCGCTGAGGCTCACACCTGCGCGGCCACCAGCTCCAGCAGCCGGTGGCCCGCCCCGCCCGAGAACCACTCGGCATGGCGGACGTAGTACTCGTACGCCAGCCGGGCGTTCTCCCGTGACCGGGTGACCCCGTGGAAGTAGTCCAGCTCGGACAGGGCGAACTCGGCGTGCACGAGGGGCAGGAGGACGGGCAGGGCAGCCGATTCGGCGGCGGTGAGCGGGCGCACCGACTGGTATCCCCGCAGCAGTTCGATCGCGTGCTTCTCCTGGACCGGGCGGTCGGGGTCCAGCCACTGCACGGTGTTGCGTTCCAGGGCCGTGGCCAGGTCGTGCACCGCGGTGGTGCGGTCGCTCATCCCGAAGTCCAGGACCGTGGCGACCCGGCCGTCCTCGTCCCAGAGGAGGTTGGAGGCATGCCAGTCGTTGTGGGTCCACAGGGGAGTGAGACCCGGGAGGTGCGGGGCCAGGCGCTCGTGGAGCGGGAGCAGCACGCGATGGGTGTCCTCCCGCCAGGGGAAGTCCGCCAGCGCCCTTTCCAGCCGCGGGCGTTCGGCCAGGTAGGTCCGCAGTGCCGGCCAGGGGTCCGGGGCCGCGAACACCGTGAAGGAGGCGACCAGCGGCTGCGGCGAGCGGCGCGGTGCGGCGAAGCCCTCCGCCGCCAGGTGCAGCCGGGCCAGCGCCTCGCCGGCCGCCCGGGCATGGGCCGTATCCAGGAACGGCGACCAGGACAGCGCGTCCCGGTACAGGTCCGTGCCGGTCCCGGCCGAGTGGACCTCGTACGTCCACTCGCCGTGCTCCGCCAGGTCCAGGACCTCCACCACGGGCGCCCCGCGTTCGCGCAGATGGCGCAGGAAGGCGTGCTCCTCCGCGAGACCCTTCGGGGTGCGTACGGTGACATGGTGCCGTTTCACGAACAGCCGCCGTCCGTCCCGCTCCACGACGGCCGCCGCCGACAGCGGGCGCGGGCTGCGCCACACCACCCGGGCCGGACCGGTCACGGCCGTGACCTCGGCGTCGGTCAGCGGCGGCCAGTCCGGCTCGACCGGCTCGGTGCCCAGGCCGTGGGCGAGATGTGAACTCACGGCGTGCTCACCGCCGTCGTGCCGCGCAGGGAGTCCAGGATCCGGCGTTCCGTCGCCGCGAACCCGGGTGCCGTGAAGTCGTCGGCGCCTCGTGGCCGGGGCAGCGGGACCTCGACCCGGTCCACCACCGTGGCCGGGCGCGGGGACAGGACGTGGACGGTGTCGGCGAGCAGCACCGCCTCCCGGATGTCATGGGTGACCAGGACGACCGTCCAGCGGTGCCGCTGCCACATGCCGGCCAGCCACAGCTGCATCTCCGTGCGGGTCAGCGAGTCCAGTGCGCCGAACGGCTCGTCAAGCAGCAGCACCGGCCGCTCCAGGACCACCGTGCGCAGCAGCGCGGCCCGCTGCCGCATGCCTCCGCTGAGCTGGGAGGGGTACGCCTTCTGGAAGCCGTCGAGGCCGAAGTCGGCGAAGAGCGCGCCGGCCCGCGCCCGCGCCTCCTTCTTCCGCACGCCCTGTGCCTCCAGGCCCAGTGCGGTGTTGTCCAGGACCGTCCGCCAGGGGAACAGCAGGTCCTTCTGCGGCATGTAGGCGACCTTGCCGGAGGCCACCCCGGCCGGCTCGCCCTCCACCAGTACCCGTCCGGAGGTCGGCAGGTCGAGCCCGGACACCAGGTTGAACAGGGTGCTCTTGCCGCTGCCGCTGGGGCCGATGACGGCGGCGAACTCGCCTGGTTCCACGGTGAGGTCGAGGTCCCGCAGGACCTCCAGCGAACCGAAGGACTTGCCCACGCCCGCGATGCGCAGACTGCTCATTTCCCGGCCTTCCGTTCCCAGGGCAGCACCAGCCGCTGCAGCAGATAGGTGGCCCCGAACAGAGCGATGCTCAGCGCGGCGGTCACGGCCACCGCCGCGAACACCAGGTCGGTCCGGAACGCGCTCTTCTGGGCCTGCATGTAGATCCCGAGCCCCGACTCGGCGCCCGCGTACTCGGCGAACACCGCGCCGACCACGGCATAGGTGATGCTCACGCGCAGCCCCGCGAAGAAGTACGGCATCGCGCTCGGCACCCGCACCAGCCGGAACGCCCGCCAGCGCCCGGCGCCGAGTGAGCGCAGCAGCCGCATGGCCTCCCGGTCGGTCGCCGCGAAGCCCGCGGCCAGGTTGGCGGCCAGCGGGAAGAACGTCGTCAGCGTCACCACCAGCATCTTGGGCAGCAGCCCGAAGCCGAACCAGATGATCAGCAGCGGGGCGACGGCCACGATCGGGATCGTCTGCGAGGCGACCAGGAGCGGGTACAGGCCCCGGCGGGCGGCGGCTGAGAAGTCCAGCACCACCGCCACCAGCCAGGCCGCCGCGAACGACAGCGCGAAACCGAGCAGCGTCTCCTGGAGCGTGGGCAGCGTCTGGTCCCACAGGTCCTGGCGGTTCAGCCAGCCCTGCTCCGCCACCCGGGCGGGGGAGGGCAGCGTGGTCGGGTCGACGCCGGCCGCCGTCACGTACAGCTGCCAGCCGCCGACGAGCACGGCGAGCACCAGCAGGGGCGGCCACAACGACCGCAGCACGGGCTTCACTTGGCGGCCGGGAGGTAGGCGTTGGTGAAGAATGCCGCGGTGTCCGGCGCCTTGGTCAGCTTCTTGCCGTTCGCGTCGACGAGCAGCCCGGCGCCGTACTCGAAGTCGGCGAACGCCTTCCAGCGAGCCGCGCTCTGGGTGCCGACGGAGCCGTCGGCGCCCTTGTAGTACTCCTTGGCCAGCAGCTCCGAACTCTCCTTCACCAGCTTGGTGTTGGTGAGCACGCTCTTGTTGGCGGCGATGAGCAGGTCGGCGGCCCGGTCGGGGTTCTCGGCCGCGTAGCGGTACCCCTTGTCGACGGCCGCGAGGAACTTCTTCGCCACCACCGGGTTCTTCTTCAGGAACTGGTCGGAGGACGCGATCAGCGTGGAGTAGATCGCCGGGAAGCCGTAGTCGGAGAGCTGGAAGTCCTTCAGCGGCTTCCCGCTGAGCTTCGCCTCCAGGCCCTCCCAGGTCGGCATCGGCATCGCGAAGTCCGCCTTGCCGGCGTACAGCGCGGCGTACGCCGAGGTGTTGAGGGTGACCTGCTTGAAGTCGCCCTGGCCGCCCGCGTTCTTGATCACCTTCTGCAGCAGCGGCTTCTCGTACGGGGCGCCGAACCCGGCGTACGTCTCGCCGTCGAGGTCCTTCGGCGAGCTGATGTCGGTGCGGTCGGCGCGCACCGAGACGGTCACGTCCGTCTTCTGCGTGACGGCGTAGACGGAGGTGATGTCCTGGCCGGCCGCGCGGGCCGTGGTGACACCCTCCTGGTAGGAGATGCCGAAGTCGGCCTTGTGGCTCGCGATCAGGGTCTCGGGCGCGGTCGAGCCGTAGGGCACGATCTTCAGATCGATCCCGGCGTCCTTGAACCAGCCCTTGGCCTGGGCGACGTAGATGCCGGTGTGGTTGGTGTTGGGGGTCCAGTCCAGGGCCAGGGTGACGGTGGTGGTGCCGTCCTTGGCGGCCGCCGTGGAGTCGGCGTCGGCCGAGCAGGCGGTGGTGACGGCGAGGAGGGCCAGGGCGGCGAGGGCCGGCAGCGCGGTGCGGCGGAGCATGGTGGAGGGTCCTTCGTACGGGGGAGGGGAGTCGGGCGGCGGTGCGGGGCGGTCAGGCCCGACACAGCGCGCTGTCCACCCGCTTGAAGTCGACGGCGAGCCGCCGGGTGAGCAGGGTCATGCGGTCACGTCCAGCAGGCTGTTGGTGAAGGACCGGTTCCAGTCGTGGTCGTGCGCGATGGCGCCGTTCTCGGCGAGCCAGTGCGCGTAGGGGCCCATCCGGCCCTCGTCGATCACGCCCCAACGGCCCTGCGGGTCCGTCCACGTCGGCGCGATCAGGGCGAGGGAGCGGGCGATGAGCGGACGCGGGAAGTACGGGATGACCCGCTCCAGCATCTCCAGCGTGGCGTCGGGCTCGTGGGCGGCGGTGGCGTATCCGCGGGCCGTCACGGCCAGGAAGTCCCGCACCAGGGAAGGCTGTTCGTCGAGCAGTCGCTCGCTCGTGCCCAGCAGATAGCTGTGGTAGCGGGGTGCGCCTATCTCGTCGACCGGCCAGGTCAGCCGGCTGTGCTCGGGCAGGTCGCCGCGCAGGGCGTCCCAGGACCAGTAGTTGCCGAAGGTCGCGTCCGCCTCGCCCGCCTCGATGTCGTCCACCGTGAGCTCGCGGCTGCCCGCGTCGACGGTGATCACCGTGTCCGGGTCGCCGCCGTCCGCCGCCACGAGATGGCGGACCATGGCCCGGCCGCGCGGGGTCGGGTTGTAGGCGAGACGGCGGCCCGCCAGGTCGCGGGGGCGGGTGATACCGGTCGAGGTCGTGGTCTGGATCGCCTCCAGACCGCGGTGGTTGACCGCGGCGACGGCCACCAGCGGCTGGCCCAGCGCCGCCCGGCGGGCGAGCAGCCGGTTCGGCGGGAAGATCCCGAAGTCCACCTCGCCCCGGGCCAGGTACTCCAGCGTGTCCCCGCGCCCCGGGTCCTGCACCACCAGCTCGACGTCCAGGCCCGCGGCCTCGTACCCGTCGCGGGCACGGGCGACGTACAGACCGGCAGAATTCGGCCATGGATGGAAATAGTCGAGCATGACCCGGATATGCGGCATGGGGGAACTCCGAAAGCGGTGCGCGGAGACGCGCGGAGGCGAGCGGGGTGGAGGAGGTGAGGGGGGCGGCGGTCAGCGGGACCGGCGACAGCACGTGCGACGACAACAGGAGCGGGCGGCGTGCTGGAACACAAGGGGCCGCGGCTCGACTGCTGTGGACACGTGAACTCCTACGCGGGGCGCATGGCGCTGCTGGTGCGGTCGGCGTCCCCATGGGGACCGTGTCCGCCGGCGCGGCGCACGGATCCCAGACGCCCTCTCAGCCCGGTCGGGGAGGGGCTCCCGCGTAGATGGCCGAAACCATAACCGCAGCTCCCGCATCCTGTGCAAGTGGCATCCGGAATGTGGGACGAGACTGCCCGATCAGTGAGACGTGAAGGTCACGGGCGTACGATCGCCCGCCATGACCACCCTGCTGCCCGGCCCCCTCGTCGACGACACCTGGCTCGCGACCCACCTGGACGACCCCCGGCTGGCCATCCTCGACGCCACCGCGCTGCTGCCCTCGCCCCGCCATGACGGTGACCACCGCTCCGCCTCCGGCCGCGCCGGCTGGGCCGAGCGCCACGTCCCCGGCTCCCGCCATGCCGACCTCACCGGTGAGCTCTCCGACCCCGGTGCGCCGTACCACTTCGCCGTCCCGGCGCCGGACGCGCTCGCCGCCGCGCTGGCCCGGCTCGGCGTGGGGGAGGGGACCGAGGTCGTCGTCTACGACACCGGCGGCGGAATCTGGGCCGCCCGGCTGTGGTGGATGCTGCGCGCGATCTCGGTTCCGGCCGCGGTGCTGGACGGCGGCCTGGCGGCGTGGGAGGCGGCGGGGCGGCCGGTGACCGCGGGGGACCGCGTCCCCGGGCCCGCCGCCGTGCCGGTGACACCGGTGCCGAGGCCCGGGCTCTGGTCGGACATCGAGGAGGTGGCGGCGATCGGCCGGGGGGAGCGGCCGGGGGTGCTGGTGTGCGCGTTGCCCTCCGGGGGGTACGCCGGGACCGTGCCGGGCCGGTACAGCCGGCGGGGGCACATACCGGGGAGTGCCAGCCTGCCCGGGCGGGAGCTGCTGGACGATGCGGGGCGGGTGCTGCCGGTGGGCGAACTCGCCGAGAAGGCGCGGGCGTTGGGGGACGTCTCGCCTGTGGTCCTGTACTGCGGCGGGGGGATCTCGGCGGCGGGGGCGGCGCTTGCGCTCACGCTGCTGGGCCGCGAGGACGTGTCCGTGTACGACGGTTCGCTTGAGGAATGGTCCAAGGACCCTTCGCGACCGCTGGAGTTGGGCGGCTAGCGGGCGGGGTGACTCGGTGCACTGCCGGGTGCGGGTGCGTCGTGGCCGGTCGCGCAGCTCCCCGCGCCCCTGGGGCGCGTCTTGCCTGGCACGTGCGCAACTGACCGATGTGGAGTGGGAGTTCATCGAGTCGTGCCTGCAGGTCGGCAAACATGGCCCTACCCGGTGCGGCTGCGGCAGCGGTTTCGGTGGCCCGCTGCCGCCCGGGGAGTGGGGATGGTGCGCCACCGGCGCGGCGTCGGCCCGCGGGCTCAGGCGAGGGCGGCGGCCAGCAGGGCGAAGGCGGCGATGATGACGGTGACGCGGACGTAGTGGAAGCGGTCCCAGCGGTTCATCTGCTCCTTCCAGTCCTCGGGCCGGTTCTCGGGGGTCCACGTCTTGCCCCGGTTGTTGATCGGGACGAGCAGCAGGATCGACATGATCACGCTCACGATCAGCAACGCGGCGGCGGTGACGACGAGGCCGGCGCCGGGGTGGTGCCATCCGGCGACGGCCCAGACCGCGCTCAGGACGAGCGAGCCGATGTACCAGAACGGCATCACGGCGCCGAGCATCCGGCCCCCGTGGGCGCGGCCGAGTTGGCCACTGTCCTCGGGGAGGGCGTTGAAGATCCGGTTCATGACGAAGGCGACGGAGAACTCCACCCCCACCATCACGCCGACGACCACGGTGGTGAAGACCTCAAGTGCGGTGAGCATCATGACCCTCCCTGGGTTCTAGCGTTGCTAGCTGATGAGGCAACGCTAGTGCTACTGACGCTCGGATGTCTAGCGGTGCTAGGATCGAATCATGTCGGTACAGGAACGCAAGGAGCGCGAACGGGCGGGGCGCGAGCGCCTCATCTTGGCGACGGCCCGCGAACTCGCCGAGCAGCAGGGCTGGGACGCGGTCACCACCCGCAGGCTCGCCGAGCGCATCGAGTACAGCCAGCCCGTCCTCTACAGCCACTTTCGCGGCAAGCGCGAGATCATCGGCGCCGTCGCCCTCGAGGGCGCCGCCGAGATGGCCGCGGCGCTGCGGGCCGCGGCCTCCGCCGCGGACGGTCCGCGCGCCCGGGTCACCGCCCTCGCCCGCGCCTACCTCGACTTCGCCGAACGCAACCCGGCGGTCTACGACGCCATGTTCCAGCTCGACGGCGGCCTGGCGTTCGCGCAGGAGGACACCCCGGAGCCCCTGAAGGACGCCTTCGCCGCCCTGCTGGAGAACCTCGGCGAGGTCGCCGGGGACGGCGTCCACCCGGGACTGTTCACCGAGGTGTTCTGGGCGGCCCTGCACGGGCTGGCGACCCTGACCCGGGCGGGACGGCTGCCGCCGGGGGACGCCGAGCGGAGGACGGAGCTGCTGGTGGACCGGCTCGCCGTGGTCTGACACACGGCGCGGCCGCAGATCGCCGAGCCCCGTACCTCGGACGGGGCGCCCGCCCCGGAAGCTGCGGTGCTCATTGATCACGACCCGATACGGGCCCTGGGTGGGTATGTGCGGCGTTTCCGGTACGGCCGCGGCACGTATCCCTCCCCCGAAGGTTACGTGCCGCGACCGCTTCCCCCGGCGCCGGACAGTGGTCCGACCTCCGCGTCGCGGTCGTGTGCCGGTGTCACCAGCACATGACCGCTGTCTCCCCCGATCCCCACGTGGAGTGGAGACGGACGCGGACGAAGTAGCGGCGGCCCTTGACGAGCCGGACCCTGATCCTGGTGTTGTGCGGGGTGCCCCCGTCGTCGTGGCCGGCGAGGTAGCGCGGTTCCCCGTCGCGCTCCTCGAAGACCACGACGACGGAGTCGCTCTCTCCGAAGGTGCCCACGCTGTAGACGCGGGTCTCCGGCGGCTCCACGGCGAAGTCGGCCTGCCCGCCCGGCCCCAGGCTGAGCGGCGCCGAACGGAACGGCACCAGCACGGCCGGCGGATCGGCGGGCGGGTACCAGCGGAGCACGAACTCCTTGTCGGCCGGGGACAGCGACCCCGGCGGGTAGAGACCGCTGTGGTAGTGCTCCGGCTCCAGGATCAGCCCCGGGCCGAAGGGGTACTGCATCACGGACTGCGGGTCCCACACCGAACCGTTGGACTCGGCCGGGTCCAGCCTGCGCAGGATGTTGAAGTCCGTGCGGTCCCGGCTCCAGTGGTTCGGCGGTCCGGCGAGGTCGGCGTAGACCGCCTCGTCGTCCCAGTGGACGCCCGCGAACGGGCTCTGGTGCTCGTGCTGCATCCCGAGCGCGTGCCCGATCTCGTGCAGGGCCGTCCAGCGCCCGCCGGGCTCGGTCAGGTCCCAGCCCAGGTTCATCGTGCGGTCGCCCGCACCCACCGAGAGCGCGTCCCGGCCCACCGCCGACCAGGATCCGTCACCCAGCTGGAAACCGACCCGCAGCTCCGCCTCGCGCCGGTCGAAGACCTCGGCGAACATCACCCCGATGCCGAGGTCCTGCCACTCCCGGAAGCACTCGCGCACCACGTCCCGCTGCTCCTCGGCACCGGCCCACGGCACCCGGCGGGTCTCCCCGGTCCCCGGGACCGGGATCACCGAGGCGTCGGTGCCGGCGTCGAAGAAGTAGTAGTGCAGAGCCGTGCCGTTGACCCACATCCGCCGCCCGCCGACGAGCGCGCCGAGCCGCTCGGCGGCCAGTCCCGGCGCGAACGCGGGGGCCGACTGCCGCGGAAGCGAGCAGTAGCGTCGGGTCATGCGCCCAGACTGCCGTTCGACCCGACCGGACGCCTGAGTCGGAAGCTACTCAAGTCCCCCTGTATCAGAGCTGAGTAACGCGACTCATACTCACGTGACGACTTACGAACGGGATGCGCGAACCCTCGAACTGCCCTGGTCGTTCACCGGCCGGGAGGACGAACTGGAGCTGGTCAGGCGGTCGTCGGTGGCAGGACGGCAGGGTGTCGTGGTGACCGGCCCGGCCGGCATCGGCAAGACCCGGCTGATCACCGAGGCCGTCGGGGGCACCGACTGCGTCCGGGTGACCGGCACCCCCGAGACCAGCACCCTCCCGTTCGCGGCGTTCGCGCATCTGCTCTCCGACCGCGTCTCACTGCCCGGCGCGGTCCGGCACCTGTCCGGGGTACGGCTCCTGGTCGTCGACGACGCCCACCTTCTCGACGAGGCCTCGGCCGCCCTCGTCCACCAGCTCGCCGTGCACGGCCGCACCCGGCTCGTGGTGGCCGCCGCCGACCCGGCACCCCTGCCCGGCGCCGTCGCCCGGCTGCGGACCGGCGAACTCCTCACCCACCTCGCCCTGGAACCGCTGCCGTACGACGAGACCGACCGGCTGCTCGCCGGCGGCGGCCTGGAACCGCTCACCGTGCGCAGGCTGCACCGGGTGTGCCGGGGCGATCTGCGGCTGCTGCGCGACCTGCTCGGCGCGCTGCGCGAGTCCGGTCCGCTGACCCGGGTCCCGGACACCGGCGAGTGGGCCTGGCGCGGCCCGCTGCCGCTCACCGCGACCGTACGGGACCGCATCGCACCCCTGCTGGACCGGCGGGGCCCGGGAGAGCGCGACACCCTCGAACGCCTCGCCTTCGCCGAGCCGTTGCCGCTCCACCTCGACGACGGCCTCGATCTCGCCGTTCTCGAACGGCTGGAGACCGACGGCCTGATCCACGTCGACGACCGGGGCGCGGTCCGCCTCGCCCATCCTCTGCACGGCCCCGGGCTGCGCGCCTCGGCGGGCCGGCTGCGGGCCCGCCGGCTGGCCCGCACCCCTGACCAGTGCGAGCCCGCCCTGAAGGACGAGCAGGAGCAACTGGAAGAACGCATCGAGCTGTTGGACGTACGGGAGGTGCCGGCCCCGGTGGGGGAGTGGCTGGCGTCGGGAGGCCTGCCCGTACCGGCTGGGTACGCGGCCGTGCGTGCCCGGTACTCGTGGCTTCGGGGGGAGCTGCGAGAGGCGGCGGCGTGGGCGAGGGAGGGACTGCGGGCGGCGCCGGGCGACGCCGCCTGCCGTACCGAACTCGCCCGTGCCGCCGCTGAGTCGGGGGAAGGTGCCGTAGTGCGCGGGGACGGGGGTCTCGCGCACTACGGCACCGTACGGCTCGGGGAGCCCGAGGGGGCCGCGGGAGCCGTGCGGCGGCTGGACGGCGTGCTCGCGCGGCACGCCGAGGCCCTCGCCCGCGGCGACGGACCCGCCCTCGACCGGGCGGCCGAGGCGCTGGCGGAGCGCGGCCTGCTGCTGTTCGCGGCTGAGGCCCACGCCCAGGCCGTCCGCGCCCACCGCGACCCGCGCGCCGCGCGGATGTCCCGCACCCGCGCGGTCGCCCTCGCCCGCCGCTGCCAGGGCGCCCGCCCCCCGGCCCTGGCCGGCCTGGTGCTCGGCGAACTCACCGCCCGCCAGCGCCAGATCGTCACCCTCGCCGCCTCGGGCCTCAGCAACCGGCAGATCGCCGAGCAACTGACCCTGTCCGTACGGACGGTGGGCAACCACCTCTACAGCGCCTACACTCGCCTCGGCGCGAGCGACCGCGCGGCCCTGCCGTGGCTGGTGGAACAGCCGGACCGGCAGTCGGCCTGAGCGCTCCGCTGGAAGCGCCGCGATGTGCCGTCTGCCGTCTGCGGCGCCGTTGTGGCTGGTCGCGCAGTTCCCCGCGCCCCTTCGGGGCGCTCAGGCCGCCCCGAACGCGGCGAACGCCCAGCCCGTCGCCTGGTGGAGTGCGTCGCCCGGCAGGGCGGCCCGGGCGTCGCGCAGCGCCTCCGCCAGTGACAGCCCGGCGCCCAGCCCCTTGTGCAGGGCCAGCATCAGCGGGACCACGGCCGCGTCGTTGACGGGCGCGCTGCTCGCCACCACCCCGGCCGTGCCCAGCGGCAGCAACGCCGTGACCAGGCCGAGGAGTTCATCGGCGCCCACCGAGGCCAGCCGGGCCGTGTCGCAGCTGGAGAGGATGATCCGGTAGGGGCTGCGGGCGAGGCGTTCGAAGTCGTGCACGATCAGCGGGCCGTCGGCCATCCGCAGCGAGGAGAAGAGCGGGCTGTCCGCCCGGAACGTGCCGTGCGCGGCGATGTGGGCCAGCGCGGCGCCGTCCAACTCCTCCAGTACGCGCGGGACCTGGGCGTCGTCGTGCTCCAGGATCCGCGCCGCCGCGTACTGGCCCGCCACCTCGGGCACCTCCGCGCCCCCGGTCGCCAGCCCCGGCCCGCGGACCAGCACATGGCGGCCGCCCGGCGGCGGCTCGGTCTCCCGGGCCCGCAGCCAGCTCCCCGCCGACGGCGACACGCTGAGCACCCGCTCCCGAAGGGAGGGAAGCAGCGCCCAGGGCACCCGGTGCAGCGCACCCGGCGGGACGATCACCACCGGCCCGGAGCCGAGCTGGTCCGCCGCCGCACCCAGCAGCAGCTCCTCCAGCCGCTTCCCGGCGGCCTCGACCACCGGCAGCCGCCCCTCCGCCCCCGGGTGCGCGAGCCGTCGCAGCCCCGCCTGGACGTGCTCCGCCTCGCCGACCGCCTCCGCCAGCCGGCCGCCCACGAAGCGCCGTACCCGGCCCTGTCCGCACAGCAGGATGTGCACCCGGCCGTCCAGGACGGCGAGTTCGACCAGCCGGGCGTTGCCGAGCCGGTCCAGGAGACGGGCCGGGTCGAAGCGGTCGCCGCCGCCGGGGGCGTCACCCCGGGTGTGGTGGGTGCGGGAGCGGATCTCCCGTTCCAGGCGCCGCTGCTCACGCTCCAGGGCGGGCACCGGACGCCGCTCCCGGCGGGCCTCCTCCGCGCGCGAGGCGATCTCCCGGAACGCGGTGAGCGAGGCGAGCAGGGCCGGGTCCGCGGGCGGCCGGGTCGGGGGAGTGGACAGCACCGTGGCCCGCCAGCGCTCGCTCCACTCCAGCAGGCGGCGCGGCCCGCCGTGCACGAGGCTCGCCTGCTGGGCCAGCGCGGCCAGTTCGGCGCCCTGCGCGGTGGCCCGCGCCCGCAGCTCCGAGGCGCCCAGCGTCATCCGGTGGTCGTCCAGGACGTCGAGGCCGCGCCGGCACGCCTCCAGGACACCCCGGCCCGAACCGGCCGCCCGGGCCCGCAGCGCCTGTGCGGCCCAGCCGGTCATCCGGGCCAGCGGCGGTCCGCCGTGCCTGCTGCGCGCGGCCACCGCGAGATGCCGTTCCGCGTCCGCCGTCCAGCCCAGCGCCAGCGCGATCCGCCCGGCGAGCAGCGAGGCCTCCGGCGCGGCCGGCGCACCGAAGGACGCCAGCTGGTCGGCGACCGCCGCCGCGTCCTGCACCAGCCGCCCGGACGCGGCCCCGCCCGCCACCCGCGCCTCTATCAGCACCAGCCGCGCATGCGTCTCCCACCAGCTCCGCCGCTGCCCCGAGAACAGCCGTACGGCGACGGCGGCACGGGCGATCGCGGTCTGCGCGTCCCCGGTCGACAGCGCGGAGCGGGCGGCGGTCAGCAGCAGTTCGGCCTTGCGGGTGGACTGCCCGCCGATCCGGTCCAGGGCGGCGATCGCCGCGTCCGCCTCGGCCAGCGCCTCCGGGGCCAGCCCGGCCGCCATCAGCACGTCGCAGCGCGCGATGTACAGCATGAACGGCGGGGTGCCCAGCTCGTCGTACCGCTCCTTGGCCTCGGCCAGCAGCCGCAGCGCCGCCGGGATGTCGCCGGACCGGTACGCGGCCAGGCCCCGGTTCTCCACGGCGACTGCCTTGTCGTGCTCCTGGCCCGTCGTCTCCCACAGCCGCTCCGCCGCCGTGAAGTCCGCGTCCGCCCGCTCCACCGCGCCCATCGCCAGATGCACGGTGGCCCGCACGCTCAGCGCCCGCGCGGTCCAGATGACGTCGTCGGCCTGCCGCAGTACCGGTATCGCCCGCCGCAGGTCCTCCAGGGCCTCCTGGTGCCGGCCCAGCACCCACGAGGCGAACGCCCGCCGGTACAGCACCCGGGCCCGGGTGTGCCCGTTGCCCCGGGCCACCCCGCGGTCCAGCGCGGCCAGTCCCTGCCGGGTGCGCCCCGCATGCACCAGGGCGACTCCGAGAGCGGCGAGGACGTCCGCCTCCCGGTCCGCCGAGTCCGCCCGGGCCGCGAAGTCCCGGGCGCGCCGCAGATGGTCGAGGGCCACGGCAAGGTCCCCGAAGTCCCGCTGCCAGATGCCGATGACCTGGTGGGCGACGGACGCGTCCAGTGGCGTCGGATCTGACCGAAGGACCTGCTCCGCCCGCGCCAGGGCCTCGCCGGGGGCGGCGAACACCATCGGCAGCAGTTCCGTAACCGAATCGCTTCGCGCAGTCACCCCTCGGATGGTACTGGCCTGGGCATACATGCCCCACTGGTTTGGCGCTGTATCAAGCGGCGGGCCCGTGACTCTGACTGAAGAACGCCGTTACCGGGGGAGGACAGGCCATGGCACCTCAGCGATTCCATGAGCAGTTCGAACAGATCCAGCGCTCCATGCCGGACGTTCCACTGGCGATGGGGCCGGACGACGCCGCCGAGTTCCTGTACGAGAAGGGGGTCGTCCTCGCCCGCGACGGCGAGGAGGCACGGATCGTCGAGGACACCGTGCGTGCCCACTTCACCGCGACCACCGGACTGGTCGCCGACCAGGTGCGCAGGGCAGGACCGGAGGCCAACCGCACCGGGGTCACCCGCATCCAGGTCGGTGACCCGAACCACGGCGACCGCACCGGCGACCGTGCCGTCGGGCACGCGCTGCGCGCCCTGCGGGAGGCGGAGGGCCGCACCGGGCGCCGCCTGGTCAGCCGCAACCACGTGGTGTCCACCACCCCGAACGCCAACTCCTGCAACCCCTGCGAACCGCTCCCCGCCCTGCTCACCCAGATCCCCAACCCGCAGCCCGTGGCGGGGAGTTACGACCCGGACACCGCCGTCAGCGTGCTGGTGATGGACACCGGTCTTGTGCACGACTACCGCTCCTACCCGCTGCTCGACCGCGTCAAGGGCGACCCGCAGCTCACCGAGACCGACGCCGACGGCATCCTCCAGCAGTACGTCGGCCACGGCACGTTCATCGCCGGTCTCATCGCCGCCCTCGCCCCGAACACGGACATCACCGTCACCAACACCCTGAACGACGCGGGTGCCATCCTGGAGTCCGAGTTCGGCGCCAAGCTGTTCGAGGCGGTCGACCAGCACGGCTGGCCGGACGTCATCAGCCTCTCCGCCGGCACCTCGAACGGCAGCGCCGACGGACTGCTCGCCGTCGAGGCCTTCATGGACGCCCTGCGCGACCAGTCCACCCTGCTCGTCGCCGCCGCCGGCAACAACGGCAGCGCCACCAACTTCTGGCCCGCCGCCTGCGCCGGCCTGTCCGGCTACGAGAACACCGTTCTCTCGGTCGGCGCGTTGCGCAGCGACGGCGAGTACGGCGCCTGCTTCACCAACCACGGCAGCTGGGTGAACGTCTACGCCCCCGGTGAGCAACTCATCGGTGCCATGGCCGGCTTCGACGCACCCGTGCCGTACGTGTACCAGCACACCACCTACGACGCCTGCCGGTTCGGGTTCACCTACGCCTGCACCTGCCAGTACCCGCGCCACACCGGCGTGTTGACCGACACCGGGACGACCGGCCCCGGCAAACCGGACCAAGTGATGTTCGAAGGGTTCGCACAGTGGAGCGGAACATCGTTCGCCACCCCCATCGTGGCCGGCCTCGTCGCCGACCGGATGAGCACCAGCAAGGAGCCCGACCCGCGCATCGCGCGCACCCAACTCCTGGAGAACATCACGGAGTACGCCGAGGTGCGCGGTGCCCATGTACCGGCGCTCCGCCCGGCCAGCTGGCAGCCGGTACCGGTCGTAAGGCTGGCTACGACGGCCTGAGTTCCGGCCCGGGTTCCGGAACACTCCCCTCCACGGCGTACGATGACTTGCCGTACACGAGGGGTGGGACCGTGGACCGAGCAGAGGTCGGCGCGTTGGTCCAGTCCGCCGTCGACGGCGACGCGGCGGCCTGGAAGGCGCTCGTGGAGGGGCTGAGCCCACTGGTGTGGTCCGTGGTGCGCGCGCACCGGCTCTCCGACGCCGACGGGCACGAGGTGTACCAGACCGTGTGGTTCCGGTTCGCCCAGCACCTGGGCCGGATCCGGGAGCCCGACAAGGCGGGCTCCTGGCTGGCGAGCACGGCGCGCAACGAGTGCCTGAAGGTGATCCGGGGACTGACCCGGCTGCTGCCGACCGACGATCCCCAGGTCCTGGACCGGGTCAGCGAGGACCGTACGCCCGAACAGTCCCTGATCGACGCGGAGGACGAGGCGGACGAGGCGGAGCGGATCCGCCTCGTCTGGCAGGAGTTCGAGGAACTCGGCGACCGCTGCAGGCAGTTGCTGCGTGTCCTGATGGCCTCGCCGCCGCCCAGCTATGTCGAGGTGTCCGTCGCGCTGGGCATCGCCGTGGGCAGCATCGGCCCGCTGCGCCAGCGCTGTCTGCGCCGGCTGCGGGCCCGGCTCGACGCGAGGGGTGCGGTGTGAGCGACCACGACTTCCCGGCCGACGAGGGCTTCGACGACGCCGAGTTCGACGCGGACCTCCTGGAGGAGGAACTGCGTCGCGCGGCCGCCGTCCTCGACCCGCTCCCGGCCGAGCTGCTGCAACTGGCCATGGACGCCTACGCGCTGCACGACCTGGAGGCCCGGGTCGCCGAGCTGACCTTCGACTCCCTGGTCGACGCCATCCCCGTCAGAGGTGTCGAGGACCCGCCCCGGATGCTGACCTTCCGGGCGGGCGAACTGACCGTGGACGTCGAGGTCACCGGCGACGGGCTGCTCGGCCAGTTGCTGCCCCCGCAGTCCGCGCGGATCGAGGTGCTCGGCGGTCCGGCGGCGGCCCGCCCGCTCACCGTCGACGGCATGGGCCGCTTCGCCTGCGACACCCCGCCCGCCGGGCCGTTCGCGCTCCGGCTGCGCACGGGCGGGGACGTGATCGTGACGGAGTGGCTGCGGGCGTGAAGCCGCGCCCGCGTGCACGACCTCGCCCTGAACCGGCGGCGGGAAGCCCCGCTGCCGGCCCGCGGCCCACGCCCGGACTTCCCGGCCGCAGCGGGACTTCATACGGTTGCGGAGCGGCCGGACGGTCGGTGTGACGGGCTCGGCGGTCTGTTCCGGTCCGGCCGCCGGTCACCAGGTGACGGGCAGCGTCCGCGGCCCCCGGATCATCGTCTTGCGGCGCCACTCCACCCCCTCGGCCGGCACCGCGAGCCGCAGCCCCGGCAGCCGGTCGAGGAGGGTGTCGACCAGCAGTTCGGTCTGCAGCCGGGCCAGGACCGCGCCCGTGCAGTAGTGCGCACCGTGGCCGAAGGCGAGGTGCGGGTTGGGGTCGCGGTCCGGGTCGATACGGTCCGGGCCGGGGAAGACGGCCGGGTCGCGGTTGGCGGCGAGGTAGGAGACGTACACCGGGTCGCCGGCCGTGATCCGGGTGCCGTCGCCCAGCTCGACGTCCTCCAGGGCGATCCGGGCGAGCCCCACCGTGCTGCGGTGCGGGATCCAGCGCAGCAGCTCGTCCAGGACCGGCCCGCGCTCCGCCGGCCGCTCCCGCATCCGCGCCATCAGCTCCGGCCGCGTCAGCATCAGGAACAGCATCTGCCCGCAGTTGTGGGTGACCGCCTCGCCGCCGATCTGCAGCGGACCGGCCAGCCCGACGGCCTCCTCCTCGCCGATCTCGCCGCGGGCCACCGCGACCCCGAGCAGCGAGTACACGTCGTCACCCGGACTGTCGGCACGCGCGCGTACCGCCTCGGTGATCCACCCGTACAGCCCCTGCTTCGCCGCGCCGGCGGCCTCGACCCCGCCCGAGGTGGAGATGATCTGCCGGGTCCAGGCGTGCACCCGGTCCCGGTCCGCCTCCGGCACCCCCATCACCTCGCTGACCACGGTGATCGGGAACGGCTCCAGCACCCGCTCGACCAGATCGGCGGGCGGCCCGTCCCGTACGACCCCGTCGACCAGTTCGTCGAGGATCTCCTGCGCCCGGGGCCGCAGCCGCTTCATCGCACCGACCGTGAAGGCACCGGCGAGCGGCTTGCGCAGCCGGTTGTGGTCGGGCTGGTCCGCCCAGGCCAGCGAGCCCGGCCGGGGCTTGAAGTGCGGGGCCAGCCGGGTCACCTGGCGCCGGGTGACCTCGGCACGGCTGAACCGCGGATCGTTGGTGACGGTCCTGACGTCCTCGTACCGGGTCGCGAGCCACGCCCAGCCCTCGCCGTACGGCAGCCGGATCCGGGTGACCGGCCCCTCCGTCATCAGGGCGGCGAGGACCGGGTCGAAGTCCGTGCCCTCCAGCTCGAGCGCGGGCCAGTCCCGCACCGGCGGCGCGGCCTCGCAGACGGGCGGAAGCGGCTCAGCCGTCGCGGGCGCGGTCGTCTCCGTGGCCGTCGGCGCGGTGATCTCCGTGGTCATGTCTCCACGGTCGTACGGCCCTCACCCCGTGTCCTGCCGGAATGCTCCAGCCGGAGGGTCAGCGGCCGGCGGCGTCCACCAGCGCGGCGAGGGCGGCGGCGAGCCGGTCCGCTCCCGGGCCCGCCGGACCGCCGGGCTCGGTCATGTAGAGGTCCCGCCGGATCTCCACCATCAGTGCGGAGACCCGCGCGTCCGTCCCGTAGAACTCCAGCGGCACGTAGGTGCCGCCGAACGGGCTGTCCAGCCCCGTCTCCCCGCACCCCGCGAAGGCCGTGCGGGCCGCCTCCGTCAGCCCGGCCGGGGTGTGGAAGGCGTCCGTGCCCAGGCACACCGGCGGCCGCGGCCCCGCCCCGTGCAGCTCGTAGGGCAGCGCCCGGCTCGGATAGGAGTGCACGTCGATCACCACGGCCCGCCCGGTCGCGGCCAGCCGCCCGGCGACGGCCTCCGTCATCGCCCGGGCGTACGGCCGGAAGTACCGCTCGACCAACGGCCCGGGGTCGGACGACTCGTCCCGCAGCACACCCCGGTGCGTGGTCCGCGTGTACACGGCCCCCATCCCGACGGCGAGCATCTCCTCCCGCTCGTCCGGGAACCGCTCAGGGTCGACGACCAGCCGGGACAGCCGGTTGACGAACCGCCAGGGGGTCACCCCGGCCAGCTCGGCCGCGGCCTGAGCGAGCTCCGCCGTGTGCGCGTCCGTGATGTGGTCCAGCTCCCGCTCCAGCGCGGCGTCGTCGAGCACGATGCCGGCCCGTACCCCGGCCGGGATCGTCCGCGCCGAGTGCGGCACGTGCAGGATCACGGGCGACCCGGCGGCGCCGGGCAGGAGTGCGTACGACGGCTGGGACACGGGCGGCTCCCGGGGCGTTGGCAGTGGCAGGTGCGGGATCAAGGTGTCACATCGACGACGGACGGGGCGGGGCAGGGCGGTTCCTCGTCCGGCTCCGCGAGCGCATCGAGGCGGCCCGCCCCGCCGGCCGGCCCGTGCTGAGCCCTCAGCCGAGCAGCTCCCGCACCAGCGCGCCCACCTGTTCCGTCTCGATCAGGAAGCCGTCGTGGCCGTACGGCGACTCGATCACCCGGAGCCGGTCCGCGGCCGGGATCAGCGCCGCCAACTCGGCCTGCTGGGCCGGGGGATAGAGACGGTCGGAGTCCACGCCCGCCACCAGGGTGCGGGCCGTGACCCGGCCGAGTGCGGCCCGCACCCCGCCCCGGGCGCGGCCGACGTCATGGGCGTTCATCGCCTCCGACAGCACCACGTAACTGCCCGCGTCGAACCGTCTCACCAGCTTGGCGGCATGGTGGTCGAGGTACGACTCGACCTGGTAGCGGCCGCCGTCGAAGGGGTTCTCGGCGCCCTGCGGGGTCCGGCCGAAGCGGATCGCGAGCTCGGGTTCGCTGCGGTAGGTGACATGGGCGATCCGGCGGGCCTGGCCCAGGCCGGTGTGCGGGGCGCGTCCGGTGCCGTGGTAGTCGCCGCCCTGCCAGTCGGGGTCGGTGCGGATCGCGGTGAGCTGGACGGCCGACCACGCGATCTGCTCCGCGCTCGCCGCGGCCGTCGTGGCGAGCAGCAGCAGGGCCGCGGCCCGCTCCGGGTACGTCACCGCCCACTCCACGGCCCGCATCCCGCCCATCGAGCCGCCGACGACCAGCGCCCACCGCTCGATGCCCAGGACGTCGGCCAGCCCGGCCTCGGCGGCGACCTGGTCGCGCTGGGTCAGGAAGGGAAAGGCACCGCCCCAGGACCCGCGCCCGTCGGCCCGCTCCGCGGCCGGTCCGGTGCTGCCCTGGCAGCCGCCCAGCACGTTCGGGGCGACGACGAACCAGCGGTCGGTGTCCAGCGCCAGCCCCGGCCCGATCACGCCCTCCCACCAGCCAGGGGTCGGATGCCCCGGCCCGGCGGGCCCGGCGACATGGCTGTCCCCGGTGAGCGCGTGCAGCACGAGCACGGCGTTGGCGGCATCGGGGGCGAGCCGGCCCCAGGTCTCGAACGCCAGCCGTACGCCGGGAAGTTCACCGCCCGCCTCCAGCGGCAGCGGCTTCTCCGCCGCGTACCACTGCCGACGACCCGGCGGATCCCCCTCCCGCCAGGCCCCGCGGACCGGCGGAAGGGGGAGGGGAACCTCGGGATGCGGTACGGCGTTCAGGACGCCGCGCCCTTGGCGGCGCGGAATCCGGCCTCCAGGTCGGCCTTGAGATCGGCGAGGTTCTCGATGCCGACCGACAGGCGAACCAGGCCCGGCGCGGTCCCGGTCGCCGTCAGCTGCTCCTCGTCCAGCTGGCTGTGGGTGGTGGACGCCGGGTGGATGATCAGGCTCCGGACGTCACCGATGTTGGCGAGGTGGCTGAACAGCTCGACCGCGTCCACGAACCGCTTGCCCGCCTCGATGCCGTCCCGCAGTTCGAAGGAGACGATCGCGCCGGCGCCGCGCGGCAGGTACTTCTGCCCCGCCTCGTACCAGCGGCTGGACGGCAGGCCCGGGTAGTGGACGGCGGCGACCTCGTCGCGCTGCTCCAGCCACTCGGCCAGCGCCTGGGCGTTGGCCGAGTGCCGCTCCAGCCGCAGGCTCAGCGTCTCCACGCCCTGCAGCAGCAGGAACGCCGAGTGCGGGGAGAGCGCCGGGCCGAGGTCGCGCAGCAGCTGCACCCGCAGCTTGATCGCGTACGCGCCCGGGCCGAGCGCCGGCCAGTAGCGCAGGCCGTGGTAGCTGGGGTCGGGCTCGGTGAAGTCGGGGAAGCGGTCGGAGTGCGCGCCGAAGTCGAAGCTGCCGCCGTCGACGACCACGCCCGCGATCGTCGTGCCGTGCCCGCCGAGGAACTTGGTCGCCGAGTGCACCACGATGTCCGCACCGTGCTCGAGGGGCCGCAGCAGGTAGGGAGTCGGGACCGTGTTGTCCACGATCAGCGGTACGCCCGCCGTGTGCGCCACGTCCGCGACCGCCCGCACGTCGAGCACGTTGCCGCGGGGGTTGCCCAGCGTCTCCGCGAACAGCGCCTTGGTGTTCGGGCGGACCGCCGCCCGCCAGGCCTCGGCGTCGTCCGGGTCGTCCACGAAGGACACCTCGATGCCGAACCTCGGCAGCGTGTGCCGGAACAGGTTGTAGGTGCCGCCGTAGAGGGACGTGCTCGACACGATGTGGTCGCCCGCGCCCGCCAGCGTCAGGATCGCCAGGGTCTCCGCGGCCTGTCCGGACGACAGCGCGACCGCCGCGACCCCGCCTTCCAGGGCGGCGATCCGCTGCTCGAAGACGTCCTGGGTGGGGTTGTGGATGCGGGTGTAGATGTTCCCGGGTTCGGCGAGCGAGAACAGGTCGGCGGCGTGCTGCGTGTCCCGGAACACGAACGACGTCGTCTGGTAGATCGGCGTCGCCCGGGCGCCGGTCGTCGGATCCGGCGCGGCCCCGGCGTGGACCTGCCGGGTCTCGAACGACCAGGCCGAGGTGTCGGGCCCGGCGGGCGCCTCCTCGGGTGTGTGACCGGCGGTGACGGAGTCGATGGGCTGGCTCATGGTGCTGCTCCTCGTGCGGGAAGGCAGGACGGCGTGCGCGTACGGGCACGCGTCGGCAGAACTCGGCAGAACAGGGGAACGGGAGAGGGCGTGGGAAGGGCCGGAGCGGGGCGTCAGCTCTCGGCGCGACACCCTGTGGTGGTGACACGCACGTGGTCGACTTGACGTCGGGTCACAAGCACCGTCATGGGTCGAGCGAACCACAGCGGGTCACCGCGGACCAGCCACGCGACACGCGTGACACGCAGACTTCACGAACGACATACGTGTGTCACGCCGGGCGCCCCGTGTGGCCGGTGTGACGGCGGCGAGGACGTCTCACGAGGTCCACGTCCATGTCGTCGAGGATGTCGGCCACAAGGGCTGCCGGCCTTGGACGCGTTCCTGACGCTCGGTCGGGAAACGGCGGTCCGGGCGTACCGCCCCTCCGGCGTGATCGTTGCGATCGGCCTGGTCTTTCGCCTGTGGATACCCGATCCGCGGCCCGGCAACGGACGATCAAGCGGGGTGGGGCGCATGGCCGGGGTGGACGACGGGGCGGGCGGCTTGCCGAGGCGCGCACGGTGTGCATAGTGAGTGCTGTGTCCGTCCCGGGCGGGCGCGGGCGGAGGGGGAAAGCCGTGGTGCGCTACGTTCACCATCAATTGACAACCGTCGTCGAGGCGGGGGTCGCCATGGCCGTCACCGCGCCTGTGGTCCTGGGCGTGCGCGGGCTGCCGCAGGTCGACACCTTCAAGGTGGCTCTCTTGCTGTACTTTGCAGGGGCCAGCGCGTTCTTCGGCCTGCTGGCGGTTTCGACCGGGTCAAGGTGGCTGGGCGGAGAGAAGCGCGATTTCGAGAGCGCAGTCCCCCTGGCCGACCCCGAGGCGGTACTCCCCGCCTCGCGTGAGTCCTGGCGCCGCAGTTTTGACGGAGTCTTCGCTGTCCTCGTCGGACTGCCGTCCCTGGTTTTCGGCCTGATCTGGAGTCCCTGGGCCATCGGTTGGGCGGTCTTCTTCGTGCCGGAGCGGATCGTCAAGGGCGTGTACGTGTTCCTCTGGGAGCGGCGCCACGGCGTACTCCTGTGGCGTGGCCAGGTCGAGGAACAGCCCCTGGGCAAGGACCAGTTCCTCTATTCCTCACCGCGGATCGCGACGCCCGGGTGACTTCGCTCTGCGCGGCGGGGGCTGAGGGCGCCGTCCGTGCCGTAGAAGTGGCCCTGGTCGCACAGGGTGTCGATCTCGGCGTTTTCTTCCTCGCTCAGTTGTGCATCCAGCGCGACGCTGAGGACGCGTCGGGCGCGGGCCAATCGCCGAGCGACATCCCAGTCGGCGACGAATCTGCCGACGGTGTGCTCGTCGGCGGTTCCGGATGCCTGGCGGGATCCGAGTCGGTCGAGGGAGACGACGAACTCGTTCAGGTCCTGCAGCACTGCGACGACCTCGCTGAGGGGCACGCGGATCTCTCGGGAGGACATGTCCATCAGCCGATTCAACACGACCGTCGACGCCTCAGTCGGCACCGCCGGCCGGAGCCTCCTGCCATCCGGGCAGGGTGAGTTCGTCGTCGCGAAGCGACCACGCCGGGGAGTGGCCGGACGGCGGGCCGGCGAGGACCCGCAGCTGCTGCGGCCGGTAGTCGTCGTGCGCGTCCTCGACGCGGAAGCCCGCCGAGGCCAAGACCGCGGCCATCGCCTGCATCATCGCGGCTCCGACCGCACTGGCATGCCGCAGGACCGGCTCGTCCAGTTGCTTCAGCCTGAAGGCGCGCATCGCGCAGGCCCGCAGGCGAGGGCTTGCCTGCCAGGCCACGAATACGCCGCCCGCCGCGTCGGCACCGTCGTCGATGTCCACCTCGGCACCGCCGGCCAGGACCGGGTCCAGCCCCGGCGCGACCACGGGCAGGCCCGCGGCCGCCAGCTCGTTGCGGACCTTCCAGGCGAGCGCGTCCAGGGCCGCGGACTGTTCAGTACCCACTCGTTCGAACACTCGATCAATCTAGCCAACCGCAGCACGGAACCCCTGATGACTGTTCTGACGCGGCGCCCGAAGCCGTCCGAGCGCTCCTGGCCGAGGAGGCCGCCGGCCGGGATGGGGCAGACATCCGCACCGGCGTACCCGGGCGGCCTTCCCGACCGGAAAGACCTTCCACATCTGTGAGGAGGGACCGTTGCCCGGTTCACCGCCGAGGACCTCGACGCGTCGGTGCGACGACACCGCGTCGAACAGGGGGAGATCCAGCCCTCGACGTCAGACTGAAGGGCGGGGTCGGGAGTCGAGCTCGGCCGCGCGTGTCCGCAGCTCGCTCAAGGCCGCTACGGCATGGAGCGCGAACGGTTCGCCGTCGTCCGACTCCAGCCGGCGCTCGACGGCGATTCTGAAGGCGAGCATCCCCACTTCCGCCCCCAGCCGGGCGGTCAGCTCGTCCGTGCCGCGTGCGCGCAGGGCGGCGCTGACCGCCCCGGCGATCCTGGCGTGCTTGAGCAGTCCCCGCTCCTGCACTTCGGTGTTGGCCGCGACCACCAGCACGCGCTGGGCGGTCCTGGCCCGCTGCTGCGGGGTCATCGCGGCCTCGGCGGCCGCGAACGCGGCCTGCAGGCACTCGGCGGGCGTCGCATCCGGCGAGGCACCACGGATGGCGTCCCCGAACAGCCCGGCCAGACCGGCTGGTCGGAAAGCTCGACGCCACCGCCGACCGGACGGCCGGGCGGCTGCGGGTCGACGCCGTCCACCAGGACGTGCCGTTCACCAAGGCCATGAGCGCCGAGATCGGCCGGGAGATCGAGGACCTGGCGCGATGGCTGGAGCTGGAGACGCCGCCGGGGTGACGGGGCCGGACAGGGCTCCGCCCCGGCGGGCGGGGTGCCTGCCGGGGCGGAGACTTCGAGAGGCGGCTTCGGCTCAGAGGGCCGCGAGCGCCGCGTTCCAGGTGGCCGACGGGCGCATGACCGCGTCCGCCTTGGCCTTCTCGGGCTGGTAGTAGCCGCCGATGTCGGCCGGGGAGCCCTGGACGGCGAGCAGCTCGTCGACGATCTGCTGCTCGTCGGCGGCGAGCGACTCGGCGAACGGCGCGAACGCCTTGGCCAGGTCGGCGTCGTCGGTCTGGGCGGCCAGCTCCTGCGCCCAGTACAGGGACAGGTAGAAGTGGCTGCCGCGGTTGTCGATGCCGCCGACGCGACGGGTCGGGGACTTGTCCTCGTTGAGGAAGGTCGCCGTGGCGCGGTCGAGGGTGTCGGCGAGGACCTTGGCGCGGGCGTTGCCGGTGAAGTCGGCGTACTGCTCGAAGGACGGCACCAGGGCGAAGAACTCGCCGAGGGAGTCCCAGCGCAGGTAGTTCTCCTTGACCAGCTGCTGGACGTGCTTCGGCGCGGAACCGCCGGCGCCCGTCTCGAACAGGCCGCCGCCCGCCATCAGCGGGACGACCGACAGCATCTTGGCGCTGGTGCCCAGCTCCAGGATCGGGAAGAGGTCGGTCAGGTAGTCACGGAGCACGTTGCCGGTGACGGAGATGGTGTCCTCGCCGCGGCGGATGCGCTCCACGGACAGCTTGGTCGCCTCGACGGGGGAGAGGATCCGGATGTCCAGGCCCTCGGTGTCGTGCTCCGCCAGGTACTGCTCGACCTTGGCGATCAGCTGCGCGTCGTGCGCACGGCCCTCGTCCAGCCAGAAGACGGCCGGGTCGCCGGTGGCGCGGGCGCGGGTGACGGCCAGCTTCACCCAGTCCTTGATCGGCGCGTCCTTGGTCTGGCAGGCGCGGAAGATGTCGCCGGCGGCGACCGGCTGCTCGATCACGACGTTGCCGGCCGCGTCGACCAGGCGGACCGTGCCGGCGGTGGCGATCTCGAAGGTCTTGTCGTGGGAGCCGTACTCCTCGGCCTTCTGCGCCATCAGGCCCACGTTCGGGACCGAGCCCATGGTGGACGGGTCGAAGGCGCCGTGGGCCCGGCAGTCCTCGATCACGGCCTGGTAGACACCGGCGTAGGAGGAGTCCGGGATGACCGCGAGGGTGTCGGCCTCCTGGCCCTCCGGGCCCCACATGTGGCCGGAGGTGCGGATCATGGCCGGCATCGAGGCGTCGATGATGACGTCGGAGGGCACGTGCAGGTTGGTGATGCCCTTGTCCGAGTCGACCATCGCGAGGGCCGGGCCCTCGGCGATCTCGGCGTCGAAGGAGGCCTTGATCTCGGCGCCCTCGGGCAGGTTCTCCAGGCCCTTGAGGATGCCGCCCAGACCGTCGTTCGGGGACAGACCGGCCGCCTTGAGCGTCTCGCCGTGCTTCGCGAACGTCTTCGGGAAGAAGACGCGCACCACGTGACCGAAGATGATCGGGTCGGAGACCTTCATCATCGTGGCCTTCAGGTGCACGGAGAACAGGACGCCCTCCTCCTTGGCCCGCGCGACCTGCGCGGCCAGGAAGGCGTTGAGCTGCGCCACGTGCAGCACGGAGGCGTCGACGACCTCGCCCGCGAGGACCGGTACGGACTCCTTGAGGACGGTGGTGGTGCCGTCCTCGGCGACCAGCTCGATCTTCAGCTTGCCGGCCTCGGAGATCACGGCGGACTTCTCGGTGGAGCGGAAGTCGTTCTCGCCCATGGTCACCACGTTGGTCTTGGACTCGGAGGTCCAGGCGCCCATGCGGTGCGGGTGGGTCTTGGCGTAGTTCTTGACCGAGGCGGGGGCGCGGCGGTCCGAGTTGCCCTCACGCAGGACCGGGTTCACGGCGGAACCCTTGATCTTGTCGTAGCGGGCGCGGATCTCGCGCTCCTCGTCGGACTTCGGGTCGTCCGGGTAGTCCGGCAGCGCGTAGCCCTTGCCCTGGAGCTCGGCGACGGCGGCCTTCAGCTGCGGGATCGACGCCGAGATGTTCGGCAGCTTGACGATGTTGGCCTCGGGCGTCTTGGCCAGCTCGCCGAGCTCGGCCAGGGCGTCCGGGATGCGCTGGTCCTCGTTCAGGTACTCGGGGAAGACGGCGATGATGCGGCCGGCCAGCGAGATGTCGCGGGTGTCCACGGCGACACCGGCCTGCGAGGCGTACGCCTGGATCACCGGCAGGAACGAGTGCGTCGCGAGGGCCGGGGCCTCGTCTGTGTAGGTGTAGATGATGGTCGAGTCAGTCACCGGGTGCTCCGCTCCACGTCTGCAACATTGCTCGACATCAAGATATCTCGTGATCGACCCATGCTCGACAGGGGTCCGCGACTCGGAAGATCCGGTTGTCCGGTTGTCGTACGGCGGGCAACCGGATCGGTCAAAAGGGTGGTCATGACAAACGAGCCACCACACGAGCCACCACCGACCCGGCGGCCGGACCGACCACCCGGCCCGCCCGAGCGAAAGCGGACCATGAGATATCGCACCAGAGTGACGGCCCCGGCGGCCGCCCTGCTCGGCACGGCGACCGTCCTGGCCACGGGGGCCCCGGCCCTCGCGCGTCCCTTCTCCGCGGGGGAGAAAAGCGGCGCCGCGAGGGCCGGGGGCAGCACACCGGCCCCGGGCCCGGAAACCCTCGGCGACCCCGTCTACCCGGCCCTCGGCAACGACGGCTACCGGGTCCTCGCCTACGACCTCGACCTCGCGTACGACGCCACGACCCTGCTGGTC
This sequence comes from Streptomyces sp. GbtcB6, assembly GCF_019091475.1. Classification (NCBI taxonomy): domain Bacteria; kingdom Bacillati; phylum Actinomycetota; class Actinomycetes; order Kitasatosporales; family Streptomycetaceae; genus Streptomyces; species Streptomyces sp. GbtcB6. Next base: position 24,173 of record NZ_JAGXJL010000028.1, on the reverse strand, counting down.
GACGCCACCGCGACCCTGCGCATCCGCACCATCCAGGACCTGTCCCGCTTCTCCCTGGACGCCCTGGGCCTGGACGTGTCCGCCGTACGGGTGGACGGCCGGGACGCCGCCTTCGAGCAGGCGGACGAGAAGCTGCGGATCACCCCGGCCCGGCCGTTGTGCGAGCGGGACGACGTCACCGTGTGCGTGACCTACACGGCCGACCCGCGCCGCACCCTCCCGCACACCGCGTGGGTGCCCACCCCGGACGGCTTCGCGATCTGCCCGCAGCCGAACTCCGCGCACACCGTCTTCCCGTGCAACGACCACCCCTCGGACAAGGCGGACTTCACCTTCCGCGTCACCGTCCCGAGCGGTCTGCGCGGCGTCGCGAACGGCCTGCTCACCTGTGTCGAGAACCTCCCGGGCGACCGGACGGCGTACTCGTACCGCTCCCGCTCGCCGATCGCCACCGAACTCGTCCAGATCACCGTCGGCGACTACGTGGTCAAGGACCGGCCGGGCCCGCACGGCCTGTCGCTGCGGGACGTCGTCCCCACGGCCCGCGCCGCCGCCCTGGAGCCGGCGCTCGCCCTCACCGCCGGCCAGGTCGCCTGGCTGGAGGACCGGCTCGGCGCCGCCTTCCCGTTCGAGACGTACGGCCTGCTGCCCTGCAACTCCGACGACCCGAACGCCTTCGACTTCACAGGACTGGAGACCCAGACTCTGACCTTGTACAAACCGAACTTCCTGCTCCAGGCGGAGCCGAAGATCGGCTCGCACATGATGCACGAGCTGGTCCACTCCTACTTCGGCAACCTGGTCTCCCCCGCCACCTGGGCCGACCTCTGGCTGAACGAGGGCCACGCCGACTTCTACGGGCTGCTCTACCGCTACGAACGCGGCTGGCCGGACTCGCTGGGCCTGACCACCATGGAGGCCCGGATGAAGGACACCTACGCCCGCGGCGACCAGTGGCGCCACGACTCGGGCCCGGTCGCCGCCCCGAACGAGGTCGACCTCTTCGACAGCCAGCGCTACCTCGGCGGCGTCCTGGTCCTGTACGCCTTCCGCGAGCTGGTCGGCGAGGACGCCTTCCACACGGTCGAGCGCACTTTCCTGGACCGCTTCCGGCGCCGCTCGGCCTCGACGGAGGACTACATCGCGGTGGCCGGCGAGGTCACCGGCCAGGACCAGTCGGGCTTCCTCCGCGACTGGCTCTACGGCACGACGACCCCGCGCATGCCCGGCCACCCCGACTGGACGGTCACCCCGGTGACCCCGGCCCTCGCCACCCCGCACAGCCTGCGCGGCGGCCACCACCACGAGAACTCGGCCACGCTGTAGGCGCGACCGGCAGGGGGCTAGGGCCTGTCGTTTGGATCAGGTCGGCCTGACTCACGATGCCTTGCCGACCGACCCGAGCGGGGCGTGGTGCGTGCAGCTGCAAGGCGGAGGAGGGCGGCGACGCGGAGCGTCGACAACCGACGACAACGCCGCAGATGTGCGTGCCACGCCCCGCGACGCCGGCATGATCCAAACGACAGGCCCTAGTCGATGCGCGGCGGACCCGCGGGCATCTCGTCCGTGACGCGCTGCTGCGGGATCACCACGGCCCCCTGCTGGAGCGCCACCGTGCGGGCCGGAGCGGGGATGCGGATGCCCTCCTCGCGGTAGCGGCGGTGCAGGCGCTTGATGAACTCGTGCTTGATCCGGAACTGGTCGCTGAACTCGCCGACGCCCAGGATCACCGTGAAGCCGATCCGCGAGTCCCCGAAGGTGTGGAAGCGGATGGCCGGCTCATGGTCCGGGACCGCGCCGGTGATCTCGGTCATGGTCTCGGCGATGACCTCGTGCGTGACCCGCTCGACATGGTCCAGGTCGCTGTCGTAGCCCACACCCACCTGCACCAGGACCGTCAACTGCTGCTCGGGACGCGTGTAGTTGGTCATGTTGGTCTTCGCCAGCTGGCCGTTGGGGATGACCACCAGGTTGTTGGAGAGCTGGCGGACGGTCGTCTGGCGCCAGTTGATGTCCACGACATAGCCCTCCTCGCCGCTGCTCAGCTGGATGTAGTCGCCCGGCTGGACGGTCTTGGAGGCGAGGATGTGGACGCCCGCGAAGAGGTTGGCCAGGGTGTCCTGGAGGGCGAGCGCGACCGCGAGACCGCCCACGCCCAGGGCGGTGAGCAGGGGCGCTATGGAGATGCCCAGCGTCTGGAGCATCACCAGGAAGCCGATCGCCAGGACCAGCACCCGGGTGATGTTCACGAAGATCGTGGCCGAACCGGCGACCCCGGAGCGGGACTGGGTGACCGACTGCACCAGCCCGGCGATCACCCGTGCCGCCGACACCGTGACCGCGAAGATGAGCAGCACCTTCAGGCACTGGTCGGTGTGGTGCTGGACCGTCCTCGTCAGCGGCAGCACCGCCGCCGCGGCCGCCGCGCCGCCCGCGATCGCCGCCCACGGGACCACCGTGCGCAGCGCGTCCACGACGACGTCGTCACCGCTCCAGCGGGTCCGCTTGGCGTGCTTGGCCAGCCAGCGCAGCATCCCGCGCGACAGAAAGGCCAGCAGCAGGCCCGCCGCGAGGGCGATTCCGGCCAGGACCAGGTCATCGACGGTGAGCGCTCGGTTCACCGGTTACCTCCCATTCGATTGTGCAACCGCTCATCCTGCCGTATCCGTACGGAGGTTCGTACCGGCTGCACCCGGGTGCGCTTGTGCTGCCCCTCGCCACTGCGGCAGGCTGTCGCGCAGTGATCGTCAGGGGAGGCTCGATGACAGGTCCGGTGCTCGCCGTCGACCAGGGCACGTCCGGCACCAAGGCCCTGGTGATCTGCCCCGAACGGGGCGTCATCGGCACCGGATTCGTCGCCGTACGGACCCGGCATCTGCCCGGCGGCCTGGTGGAGGCCGACCCCGTGGAGCTCTACGACTCGGTGCTCGTCGCCGGCCGCCGGGCGCTCGCCGAGGCCGCCGAACCGGTGACCGCGCTCGGACTGGCCAACCAGGGCGAGACCGTCCTCGCCTGGGACCCCGGCACCGGGCGTCCGCTCACCGACGCCATCGTCTGGCAGGACCGCCGGGCCGAGTCCGTCTGCACCGGACTCGCTGAGCACGCCGAGGAGTTACGCGCCCTCACCGGCCTCCCGCTCGACCCCTACTTCGCCGCGCCGAAGATGGCCTGGATCCGCCGGCACCTCACCACCGAGGGAGTCGTCACCACCACCGACGCCTGGCTGGTCCACCGGCTCACCGGCGCCTACGTCACCGACGCCGCCACCGCCGGCCGCACCCACCTCCTCGACCTGGACCGGGTGCAGTGGTCGTCCCGCGCCCTCGACCTCTACGGGCTGTCCGCCGAACACCTCCCCGAGATCGTCGACAACGCCCAACTCGTCGGCACCACGAAGGAGTTCGGGGACAAGATCCCGATCACCGGCCTCGCCGTGGACCAGCAGGCCGCCCTTCTCGCCCAGCGCATCACCGGGCCCGGCGGCGCCAAGTGCACCTACGGCACCGGGGCCTTCCTGCTCGCACACACCGGTGACACACCCCGGCACAGCACCTCCGGACTGGTCAGCTGCGTCGCCTGGCGCCTCGCCGGAGAGCCCGGCTACTGCCTGGACGGCCAGGTGTACACCGCCGCCTCCGCCGTGCGCTGGCTCACCGACCTCGGCGTGATCTCCGGCCCTGCCGACCTGGACCGGGTGGGCGGCACCGTCCCCGACACCGGCGGGGTCACCTTCGTCCCCGCGCTGGCCGGGCTCGCCGCCCCCTGGTGGCGCGGCGACCTGCGCGGCTCCCTCACCGGGCTCGGCCTCGACACCGGCCCCGGGCATCTGGCGCGCGCCCTGTGCGAGGGCCTCGCCGCGCAGGTGGCGGAGCTCACCGAAGCCGCCGAGACCGACCTCGGCACCCCGCTGACCGCCCTGCGCGTCGACGGCGGGCTGACCCGCTCGGCCCTGCTCATGCAGACCCAGGCCGACCTGCTGCAACGCCCCGTCGAGGTGTCCACACTGCCCGATGCCACCGCCCTGGGCGTGGGCGCGCTGGCCCACCTCGGCAGTGACCCCGTCGACTTCCTGCCGGACGGCAGACCCTCCGCCGTCTACGAGCCGCGCATCTCGGCCGCCGAGGCCGCCGACCGCCTGGGCGTCTTCCGGGCCGCCGTCGCCACCCTGCTCGACGGGCCGGTGGCCGGATTCGGCTCCGGAGCGCCCGCGTGACGGTCACCGCCGAGGGGCCGCTGCCTTCCGCGCCGTACGACGTGACGGTCGTCGGCGCCGGGGTCGTCGGCAGCGCGATCGCCCGCGAACTCGCCCGCCACCCGCACCTCAGGGTCGCTCTGGTGGAGGCCCAGGACGACGTCGGCCAGGGCACCTCGAAGGCCAACACCGCCATCCTGCACACCGGGTTCGACGCCCACCCCGGCACCCTGGAGGCCCGCCTCGTCCGCGAGGGCTCCCGCCTGCTCGCCGCGTACGCCGCCGAGTCCGGCATCCCGGTCGAGCCGGTCGGCGCGCTGCTGGTCGCCTGGGACCGGGAGCAACTGGCCGCCCTGCCGGACCTCGCGCGCAAGGCCGTACGCAACGACTGCCACGACACCGGGCAGCTGGGCGCCGACGAGCTGTACGCCCGCGAACCCCACCTCGGCCCCGGCGCCCTCGGCGCGCTGCACGTGCCCGGCGAGAGCATCGTCTGCCCCTGGAGCACCACCCTGGCCTACGCCACCCAGGCGGTGCGGGGCGGTGTCGATCTCCACCTCAACTCACCTGTCACAGCGGTGAGCCGAAGCGACGGCATCCACACCCTCACCACCTCGCGCGGCCCGCTGCACACCCGCCACCTGGTCAACGCGGCCGGCCTGCACGCCGACACCCTCGACAGCCTCCTCGGCCACCGCGCCTTCACCGTCACCCCGCGCCGGGGCCAGCTGATCGTCTACGACCGGCTCGCCCGCGCCCTCGTCCGGCACATCCTGCTGCCGGTCCCCACCGCTCTCGGCAAGGGCGTCCTGGTCGCCCCCACGGTCTACGGCAACGTCCTGCTGGGCCCGACCGCGGAGGACCTGGACGACAGGACCGCCACCCAGTCCACCGCGCAGGGACTCGCGCTGCTCCGCGAGAAGGGCCGCCGGATCCTGCCCGCGCTCGTAGACGAGGAGGTCACCGCCGTATACGCCGGGCTGCGCGCCGCCACCGAACACGACGACTACCGCATCTCCGCCCACCCCGGCCAGGCGTACGTCACCGTCGGCGGCATCCGTTCCACGGGCCTCACCGCGTCGCTCGCGATCGCCTCCCATGTCACCGGACTGCTGGGGGACGCGGGGCTGGACCTGAAGAACCCCGTCGACCTGGAACCGGTGCGCATGCCGAACCTCGGTACCGCCTTCCCCCGCCCCTACCAGCTGGGTGGTGACACCGTCGTCTGCCACTGCGAGCACGTCACCCTCGGCGAGATCCGGGACGCCCTCGCCGCCACGATCCCGCCACGCGGCCTGCCGGGCCTGCGCCGCCGTACCCGGGCCGGTGCGGGCCGCTGCCAGGGCTTCCACTGCGGGGCGACGGTGCGGGAGCTGTTCGAGAGGGCGGGCAGACCGTGACGGCCGAACGCCACGTCGACGTACTCGTCGTCGGTGCCGGTCCAGCCGGTCTCGCGGCCGCCGCCCGGCTCGCCGCCGCCGGAGCCGGCCGGGTCGACGTACTGGAGCGGGAACCGGAGGCAGGGGGAGTGCCCCGCTACTGCGCCCACGGCGGATTCGGCACCTGGACCCGGCCGCTGACCGGTCCGGCCTGCGCCCGGCTGCTCGTCGAGGCGGCCGCGCGGGCGGGAGCGGTGGTCCGTACGGGGGTGACCGTGCTGGACTGGGCCGGTTCGACAGCGTCCTTCCGGGCGCTGGGGGTCCCCCCGGCCGAAGGCTGGGGGAGGAACTGCGCGACCAGCCACGACGGCGCCGCAGTCGGCACACGGCAAGCGGAGCGCTTGGGCCTCGCCACGATCGGCGTGCGCGGCCCGGAGACGGTCACGGCCCGGGCGGTGGTCCTCGCCACCGGCGCCTACGAACGCCCGCGCGCGGCACGGCTGATCCCGGGCACCCGGCCCGCCGGGATCCACACCGGGGGAGAGCTTCTGCAGGCCGTGCACCGCTACCGCCAGCCGATCGGCGAGCGGGCGGTGGTGGTCGGGGCCGAGGACGTGTCGTACGCGGCGGCCGGGACCGTACGCGCGGCGGGTGCCGAGGTGGTCGCGATGGTCACCGACCGGCCGCGCGCCGGATCCGTCCGTGCCCTGGACGCCCGGCTCCGCTCCCGCGTCCCGCTGCTCACCGGTACGAAGGTCACCGAGATCCTCGGGCACGGGCGGCTGTCCGGCGTACGGATCCGGCACCTCGACGGGCGTACCGGCGTCCTCGCCTGCGACACCGTCGTCTTCACCGGGGACTTCGCCGCCGAGGACGAACTCGCCCGGCGGGCCCGGATCGCCCTCGCCCACGGGCCGTACACCGACCGCCCGGGGGTCTTCGCCGTCGGCGGTCTGCGGCACCCGGGACTGGACGTCCGGGCGGCGACCCGGGAGGGGGTCGAGGCGGGGCGGGCGGTGCTGGAGTGGCTGGTCAGCCGCCCGTGAAGGACCCGTGCCGGCCCGCCCCCGACGCGAACCGCGCGGCCCCTTCCAGGCCGTCCGCCAACACGCCCATCCCGTGACGGATCTCGGCGCCCATCGCCGCCGTCTCGGCCAGCCCCTCCTGGTCCAGCACCGACGCGCGGTCACTGCGCAGGCAGGCCTGCGGGAAACCCGCGATGGACGCGGCGAGTTCCTCGGCGGCCGCACGGGAGCGGCCGGCGGGGACGACCCGGTTGGCCAGGCCCATCTCGTACGCCTCGGGGGCCGGGACCGGGCGGCCGGTGAGGATCAGGTCCATCGCCCGGCTGGTGCCGATCAGCCGGGGCAGCCGTACCGTGCCGCCGTCGATCAGCGGCACGCCCCAGCGGCGGCAGAAGACGCCGAACACCGCGTCCTCCTCGGCGACCCGCAGATCGCACCACAGGGCCAGCTCCAGGCCCCCGGCCACGGCGTGCCCGGCGATCGCCGCGATCACCGGCTTGGACAGGCGCAGCCGGGTCGGGCCCATCGGGCCGTCGCCGTCCTCCGCCACCCGGTTGCTGCGCTCGCCGCCCATCGCCTTGAGGTCCGCGCCCGCGCAGAACGTGCCGCCCTCACCCCACAGCACCGCCACCCGGGCCTCGTCGTCCGCCTCGAACTCCCGGAAGGCGGCGACCAGTTCGGCCGCCGTCGGCCCGTCCACCGCGTTGCGCACCTCGGGCCGGGAGAGCACGACCGTGGTGACAGGACCCTTGCGTTCGAGGCGGACCGGCATGCGTTTCCCTCCCTGGGAAGGCCACCCCGTGTCAGATGACCTTGAGTCGTACCAGCGCTCCCAGTGTCAGGGCTCCCGGCAGCAACGGCACCCACACGGTGATGATCCGGTACGCGAGGACGACGGCCGTGGCCACCGCCACCGGGCCGCCGGCCGCCACCAGCGCCACGATCAGCGCCGCCTCCACCGAACCCAGGCCGCCCGGCGTGGGGATGAGGGCGACGGCGACCGTGGCCGCCAGGTACGCCAGCGCCATGTGCGCGGGCGGCACGTCGAGGCCCAGGGCCTGCCCCACCGCCACCAGACCGGCCGCCTGGAGCGCGGGGAAGGCCAGCGAGCCGCCCCACAGCGCCAGCGCCCGGGACGGACGCGTGTGCACCGAGCGGGCCTCGCCCAGGGCGCTGCGCACGAAGCGGAACACCGGCTCGCGCACCCGTCGTACGAGGAACAGCGCGGCCAGCGCCATGGTCACCAGCGCGCCGGTGACGGCGAGGACCGGTCCGACGTCACCGTCGGGGAGCAGGCCGTCGAGCCGCAGCGCGTCGGGGAAGGCGACGAAGAACACGGCCATCAGGCCCACCCGGGCGATCGACTCGGCGAGCAGGTAGAGGGCCAGCGCGGCGGAGGAGGTGGCGAGCGGCACCCCGCACACGGTCATGAACCGCAGGTTGACCGCGCCGGAGCCGAGCCCCGTCGGCAGCAGATGGTTGGCCGAGCCCGCCGCGAGCTGGGTGGCCAGCAGCCGCCAGCGGGGCAGCCGCTGGACGACGGCACCCTGCCGGGTGAAGGCGGCGGCCACCCAGGTCAGGCAGGTGGCACCACCGGCCGCCAGCAGCCAGGGCCAGGAGGCGTTGCGTAGGTGGCCGAAGCCCTCGACGAGGACCGGCCAGTGCTGCACCGCGATGACCGCGACCAGCACGAGCGGAATCAGGGTGAGGATGTGCCGCCAGGGGATGCGGCGGGCGAGCCGGGGGAGACGGCTCTCACGGAAGTCGGGGATTCTTACCGCTGTCACACCGGGAGAGGTTTTCCGCGCCGTCCCAACTGCGGGTGGCGGCAGAGGAGACACCGGATGACAGACGGGAAGCGGGTGAGGACTCATCGGGTCCTTCGTGCGGAGAACGGCGAGCGGACATTGACCTCAACGAAGCTTTAGGTCCTACGTTCTCCCTCATGAGTATGGAGACCACCGCCTGGATGCAGCTGCACAGTGTGATGACCGCCCAGCAGGAGCGGCGCCCGTTCGACCGGGCCACGCTGCGCCGCATCGCCGCCTTCGCCCGCCCGTACCGGGGCGGCATTGTCCGTTTCGTCCTGCTCGGGGTGGTCACCGCCCTGCTCGCCGTCGCGACCCCGGTGCTCGCCGGCCACGTCGTCGACGCGATCGTGTCGGGGCACGACACCGGCACGATCGAACGGCTGTCGCTGCTGATCGCGCTGGTCGCGGTCGTGGAGGCGGCGCTCGGGGTACTCGGGCGGCGGCTCTCGGCGACGCTCGGGGAGGGCCTCATCCTCGACCTGCGCACGGCCGTGTTCGATCATGTGCAGCGCATGCCCGTCGCGTTCTTCACACGTACCCGTACGGGAGCGCTGGTCAGCCGTCTCAACAACGACGTGATCGGTGCCCAGCGGGCCTTCGCCGGCACCCTCTCCGGTGTGGTCAGCAACCTGGTCACGCTGCTGCTCACGCTCGCGGTCATGCTCACCCTGTCCTGGCAGATCACCCTGCTCGCGCTGGTGCTGCTGCCGGTGTTCGTGGTGCCCGCCCGCCGGATGGGCGGCCGGATGGCCCGGATGCAGCGGGAGGCCGCCGCGCTCAACGCGGACATGGGCACCCGGATGACCGAGCGGTTCTCCGCGCCGGGCGCCACGCTGATCAAGCTCTTCGGCCGCCCCGAGGAGGAGTCGGCGGAATTCACCGCCCGCGCCGCCCGGGTCCGGGACATCGGCGTGCGCACCGCCACCGCCCAGTCGGTGTTCATGACCGCGCTGACCCTGGTCTCCTCGCTGGCGCTCGCCCTGGTCTACGGCCTCGGTGGCTGGTTCGCGCTGCGCGGCACCCTGGAACCGGGCGCGGTGGTCTCCCTGGCCCTGCTGCTGACCCGGCTCTACGCCCCGCTCACCGCGCTCGCCGGCGCCCGCGTCGAGGTGATGAGCGCGCTGGTCAGCTTCGAGCGGGTCTTCGAAGTCCTCGACCTGAAGCCCCTGATCGAGGAGAAACCGGACGCCCGCGAGGTCCCCGAAGGCCCGGTGGCCGTCGAGTTCGAGGACGTCCGCTTCGCCTACCCGGCCGCCGACCAGGTCTCCCTCGCCTCCCTCGAAGAGGTCGCGGTCCTCGACTCGCGCGGTGGCAGCGAGGTCCTGCACGGCATCTCCTTCCGCGCCGAACCCGGCCAGACCGTCGCCCTCGTCGGCTCCTCCGGCGCCGGCAAGTCCACCATCGCCCAGCTGCTGCCGCGCCTGTACGACGTCGACGAGGGCACCGTCCGCATCGGCGGCACCGACGTCCGCGACCTGACCGCCGGCTCCCTGCGCGCCACTCTCGGCATGGTCACCCAGGACGGCCACCTCTTCCACGACACCGTCCGCGCCAACCTGCTGCTCGCCCGGCCCGCCGCCACGGACGAGGAGTTGTGGGACGCCCTCGGCCGCGCCCGGCTCGGCGAGGTCGTACGGTCGCTGCCCGACGGCCTGGACACGGTGGTCGGCGAGCGCGGCTACCGCCTCTCCGGCGGCGAGCGGCAGCGGATGACCATCGCCCGGCTGCTGCTGGCCCGCCAGCGCGTGGTCATCCTCGACGAGGCCACCGCCCATCTCGACAACACCTCGGAGGCGGCGGTCCAGGAGGCCCTCGCCGAGGCACTGGCGGGACGCACCGCCGTCGTCATCGCCCACCGGCTGTCCACCATCAGGGCCGCCGACCAGATCCTGGTGGTCGAGGCCGGCCAGATCGTGGAGCGCGGCACCCACGACGAACTCCTCGCGGCGGACGGCCGATACGCCGAACTGCACCGCACCCAGTTCACAGAAGTGACGACGCCCTGACAGAGCGTTCACCTCACCGTCACGTTTTCCTATGAGTCGAGGAGGGGAGCGCTCCCCTACTTGACGACTGTGGTCCGGACCTTTAGTTTCACGCCTTAAATAAAGCTCACGTGTGTAGCCAACACCCACCTGACCAAAGGGTGTTGGGACACATCGTGCTGCCACCCCCCGCGTGAAAGGCCACCCCCCGCATATGGCCAGACCACTCCCCACGGCTGTCTCCATAGCCGCGCTGACGCTCTCCGCAGGCCTGCTCACCGCCGCTCCGGCGCAGGCCGCCACCGGCACCATCACCGGCCTCGCCGGCAAGTGCCTCGACGTCGCCGGAGCCAGCTCCGCCGACGGCACCGCCGTCCAGCTCTACGACTGCAACGGGACCTCTGCCCAGCAGTGGACACGCGGCAGCGACGGCACCCTCCGCGCCCTCGGCAAGTGTCTCGACGTGACCGGCAATTCGACCGCCGACGGCGCCAAGCTGCAACTGTGGACCTGTAGTGGCGGCGCCAACCAGCAGTGGACCGTCTCGTCCGCGAACGACATCGTCAATCCGCAGGCGAACAAGTGCATGGACGTCACCGGCAACACCTCCGCCAACGGCACCCGGATACAGATCTGGACCTGCGCGGGCACCGCCAACCAGAAGTGGACCGCCCCGGCGGCCGACGGCGGCACCACCCCGTCCTCGCCGATGGCCGTGGCGCCGTACCTGTACAACGGCTGGGGCGACCCGCCGAGCCCGACCACGATCACCAACGCGACCGGCGTGAAGTACTACACGCTCGCCTTCGTCCTCAGCAACGGCTACTGCAACCCGCAGTGGGACGGCAGCCGGGCGCTGACCGGCGGGGTCGACCAGAGCACCATCAACACCGTGCGCGCCAACGGCGGTGACGTGATCCCGTCCTTCGGCGGCTACAGCGGCAACAAGCTGGAGAGCTCCTGCTCCAGCGCGAGCGAGCTGGCGGCGGCGTACCAGAAGGTCATCAACGCCTACGGCGGTCTCAAGGCGATCGACATCGACCTGGAGGCCGACGCCTACAGCAACGGGACCGTGCAGCAGCGGGTCGTGGACGCGCTGAAGACGGTGAAGGCCAACAACTCCGGCCTGAAGGTGTACATCACCATCGGCACCGGCCAGAGCGGTCCGGACACCAGCCTGATCAACCGGGCCGCGTCCTCCGGGCTGACCGTCGACGCCTGGGCCATCATGCCGTTCGACTTCGGCGGCGCGGGCCAGAACATGGGCAACCTCACCACCCAGGCGGCCGAGGGGCTCAAGAACGCGCTGAAGAACGCCTACGGCTACAGCGACGACACCGCCTACCGGGACATGGGCATCTCGTCGATGAACGGCATCACCGACAACAGCGAGACCGTCACGGTGGCCGACTTCCGCACCATCCTCGCCTACGCCCAGCAGCACCACCTGGCCCGGCTCACCTTCTGGTCCGCCAACCGCGACCGGCCCTGCACCGGCGGCTCAGCCGACAGCTGCTCCGGCGTGAGCCAGTCGAACTGGGACTACACGCGCGTCTTCGCCGGATACACCGGCTGACCCCGCACTCCTCGCGTTTTTCTGAATTAGGAGAACTTGTGCTTCGCCTTCCCCGGCGCCGCAGATCAACGGCCGCCGCAGCGGTGGCCGTTGTCGCCGCCTCGCTGCTCACCGCGGCGGGCGCCTCCTCGCCCGCGTCCGCCGCCACGCTGCCCACCGGCAACACCACCCTGCTCAACGCGGCCAGCGGCAAGTGCGTGGACGCCAAGGCGGCCGCCACCGCCGACGGCACCGTCGTCCAGCAGTACGCCTGCAACAACTCCACCGCCCAGCAGTGGAGTTTCACCACCACCAGCGACGGCTACGTCCGCATCAACAACGGGAACAACGCCAACGAGGTCCTGGACGTCACCGGCGTCTCGACGGCCGACAACGCGCTCGTCCAGATGTGGACCTACGGCGGCGGCAACAACCAGCAGTGGCTGCCCGTCGACGACGGCGGCGGCGCCTACCACTTCGTCAACCGCAACAGCGGCAAGTGCCTCGACGACCCCTCCGCCTCGACCGCCGACAGCGTGCAGTTCGTGCAGTACACCTGCAACGGCACGGCGGCCCAGCGTTTCCAGGTCGTCCCGGTGACCCAGTCGAGCAACCCGGACCTCGGCTCCAACGTGGTCATCTTCGACCCGTCGATGTCCGCGTCGACCATCCAGAGCAAGCTGGACTCGATCTTCGCGCAGCAGCAGACCAACCAGTTCGGCTCCCAGCGCTACGCGGTGATGTTCAAGCCCGGCGCCTACAGCGCGGACGTCAACGTCGGCTTCTACACGCAGGTGCTCGGCCTGGGCCTGTCGCCCGACGCGGTCTCGATCAACGGCGCGGTGCACGCGGAGGCCGACTGGTTCCAGGGCAACGCCACCCAGAACTTCTGGCGCGGCGCCGAGAACCTCTCCGTCAACCCGACCAGCGGCAGCGACCGCTGGGCGGTCTCGCAGGCGTCCGCCTACCGCCGGGTGCACCTGCGCGGCAACCTCGCCCTGGACGACGGCGGCTGGTCCAGCGGTGGCCTGATCGCCGACAGCCAGATCAACGGCCAGGTCAACTCCGGTACCCAGCAGCAGTGGCTGACCCGCAACTCCCAGCTCGGCAGCTGGACCGGCTCCAACTGGAACATGGTCTTCGTGGGCAGCACGGGTGTGCCGTCCACGACCTTCCCGAGCCCGCCGGACACCACGGTCGCGCAGAGCCCGGTGACCCGTGAGAAGCCGTTCCTGTACGTCGACGGCTCCGGCAACTACCAGGTGTTCGTGCCGTCCACGCGCACCAACACCTCCGGCACCAGCTGGAGTTCCGGCTCCGCCGCCGGTACCTCGCTCTCGCTGGACAGCTTCTACGTCGTGAAGCCGGGCGCCACCGCGTCCCAGATCAACGCGGCCCTCACGGCGGGCAAGAACCTCCTGGTCACCCCGGGTGTCTACCACCTCGACCAGACCCTGCAGATCAACCGCGCCGACACCGTCGTCCTCGGCCTCGGCCTCGCCACCTTCGTCCCGGACAACGGCATCACCGCCATGAAGGTCGCCGACGTCGACGGCGTCAACATCGCGGGCCTGCTCTTCGACGCCGGCACCACCAACTCCTCCACGCTGGTGGAGGTCGGCCCGAGCGGTTCCTCGGCCTCGCACGCGAGCGACCCGACGTCCCTGCACGACGTGTACTTCCGCGTCGGCGGCGCGGGCGTCGGCAAGGCGACCACCAGCCTGGTCGTCAACAGCGACAACGTCATCGGCGATCACATGTGGATCTGGCGCGCCGACCACGGCACCGGCGTCGGCTGGACCACCAACACCGCCGACACCGGCCTGGTGGTCAACGGCGACAACGTGACGATGTACGGCCTGTTCGTCGAGCACTTCCAGAAGTACCAGACCATCTGGAACGGCAACGGCGGCAAGACGTACTTCTACCAGAACGAGATGCCGTACGACCCGCCGAACCAGTCGTCCTGGATGAACGGCTCGACCAAGGGCTACGCGGCCTACAAGGTCGCCGACTCGGTCACCAGCCACCAGGTGTACGGACTCGGCAGCTACTGCTACTTCAGCACCAACTCGAGCGTCGTCGCCGATCACGCGATCGAGGCACCGACCAACTCGAACGTCAAGTTCACCAGCATGGTGACGGTCTCCCTCGGCGGCACCGGCACCATCACCCACGTCATCAACAACAGCGGAGGACCGTCGAACTCGTCCACCAACGTGGCCAACCTCAACTCGTATCCGTGACCGTCGCCCGGTGAGCGGACAGCGGGTGCCCCGGCGGATCTCCGCCGGGGCACCCGCGCTTTTCACGACGGCGCGTTGTGCCGGGACTGCGTCGTACGCGCCGCGGGCCGGTCCTTCGGCTCCTGCTGGTCCGGTCCCGGCCGGTGGCCGCCGCGCAGTGCGGAGGCCACCGCGGAGACCAGGGCCATGCCGGCGGCCACGCCGAAGACGATGGCCAGGCCGTGGTGGAAGGGACCGGACACCAGCTGCGGGAAGAAGGTGTGCCCGGTCAGCACCGACCGCTGGGCCTTGGTGACATGGTCCAGGACGCCCTCGGAGGCGAGCAGGTGCTCGATGGGGTTGTTGCCGAGGAACGTCGCGAACAGCGTGCTCACCGGCGGCAGCGCCGCGGCGTGCGCGGCGGAGGCGGCCGGCACGCCGTGCGCCATGAGGCCGCTCTTCAGCGTCGCCGGGAGCGAGGAGGCGAGCCCGGACACCATCAGCGAGAAGAAGACACCGATGGACAGCGCCGTACCGGAGTTCTGGAAGGTCGAGCGCATGCCCGAGGCGACACCCCGGTACTCGGCCGGCACACTGCCCATGATCGACGAGGTGTTGGGTGCCGAGAACATGCCCTGACCCAGGCCGTTGAGCAGCAGCAGCGCCGCGAACAGCCCGTAGTCGAAGTCGACGGGCAGCGCGAGCAGGCCGAAGAAGGACGCCATGACGACCACCAGCCCCGCGGTGGAGAAGAACCGGGCGCCGAACCGGTCCGACAGGTACCCGGACACCGGTCCCGCGATCAGGAAGCCCAGCGTCAGCGGGAGCATGAAGATGCCGGCCCACAGCGGGGTGTCCTCGAAGTCGTAGCCGTGCAGCGGCAGCCAGATGCCCTGCAGCCAGATGATCAGCATGAACTGCAGGCCGCCGCGCGCGATCGAGGTCAGCAGGGCGGCCACGTTGCCCGCGGCGAACGCCCTGTTCCTGAAGAGCGCCAGGTCGAACATGGGCTCGGCGACCCGGGTCTCGATGACGCAGAAGGCCAGTAGCAGGGCGGCGCCACCGATCAGGCCGGTCAGCACCCACGGGTTCCCCCAGCCGGTGGCGCTGTCGCCGTAGGGCTGGATCCCGTAGGTGATCCCGGCCAGCAGGATGCCGGCGCCGGCCGCGAAGGTGAGGTTGCCCAGCCAGTCGATCCGGCCGGGCCGGCCCGCCGAGGTCTCGCGCAGGCTCAGGTACGACCAGATCGTGCCGGTGATGCTGACCGGGACGCTCACCCAGAACACGGCACGCCAGTCGACGACGGCGAGCAGACCGCCCGCGAGCAGACCGAGGAACTGGCCCGCGAGCGCGGTGATCTGGTTGATGCCGAGGGCCATACCGCGCTGCCGGGCCGGGAAGGCGTCGGTGAGGATGGCCGCCGAGTTGGCGGTGAGCATGGACCCGCCGAAGGCCTGCACGATCCGCCACAGGATCAGCCACAGGGCACCGGCCCCGGCGCGGAACGGATCGAGCGACAGCGCGACCGAGGCACACGCGAAGATCAGGAAGCCGAGGTTGTAGATCTTCACCCGCCCGAACATGTCGCCGAGCCGCCCGAGCACGACGACCAGTACGGCTGACACCAGCAGGTAGCCGAGGATCATCCAGAGCAGATAGCCGATGTTGCCCGGCGCGAGCGGATCGAGCCCGATGCCGCGGAAGATCGCCGGCAGCGAGATGATCACGATCGACGCGTCCATCGTGGCGATCAGCACGCCGAGCGTGGTGTTCGACAGCGCGACCCACTTGTAGCCGGGCCCGGCCGGGGTGTCCTTGCGGCGGGCCGAGCGCAGGGCGCCGGACCACCCGCGGCCGCTCACAGCCGCTCCGCCAGCCGGTCGAGGAGGGGCACGGCGGAGGCGAGTGTGACCCGCTCCTCGGCCGTGAAGTCGTCGAGGACGGCCGCGAGGCGCTGCACCGACTCCGAGCGCCGCTCGGCCAGCATGGCCCGCCCGTCCGCGGTGACCTCCAGGATGCTCCGCCGCCCGTCCGTGGCGTCGGGGGTACGGCGGACCAGCGCGCGTTGTTCGAGCTGGGCGAGGATGCTGGCCATGGCCTGCGGGCGTACCCGTTCCAGTTCGGCGAGGGACGTCGGCGAGTCGGGCCCGTCGGCGGCGAGCCGCGCCAGTACGGACACCCCGGACAGGGACACGTCTCCCACGGCGTGCGCCTGGCGCAGCCGCCGCGTCAGACGGCCCACCGCGAGCCGGAGACCGGATGCGAGGCGGGTGGTGTCGCCCGGCTCGTGGATGTGACCGCCACCAGCGGCTATGTCAGTCTTCACAAGTACTAACACTAGGTTTATCAGTCCGGACTGATAAACCAATCGTCAGTAAATCCGCGATCGGGCCCGAACGGGAGCGGGGGCAGCTTTCAGCGGTGGACGGGACGGGTTCCGGTCAGCTCGGCCGGTGGTCGAGCAGGGTGGTCCGTAGCTCGTTCTCGGTGATCTGCTCGGCGGGGCGGTGGAGCGTCCAGCGGTGGGCCTCGCCGTCCATGGGCAGCACCCCGACGACGGTCTCCAGAGATGGGCGGCCGACTTCGCCGCAGATGAGCTGGCGGATTATGACGGCGGTGTCGTCGTCCAGACCGAGCAGGGCGCGCACGGCATCCTTCAGTTCGCGGAGGTGCGGGCTCGGCCAGGCGATTCCCGGGCGCGGTTCCAGGTACATGGGGGCACTCCTTGGTTCCGGAACTAGGGGCGGGCGGCGTGGGTTTGTCTGGTCACGGTCACCTGCCAGATGGCGAGGAGCAGCAGCGTGCCGGTTTCGGCGAGGAGGCTGAGGACGGCTTGCGGCTGGGGCTGCAGACCGTGCTCGGTGAAACCGAACACTCCTACGGTGCGCGAAGCGGTGAAACCGCCCAGAGCGCCGAGCGCGGTGCCTGCCGCGGCGGCCCTCAGCGGCAGGGGCGGTGTCCCGATCAGCAGTACGGCGGCGAGGGCGAAGGACGTGCTGGCCTGGAGCAGGAACAGTGGGCCGACGACGTGGACGAAGCGATACCCGTCGAGGTAGAGCTGCGCGTGGATGTATCCGCCGGCGGCGAGGGTCGCGGCGGTCATCGACCGCAGGGCGGGGGCGAGCAGTCTTCGGGTGTTCATGCCAGCCTCTGGTCCTTGACGGCCAGCTCGCGGTCGCCTTGGCGGTAGCCGACGCTGCGGATGCCGAGTGCCTCATGGAGCTGCCGGGCGGGGACGACCTGCGGGGTGGGAGCGGGGGCGCGGCCCGGTTTGGGCAGGGGGTAGGCGGTGGTGGTGGCGGAGTGGAAGGTGATGTTGCCGTCTGTCTTGGTGAACAACTGGTGGACGTGCCCGTTGAGGCAGGTGACGGAGGAGAAGCGGCGCAGCAGGGCGATGACCTTGAGGGCGTCGTCGGTGCTCCAGCCCCACTTCGGGTACATGGCGAACAGCGGGATGTGGCTGAAGACCACGACGGGGGTGTCCGACGACAGCCCTGCGAGGTCCTTGCGAACGAAGTCGATCTGGTCGGTGCCGAGGTGGCCGAGCTTCTCCAGGCTCAGGGTGTTGACCAGGGCGATGAAGTGCACGCCGTGGGTGTCGAAGCTGTACCAGCCCTCGCCGAGCGTGCCCATGCCGAAGGTGCGCCGGTAGGCACGGCCCGCATCGCCGATGGAGTCGTGCTCGCCCGGCACGGTGAAGACGCGGTCTGTCCTCATTCCGGTCATCATCTGCTTGACCTGGTCGAACTGCCCGGCCGTGGACAGGTGGGTCAGATCGCCGCTGTGCATGACGAAGTCGGGCCTGAAGCCGAGCGAGTTGACCTGCTTGATCGCCTCGCCGAAGGAGCCGACCACGTTCGTGTTCGCCGGGCCCTGGAACCCGATATGGCTGTCGGAGACCTGCACGAACCGCAGCGGGCCGCTTCCCACCACGGCGGCCGCGGCCGCGGCCCCGGTCGTGCCCCCGGCGTTGGCGTCCTGGGAACCGGCGATATGGCTCATCACCTCTCCACCGGCCACGGTCAGCACCACTGCGCCGCCGAACCATCCCGCGTGTCGCATGAGTTGACGTCGAGTCATACCGTGTTCGGTATCGGGCTCGCCGGCGGGCCGGGCGTCGTCGGCCGGGGCTCCGTCGTGACTGTCGTAGTAGCCGGTCATCGGGTCACCTCCACGGTGGCGGTCATGAACGGATGGATGGTGCAGAGGTAGGCATAGGTGCCGGGCTTGGTGAACGTGTAGCTGTAGGTGGCATGGGTGGCCAGGGCGGCCGAATGCAACGGGCCGCCCGATCCGGTGCTGGTGACGGTGTGGGCGTCGCTGTCCTGATTGGTCCACGTCACCTTCGTGCCCGCTTTGACCTTCAGCGTGGCCGGGAAGAACGCGAAGTTCCTGATCGCCACCGCGTTCCCGGTCACCGCCGCGGCCTGCGTGCTCGCACCCGAAGGGCTCATCGGCATGGTCATACCGGGCATCGGCGGGGCGCCGGGAGCGGAGCCCTTCCCCGTCCCCGTGGCGCCGGGCATCCCTGCCGTCCGGTGCTGCCCCGGGCCGGGTGTGAGGGCGCCGGCTCCGCCGGCCGGGGAATGCGACGACTGGCCGCATGCGCTGAGGAGCCCCACCGCGCCGGCGGAGGCGAGAACGGCGACAGCCAGCCCGGCCGCGGCGCGTGACCGCCTGCCAGGAGTGGAAAGTTTCAGGTGCATGGTGTTCGGTCCTCACTGATCGGGCGGACACGGGGACTGCGCCGGCTCGACGCCCGCAACCGCAGGAATATGTGCTGGATGCCGTGTTCACGGGCGTGTGCCCCGCACTGCACATCCGCCCTTGCGGGCCATCGAGTCGGCTCTTGTCCGGTTCCACGGATGGCGGGAGTTCCGCGGTTCGATGGATATGCACTTTTTGTGAAACCTCTTGGCGTCGCCGTCGATCAGCCCGTCAAGGGTCAGCAGGGCAAATCGCCCGCGAGGTGATCGGAGCGTCACATGCGGTGCGCTGGGCGTTACAGGACAAAGCGGTACATGTGCGCGATGATCGGCTTATGCCCTGGAGTTCCAGAAAACGTGGTCCGAGAACGGATCCGAATCGCTCCGCGCACCGTGTCTCTGGTAAAGGGACGCTTTCGACCGCAGATGAGGAACTGCTGCGCACTCTGTATGCGGAGCACGCGGGAGCCCTCTTCCACTACGTGCTGCGACTGACTTCAGGAGACTGGCAATGGGCGGAGGACGTGGTACAGGAGACACTGCTGCGAGCGTGGCAGCATCCCGCCGCCTTCGACCCCGCACGCGGTCCGGCCCGGGCATGGCTGTGTACGGTCGCCCGGCGCCTGGTCATCGACGCCCACCGGGCCCGGCAAGCCAGACCGCCCGAGGCCGGCGGCGAGGCCCTTCAGCGGGCCGCCGAGCAGGCGCCGGGCGAGGACCAGATCGAGCAGGCACTGCAGAGCTGGGCGGTTGCCGACGCCGTCCGGTCGCTGTCCCCGGACCACCGCGCCGTCCTGCTGGAGACCTACTACCGGGGCCGGACCATGGTGGAGGCCGCAAAGGTACTGGGAATCCCGCTGGGCACCGTGAAGTCGCGGACGTACTACGCCCTGCACGCCCTGCGGCTGGCGCTGCAGGAGCGGGGCATCGAGCCATGACCGTGGCGGCCAGGAGGTGGCGACCATGAGTGCGGAGCACGACGCCCTCCGGCTGGCGCTGGGGGGATACGTCCTGGGCACGCTGCCCTCGGCAGAAATGGAACGGGTCCGCATTCATCTCGCGGACTGCGCCGAATGCCGGGCCGAACACGTCCGGCTGGCGGGATTGCCCGCGCTGCTGGCGACGGTGACCGAAGCCGAAGCCTCAGGTCGGGCGGTGCCGACGGCCGACGAGGAACTGGCCGACCGGCTGGTGGCGCGGGCCGCCGAAAGCGCGCCGGGCTCCCTGCTCGAACGGCCCGCCGCGCCCGCGGTGCCGAAGGTGTCGGCAGGGGGCGTGCTGGAGAGGCTGCTCCAGCAGGCCGCGGCCCGGCGCCGCAGGCGCGTGCGTCTGCAACTGGCCGGCGCGGCCGCCTCGTTGACGTTCGTCGCGGCAGCGGTCGGCGGTACATGGCTGGCGGCCGTCGGATCCGTGAGCAGTCAGGCGACCCCGCCTGGGCCGACCGCGCCGACTGCCTGGCGCACCTTCTCCGGAAGCGATCCCACCACCGGCGTCTCCGCCTCGGTGAAGGTCTGGCCCTCTGCCTGGGGCAGTGTCCTGCAGGTCTCCGCCAAGGGGGCGCCCGCCGGAATCACCTGTCGGCTGCAGGCGGTCGGGCCCGGCGGGGTCAGGACTGTCGGCGCCACCTGGAGGGCGGGCGAGTACCCTCCCGGCACCACGATCCCCGGTGCGGTGCCCATGTCCCCGGGAGTCATTGACCACTTCGAGATTCTCGCCGGCAACGGTCAGAAGATGGTCACCATCCAGGCGTGAGACGCGGCAACTGGTGTGGGCGTACGACGGCACAAGAGGCCGAGAGGGTGTCGTCACCGAAGGACCGGACCGTCAGTGGCAAGGGGCCGGGCCGGGATGTCCGCACGCCGAGGGCCGCGGCCGAGCAGAGGCGCGGGCAGAGACGCTCGTCCGGCCCTGCGGCGCGACGTTCCCGCAGGGCTGTCCGGAAGACCGGGCGTGAGGGAACGAGCTGCCGGTGCCCGGTCAGGCCGAGTTCGGCATCGAGCCCCTGGCGGAGGCGAGCGAACTCGGCCGGGCCGCCGGCATCGACGCGACCGGAAAGAAGTGGGGCAAAAGGTGCAAATGGCTTGAACCGTTCGGCTGCGTCACCCGTGGAACTGGATGAGCGCGCCTCTTCAGGATCCGGCTTACCGACAGCCCCCGAAGTCGCTGGTGATCTTCCCCCGTTCCGCTCTCCGCACATCCACAGAAGAGCCACATGACCATGTTTGTGACCGATTCCCCCAGCCCGAGTTCACTGCTCGGCCAGCCCTGCCGCCACGAGGCACTGCTCACCCTGCCCGCGCAGGAGGCGCACGTCTCCGCCGCTCGTCACTTCGCGGCCGATCTGCTGGAGACCTGGAGTGTGCCCGCGAGCGAGCGGGACTCCGCCGTTCTCATCGTCGACGAACTCACCGCCAACGCCGCCCGGTACGGCCGCGAGCGCATGACCCTGCTGCTCGTCCTCGACGACGGCACTCTGCACATTGTGGTCACCGACTCCGGCATGGCGGTGGACCGCCATCGCCCCGACGTCGCCCCCGACGAACACGGCCGCGGCACCGGCATCGTCGAGTACCTCGCCCAGTCGACCGAGGTCCACCAGACATGCGGCGGCCGCGAAGTCCGCGCCTGCCTCAGGTGCTCACCATGACCGGGCCGGACGTTCCGCGTGAACTGTGGCCCCTTTCCGGTGCCGGCACCGCGGCACAGCGGCGGGTCGCCGGTGCCGGCCGCGACGCAGGGTCGCCCGACGGCCCCGCCGAGTGGGCCTTCGCGACCCATAAGCGGTGCCCCGTCGACGGCTGCCCGGGCCCGGCCCGGGCGCCCATGCGGTCCGCGGCGCACCCCTCGGCCCCCGATCACGGCGACCCCGGCCAGGACAGAACGCTGTGTCGACGCTGTGGCGCCGGCCCCTGCGGACCGGCGGAGGTGTGAGCATGGACGTCACCCCGAACGGCGGCGAGGCGACCGGCGCCCCGCCCCCGCACGAGGCGTACGCGAGTGCGCCGGACCTGCGCCGCGAGATGCACCAGGTGCTCGCTCTCGGGGCCGAACGCGACGGCCGCCAGGCCGGGCCCGTCACCGGCCCCCTGGTCGGTGGAAGGGTCGCCGAACGCGCCTGGCTGCTACGACGGGCCGCCCTCATGGACCGGATGGCCCTCGACGCCCCCGGCTCCGGCCCGGTCGCGGCCGCCGCGGAAACCGCCGAGCAGCTCGTCCTGCACGACCGCCGTCATCCCGACCTGGTGACCGGCCCGCACCACCCCGACGCGATCACTCTCGCCCGCAGCCATCGCCTCTACGTCCGCCGGGCGTACGCCGCCTGGACGGCTGCCGGGCGCCCCGGAATGTGAATCGACCCGATTCGGTGGCGCGGACGGCGTCGGCGGCCGTTCCGTGCCGGCCCGCGGCCGACCTTTCTGAGACTCGCCAGGGGGCCGACTCTGGCCAGTCCTCGAACACCTGACCGCAGCTGATCAGGGCTGCGACGCGATGTACTCTCCGGACACCGCCCTTGACCTGCAAACGCGGGCAGGGAGCAGACGAATCGGGAGTTTCCTCATGCTTCGTACAGTATTCAAGTCCAAGATCCATCGGGCCACCGTCACCCAGGCCGACCTGCACTACGTGGGATCGGTGACCATCGACGCCGACCTCCTCGACGCCGCCGACCTGCTCCCGGGCGAGCTGGTCCACATCGTCGACATCACCAACGGCGCCCGGCTGGAGACGTATGTCATCGAGGGCCAGCGGGGCTCCGGGGTCGTCGGGATCAACGGGGCGGCGGCCCATCTCGTCCATCCCGGCGACCTGGTGATCATCATCAGCTACGCTCAGGTCACCGACGCCGAGGCGCGTACGCTTCGGCCGCGGGTCGTGCACGTCGACCACGACAACCGGGTCGTGGCCCTCGGTGCCGACCCGTCCGAGCCGGTACCGGGCTCGGACCAGGAGCGCAGCCCGCAGGCCGTCTCGGCCTGACCGACGGACCAGGAGGGCGACATGAGCGACATCGAGATCCGCGACGACCGGGCGGCGGGCCGTCTGGAGGCGGTCGCCGGCGACGAAGTCGTCGGCCACATCGAGTACTTCGTCCTGGAGTCGCCCTCCCGGGCCCTCGTGCCCGTCCACACCATCGTGGAGCCCGAACACGAGGGGAAGGGCATCGCGGGCTCCCTCGCCCGCGAGCTGTACGCGATCTCCGAGCGCGAGAAGACCCCGGTGGCCCCGCTCTGCCCGTACGTCGTCGTGTGGGCCGAGCGCCACCCCGACGTGGCGCCGGCACCGGACCCCGAGCTGCTGCGCGCGGCGAAGGAGTGGCTGGTCGCCCACCCCGGCCGCTTCTGAAGGGCGGGGCCTCACATGCTCGCCCTCCTGCACACCTCGCCCCTGCACGTCCCCGTCTTCGAGGCCCTGCGCGACGAGCACCACCCGGGCCTGGAGCTGCGCCACTCCGTGGACCCGGGCCTCCTGTCCCGGGCCCGCCGGGAGGGCCCCGAAGCGGTGGCCGAGGACGTCACCGCAGCCCTCCGGCAGGCAGCGGCACACGGCGTACAGGCCGTGCTCTGCACCTGCTCGACGATCGGCGAGGTGGCGGAGCGGGCCGCCGAGGAGGTCGGCGTACCGGTCATCCGCGGTGACCGCCCGATGGCGGCCGCGGCGGTGGCGGCGGGCCCCCGTATCGCCGTACTGGCGACGGTCGACAGCACCCTGCCGCCCACCCTGGCCCTGCTGGACGACGAGGCCCGCCGTGCGGGCCGCCCGATCCACGCCCGCGCCGAGGTCGTACCGGACGCCTGGACCCGCTTCGAGGCCGGCGACATCGAAGGATGCGCCCAGTTGGTGGCGGCCGCGGCAGACGCCGTGACCGACGCCGACGTGATCGTCCTGGCCCAGGCATCCATGACCTCGGCCGCGAAACTCACGACCACGACGGTCCCGATCCTGTCCAGCCCACGCCCGGGCCTGGCGGCGGGTGCGGCAGCGGTCGACTGGGGGATAGCGCGAGCGCCGGTCGGGTAAATGGGGCAGTAGACCCCCAGAGGCGACATCGAGCCACTGGCCGGAGGACACCATGACAAACCCGATCCCCGACCCCGCACCGTCCCCCCACCCTCCGGACCCCTACCCCAGCCCGGTCCCCACCCCCGAACCATCCCCAGCCCCCGCACCACTCCCCCCCCCCGCCCCCCCCCCCCCCCCCCCCCCCACCCCCCCCCCCCCCCCCCCCCCCCCCACCCCGCCCCCCCCCCCCCCACCCCACCGCCCGACCCCCCCCGCGGGGGCGGGGGGCGGGCG